>NC_020126.1:1911562-2230156 GCF_000331735.1 Myxococcus stipitatus DSM 14675 | reverse complement strand
GTTCCAGGACCCCGCCACCGGCAACGAGCTGTGGGTCAGCAACGGCACCGAGGCGGGGACGCGGCTCGTCAAGGACCTGTCTCCCGGCCCCGAGAGCACCTGGTTCCATCACATCACCGCGCTCGACGGACTGCTCGTCTTCGTGCGCACCGTGTCCGGCTCGGCGCCGCACTTCCCCCTGTACGAAGTCTGGCGCTCGGACGGCACGTCCTCCGGAACCTTCCGCGTGGCCGTCCTGCCCTCGGGCTTCCAGGTCCGCTACGTCTCGCTGACCGTGGACCATGCGCTCCACCTGTTCCTGTCCTCGGGCAGCCAGGGCACCGAGCTCTGGCGCACGGATGGCACGTCCTCCGGAACCTTCGCCGTCAAGAAGCTGGACGCCGCGAACACCTCCGTCAACGACGTGAGCCACGCGGGCGACCTGGGCCTCTTCGTGCTGGATGACAGCCCCAACGCCGAGGTGTGGAAGACGGATGGAACCCGGGACGGCACGCTCCGCCTGGAGTCCTTCGGGAGCCCCACCCGCCTGCTGGGGACCCTGGGGTCCCAGGTCTATCTGGCCACCGCGTCCTCCGATTCCCGCTTCCTCCACATCAACCGGGTCTCGTTGAGCGGCGGCGGGAAGACTCGCATCACCACGCTCCCCAATCCCTTCGCGGACAAGCCGGAGGCAACGCCATACATCCAGCGAACGACTCGCTCCGGAGGAAAGCTCTACTTCTCCATGGCCATCAGCGACACCGGCCCCGCGCCCCGGGACGTGTCGCTCTGGGTCACGGATGGAACCGCCGACGGGACGAAGCGGCTGCATCACCCCTTGTCCCTGGGGGATGAATACTTCTCACCGCTGTTCGCCGCGACGAACGGCACGGTGTTCTTCACCGCGTCCACGGATGGCCTGTATCCCGAGCCCTGGTTCACCCGAGGCACCCTCTCCACCACGGGCCAGCTCGCGGACATCAGCCCCGGCACGTTCGGCTCGGCGCCGGATGGCTTCGCCCAGCGCGGCGACCACGTCTTCTTCTTCGCCCATGACGACACGGGGGAGACACAGCTCTGGGGCGCCCCCATCCAGCTCACCTGTCCTCCAGGGCCCGCGGAATCCGAAGAGTGACTCCGAGCGCCGTGGGGAATTTCCGGAGGCACTGCGCGTTCCGAAGCCATCCATGAACCTGTCCCTTCCGCTGCTCGTCGCGCTCGTCTCGCTGCCCTCCTTCGCGCAAGCCCCTGCCCGGGACACCACCGTCGCCCGGCAGCAGCTCCAGGGCGTCATCGAGGACTTCCGTCAGTCCATCATCAAGAGGGACTCGAAGAAGTTCCTCGGCCTGTTCCTGCACGACGGCGTCATCTTCCAGCCCGTGCAGGGGGAGGCGCTCCTCAAGCAGCTGCGCGCGAAGAACCCCAAGGCGAGCAAGGCTCCGACCCAGCAGAAGATCACCCCCGCGTCCTTCATCGCGGATGTCACCGCCGACAAGGAGCCCAGCGAGGAGAAGTTCACGAACATCCGCATCGAGACGGATGGGGACGTCGCCGCCGTCTCGTTCGACTTCACGTTCCACCTCGGGGAGCGCGTCATCAACCGGGGTCAGGAGCACTGGCTCCTGGTGAACTCGGGCAACGGCTGGAAGATTGCCTCGGTCGTCTATTCCAACAACGACTGACGGAGGGTCAGTCGACGATGAAGAGCTTCGCGCCCGTCTGGGTCGACGAGCGGTGCTCGCCGTCGTCATCCGCGACCTGATAGCTCATCAGCGGACCCAGCTCGAAGTGCCGGCCGTCCTTCAGCTCGGTGTGCAGCGTCCCCTCCAGCACGAGCAGGACGTGTCCCCGGGCGCACCAGTGGTTCGCCACGTAGCCCGGTGTGTACTCGACGAGCCGGACCCGGAGGTCTCCCAGTTGGAGCGTCCGCCAGAACGCCTTGCCTGTGTCTCCCGCGTGCTCGGTGGGAGGGATGGCGCTCCAATCCGTGGTGCAGAAGGGAATGTTCGAGAGCTTCAGGCGCAGCTCCTTTCAAAGAAGACGCAGGGGTATCTTACGGCTTCTCGGGGCGCCTCCGAAGGTCGACCAGACGGCTCAGAATGACGAAACCATGCGTCGTCTCGAGAACCCGATAGCCGTTCCATGACGGAGTCAGGTCAACCCCACCCAGGATGGTTTTCCGGATGCCCGTCACGAACCCGTGTTGCAGAACCTTCTTGCCCGACAGCCGGTCCCGAATGGAGCGCGGACTCACGAGAGCTGCACGCAACTCCGGGCCATCGAACGGATGAACCTCCTCCAGTTCTCCGAGGAGCAAGGCCTGGAACCCATCGACCTCATCGGCCGCACCAAGGCTGATACACAGCTTCAGCAGACGCTCCGCGGCGTCTTCATCGAAGCCATTTCCGTCACTGCCGTCGACCTCCGTGTAGAGCGAGGGGTCCATGCGAAAGACGACGCACGCTGGACGCTCAGCATCGAACGTCGGGTACATGATGATGTCGAAGTCATACTGACGTTGCTCGTTCGGGAAGCGGAGGCTCCCCCCGATGCTGAACCAGTGCTCACGATGAGCAAGTTGCTCAAGCCCTCCGCGGTCCAGCGACTGTACCGAGGCAATATCCTCCGCCAGCTTGCGCTCTTGGATGAACTCCTCTCCCTCGAAAACCAGGGCCACGACTCCGCCATATCCTCGGAACCCGAAGTCATAGCGCTCGACGACCATGCCCAGCGCGTGCTCAACAATCCGGAGGGCCTCTTCTCCACTCACTTTTGCGAGCACGACAAAAACGTCGGATGCGGATGCCATGGGTCAGTGCTCCTGAATCTGTGACTGCGGCCATGGAGTCCCAATCTTCATCCCTTTGGGAATCGCGAGGTGAACGGGAGCTCCTGGGAAAATCACGGCGGACGCAGACGCTATCTTCTCGAGCTGCTTCAGCTTGGGCTTCCCCGTCTTGCACTCCTTGACGACGCCGCTCCCTGTCACCACATCGATTTCACCATCCATCAGGCAGTCAGGACAGTGGAACTTCTTGGAGACCTCTTTCGCGTGGGTATCATTGCCTACGAACTTCTCGAACGCATCCGCCTTGGACTGTCGCTCATGCTCCAACGCCACTTCCAGCAGCTTGTCGGCCACAGCCGTATTTCCAGCCCCCTCCGCGACAATGGCATCAGCGAAGTGACGTTCAGATGAAGCCCCCTTGCTCTGGATTTTTTGGTCCAGTTCCTGGCGTCGCGTCGAATCCGTTGCCACGTCATCGTACTGAAGGTTGGGGTGCGGGCAGTTGAGGTCGCCATCTCCCTGCTTGGGTACGACCAGAATCCCTTGGACCAGGCCCATCATCGTCGCCGCATTGGCGGGGCTGCCGCTCGGCCCACAGTTGTTGAGCATCGGGTCGCCCAGGAGGTGGACGTTCTTCCCCTCGAACTTCACGTCCATCGAACCGGGGCCCACGAACTTCGTCGGCCCATGCGTGTTGGAGGATATGAGTCCACCGCCGGTCCCTTTCGAGGCAACGTCTCCCTGAGAGCCAAAGCTCGCCCCTGAAATCGCGACCGGTTGCCCCTCGACCGTGACACGAGTCGTATAGCCTTTGGGGTCTTCACCGCTCCTGCCGATGTTTGGCAAAGGGGTCGGAACAAATGGGGCGGGAGGCCCTGGCATCTTGCAAACGTTGGGCACCGTCGCGGCCGCGACGCCGTTGCTACCTTTGTGGGCTGGGGTCTTCGGACTGTTGACTGCGACAGTTGGCATGTGTCCCCCTCATTCCGTCCGTGCCTGCTCCAACAAGACCGAGCTGCGCAGGCCGCTCTCGGAGCTTCCCCACACGAGCGCGAGCGGCCCTCGGCTGTAAGACCGCTCCCAGGCGCGAACGGCGAGAATCGACAGCAAAGCGCCGGAGGCGGCGCCCACGTCTCCCCAGCAGTTCGCGGGTGCGACGTAGCGCGTCGCATCCTTGAATGCATGTTGAGTCCTCATCAGCGCGAACCCCCACTCTTCGCTGCGATAGCGCTCTCCATTGATGTCGCAATAGATGGTGTCGACATATTCCTGAGGACGGAGGCACGAAACCGCACCTGAGATCGCCGCAGCGAGCCCTTCACCGAGACATTCTGTATTCGTCTTGATGAGTCTCGTCTCCTGTGCACCGTGAAAGCCACGGACCTTTGCCAGGGATGGCATTCGCAGCGTGCGGAGGGCATGGGGGCTTGCCAGGGCGATGAATCCAGCCCCCTCGCCGGGAAAGAACCCCGAGCGGGCCCCCTGCCCAACCAGTTGGCGGTTCGCATCGAGCCAATCCAAGGTACATGGCTCGAGATAGCTGTCGACGCCTCCGATGATGCACAGGTCTTTCGCGCCACAAGCAATCTTCTGCGCCCCCTGGGCAAGTGCATGAAGTCCCCCCGCATGCCCGCGTTCGGCGACGAAGACCTGGAGTTGACCTCCGGTCGGCGGCGCGGTTCGTGCCAACGCCTCGGCCAGGCGCTGTGAATCCGCGTCGGACCAGCCGGGTCTGGGTTCCGGCAAGGCGAGCAGCAACTCCAGCGGCGCTCGCCAGTCGCTTCCGGAAGAGAGCTTGGTGAGCACTGCACACAGTGGCGGGACCGCCAGCTTTCGGAGCCGCTGCCAACTCGTGAGTCCCGGGTCCAGTTCCGCATCCAAGGAGACGCGAATGGGCTCTCCACGACGGTCCACGAGATGGGGGTGCTCTCGAATCCGGGATATCTGGGCACGTGCTGCAGCAGCAGACGTCTCCGCGGAGAGGCCGATGACGGTACGTGCGCCCAGGGCAACGATGTGGACGGACTGGCTCATTCCAATGTCCGGGCTTCGATGACGGTTCGGTCGAGATACTCCGCATCGAGAGCACCGACCCCAAGCATTGAATGCCAGACCAACAGGAGCCGGGATTCTTCGGGTTCGATGATGACGCTCGCCAGATGGCCCTCATGCGCTTGGACCTTGCGTCCGAAATAGGTCCGAAACCGCAGGGTGACGCGCGGCAGCTCGAATCGAAGTAGTCTCTCTGGACTCAGGTTCGTCAGTTCGATTCTTTCACCTCCCGTCATCGGTACGGAGGGACGTTGGTCGGCAGGGGAGCAGAGAAGAAATCGCTCGTCGTAGTCCTCCGGCAACAGCGGCCTCCGATTCTTCTCCCAATGCTCGTCGTAGGTCCCCGCGAACTTCAGCCGTGGAGACCAATGACTGGCGATTGCACCAAAGCCCGTCGGCCAGGGTTTGGACTCATCCCCATCCGGATATTCCACGAAAGGAGCCACGCGACCGATGAGCCCTCTTCCAATGGGATTGCGCGCATCGACACGGTGCTTTCGAAAATCTCTTTCACTCGTGTCCGTTCCACCAAACGCGTTTTCATAGATGACTGGCTTTGACAAGAAGGGAGCAGGACTGGAACGCGTCGAGCCCAGCACGCCATCGACGTAGACCCTCTCTCCGTAGACGACCAGCGTCTTCCTCAGGGTGCCAACTCGCAGAGATACCACGACCTGGGGTGCCGGTCGCCCTTCGGGCGCATGAGCATGCGCGTTGATGAGGATGTCCGTCGTTGGCTTGCTGGGAATGAGATCCGCTTCGTATCGAAGGCTCGATGAGCCGGGGACCCCTCGATACTCCGGCACATGAAGAGGAGCGTACTGCTCTTCCGCAATGCTCAACTGGCCGTTCACGCCGATAACAAAGGTACCCTTGACGGCGACGACCCAATGATGTCGCCCCGACTTGTCACGCACCCACGTTCGTTCCACGGCAAAAGGCGTCTGATTATCAATCGACCACATCGTGGTCACATCACATTAGTAGGGAGTACGTGAGCGACCCCAGACCGGGTCATCTCCATCTGTCAGCAAGTGAACTCCGCCTCCTCTCATCTCTGCGGCAAAAAGTTTCACATCCCACCGAAACCGCGATGCACGGAGGCACCAGCCCGGGCCTCGGCGAGCAGCCAGTCCTTGAACCGCACCACATCCTCGCGGCCCGACAGGGGCCGAGGGTGGACGAGCCAGTAGCCGAAGTCGTTGGGGAGCACCTTCGGGAAGGGCTGGACCAGGCGTCCGGCCTTCAGGTCATCCGCGGCGAGCAGCATCCGCCCCAGCGCGACACCATCTCCCTGCCGCGCGGACTGGAGCACGAGCCCCGCGTCGTTGAACGTGAGGCCCTTGTCCGCGTCCACGCCCTTCACTCCCGCGACATCCAGCCACCGGCGCCACGCATCCTTCGGCGTGTCGTGGATGAGCCGGACCTTCGCCAGGTCCGAGGGCACGCGCAGCTTCTTCGCGAGCGCGGGGCTGCACACGGGGCTGAGTCCCTCCGTGGCGACCTGCTCCGCCTTGAGCCCCGTCCACCGCCCCAGCCCCGAGCGGATGCCGATGTCGAAGCGGTCATCGAGGAAGTCCCACAGCTCGGCCGCGCTGGTCAGGTGGAGCTCGATGTCGGGGTGGAGCTCGCGGAAGCGCTCCAGGCGCGGGAGGAGCCAGCAGGAGGCGAAGGATGGGAGCACGGTGAGGCGCAGCGGGCCCTGCTCGGCTTCGGAGAGGCGGGTGGTGGCCTCGGAGAGGCGCTCGAAGACGGGGGTGAGCTCGCGCAGGTACTCCTGGCCCTTGCGGGTCAGCGTGAGGGCGTGACCTCGGCGCTCGAACAGGGAGACGCCGAGCCAGTCCTCGAGCTGGCGGACGTGATGGCTGATGGCGGCCTGGGTGACTCGCAGCTCCGTGGCGGCGCGAGTGAAGCTCAGGTGTCTCGCTCCCGCCTCGAACGCACGAAGCGCGCCCAGCGGTGGAATGCGACGCATGCTCGATGAGCTCCCTTTATCGAGCGGCCGAGGATAGCTCGCTGGGCCCTGGGCTCGAAATGGAGTTTCTGATGGGCCGCGCCCCACCGCGATGAACGCTGGCGCACGAGGTCTTCGCCATGATTCCCGCTGAAGTCTGGGTGATGTTCCTGGGGTACACGGTCCCAATGGTGTTCAGCCCAGGGCCGGGCAACACGGTGCTCGCCACCGCGGGAGGGCGGTTCGGCATCCGAGGCTCGCTGCCGTTCTGGCTGGGGTTCGAGGTGGCGAACGTCGCGCTCTGCATCATCTACGGATTGGGATTGGGGAGCGTGCTGCAGGAGATTCCCGCGCTGCACGAGGTGCTGCGGGTGTGCAGTGTCGTGTACCTGCTCTATCTCGCGTGGGGGTTCTTCCGCTCCGCGCGAGGGTCGGCGGGCGGAGAGGACGCGTCCGTGGAGAAGCTGGGGTTCGTCGAGGGGCTGCTGGCCGTGGCGTTCAACCCGAAGATCCACTCGATGGTCCTGGTGATGTTCTCCCAATTCCTCAATCCCGCGAGCGGGGCCCTGACGCAGGCCGCGATGCTCACGGTGGCGTTCCTGGGCGTCTGCGTGGTGTGCCACTTCCCCTGGATTTATGGGGGCAAGCTCATCCTGGGACGCTTCCGCTCCGAGAAGGCCCTGCGCATCCAGGGATGGACGTTCGGCGCGTGCATGATGGGCGTCGCGGCCTATGTGGCGTTCGCGTAGGCAAACGGCGCAGCGGGAGTAACCCCCCTCTTCACTCAGTTCCGAGCCGCGGAGCCTCGTGGGCCCCGCGGCTCTGGGTTTGCTTCGTCAGTTCTTGATGACGAAGTCCACGCGCCGGTTCGCGCTTCGACCTTCCGGCGTGTCGTTCGACGCCACGGGACGCGACGGTCCGTAGCCTCGGGCCTCGAGGCGCGAGCCGTTGATGCCTCGCTGGATGAGGTAGGACCGCACCGCCTCCGCACGAGACTGACTCAGCTCCTGGTTGAGCGTCTCGGGCCCCGTGTTGTCCGTGTGGCCCTCGACTCGAATCGCGACGTCCGGCCGTGACTTCAACATCTCCACGACCTCATCCAACACGCGCGCACCCTCGCCCTCGATGACCGCGAGGCCCACCGGGAACGTGACTCGACGACCCGACAACGAGAGCTTCTCCTCCTGCACCGGCTTCTTCACCGGCGCGGGGCAGCCCTGGTTCTCCGCCGTGCCCTTCTCGCTCGGGCACTTGTCCTCACCATCCGGAACACCATCGCCGTCCGTGTCCTTCACCGCCGGGCAGCCCTGGTTCTCCGCCGTGCCCTTCTCGCTCGGGCACTTGTCCTCATCATCCGGAACGCCATCGCCGTCCGTGTCCTTCACCGCCGGGCAGCCTTGGTTCTCCGCCGTGCCCTTCTCCTTCGGGCACTTGTCCTTCGCGTCCGGCACTCCGTCGCCATCCTCATCCGGCTCCGGGCAGCCCTGCGACTCCGCGATCCCTGCTTCATCCGGGCAACGGTCCAGACGGTCCACGACCCCATCTCCATCCGAGTCCCGGTCCGGGCAGCCATCGTTCTCCGGCACACCCGCCTCGCGCGGACACCGGTCCTTCTTGTCGGGCACCGAGTCTCCATCGCTGTCCGAGTCGGGCTTCTGCTCGGGCTCGTGCGCCCAGGCGATGCCCGCCCCCACGCGCCACGACGGCGTCCCCGGGATGTCCGTGAAGCCATGCCCCGCGAGCGCATTCACCTCGAAGCCACTTCCAATGGGCAGCCGCACACCTCCCAACAACTCCACCGCCACATCCGGATGCACCAGCGACTCCGCCACCTGCAACGCCAGCTCACCCCGCAGCCCCTTCCCGCGCGTCGCCACCACCACCGACTGCTCCAGCTCCGTCCCCACGTCTCGCCCGGGCTCCACCTCCTTCGACCTCACCCGCGCCCCCACGCTCGCGCCCAACGCGAACATCCCCACCTCACGTCCCAACGAGACCCTCGGCGAGAACTGCATCCCCGCCCAGTGCTCCTGCCGCCCGAACGCACTCGCCCGTCCTCCCGGCAACCCCACATCCAGCCCCACCGCCAACGACAGCGGCGCCCCATCCTCCCGCCGCATCAACGCGTAGCGAGCCCCCACCTCCGGCGTCCCCAACCCCGAGGACGAAGGCTCCGAGACGCCCTCGTACAAGCCCGCCCCATGCCCACCCTGCGAGATGATGACCGGCAACCGCGCGGACACCTCCAACCGGTCCACCGGTGACCAGGCCCCCTGCAGCCACGCCGACGTCCTGTAGTGCAGGATGGAACGGCTGCTCCCATCATTGCCCTCCAGAATCAGGATGCCGCGCTCGTAGCCCGCAAGCAGGCTGAGCCGATAGCCCCCTTCCGTCAGCACGCGCCCCGTATCCACCATCAACGAGTCCGTCGCCGAGGCACTCAGCCGCAAGCGCTCCGCATCGAACGCCACCAGCGGGCTCGACACCGTCTGCCCCACCGCGCTCGTCGACACCAAGGCCACCGCGAGCGCCCCCATCCGCACACGACTCCGGACAGGACGCCGCTCCTTGCCCCGCCGACGGCTCGCCCACGCAGCGAGCACCCACGCGGCGCCCCAGCCCAGCCCACCGCCCCCCGCGGACTGACAACCACCGCCGGCAATCGACACCACCCGCGCCTGCACCAGCACCTCGAACTCACAGCTCGCGGAGTTCCCGGCCGCATCCGTCGCGGTGACGACGACCCGCGTCCGTCCCGATGGGAAGCGCGTCCCCGAGGCCGGCGTCGCCGTCACCGTCGCGGGGCCGGAAATCCCATCCACCGACGCAGGCACCGTGTACGTCACGAGCGCCCCACCGCCATCATCTCCCACCACCCGCACGTTCTCCGGGCACACCAGCGTCGGAGGCGTCGTGTCCCGCACCGTCACCCGGAACGTACAGGACGCCTGCGCTCCATCCGCGTCCTCCGCCGTCGCCGTGATGACCGTCTCCCCCAACGGCAACGTGCTGCCCGAGGGATGCGAGTACGTCACCGTCGGATTCGCCGTGGTGTCATCCGTGGCCGTCGCGGGCGGGTACGTCACCGTCGCGCCCGAGGCCCCCGTCGCCTCGACCTGCAGGTCCGCCGGGCAGGTGATGGTCGGCGGGTTCGTCGCGGCCACGTTGATGCTCACCGTGGAGACATTGCTGTCCAGACCGCAGTCCCGAGCGCGATACGTGAAGCTGTCCGGCCCCGAGTAGCCCGCGTTCGGCGTGTACGTGACGGCGGGCGGCGTGCCGCTCAAGGTGCCGTGCGTCGGAGGCGTGACGATGACGTAGCCGAGCGGTGCTCCCGCCTCCGCGTCCGTCGCCTCCAACGTGATGTTCACCGGCGCGCCGAACCCGGTGGAGACGGACAAGTCCCTCGCCACCGGCGCGGTGTTCGCGATGACCGTCAACACCCGGCCACCGCTCACCGCGTTCGCAAAGACAGAGACCACCTGGGTCCCCACCGGCATGGTCGCGGGAATCGTCACCGTCACGCCCGTGGCGGTCATCTCCGTGCCCGGCAGCGCCCAGAGCCGGTCCCCTTCCACCGTCCGCACCCTCACCACCGGAAGGTTCGCGGCCGAGTCCCGGTAGTCTCCCGAGCTGCCTCCCGAGGCCCCTCGGAACTGCGTCCCCGTGATGCGCACCGGGCAACCCTGGGACGCCGTATCGGGCCCCGTCACCACCGGCCGCGTGGCGGGCGGTGAGCCCGTGTCCTCGAACAGCTCCGCGCTCGCCAGCCACGCCCCTCCAGAGCCCTCGCCTCCCGCCGCGAGCACCTCGCCCGAGGGAAGGACGTCCAGCGCGAAGCGAGCCCGCGCCGCCGCGAGCGCCGTCACGACCTTCCACGTGCGCGTCGTGGTGTCATACAGCTCGGCCGACGCGAGGGACACGCCCGGAGAGCCCTCACCGCCCGCGACGAGCACGCGCCCCGAGGGCAGCAACACGGCGGAGTGGAACACGCGCGCGGTGGCGAGATTGCCCGCCGCCGTCCAGGTGTTGGAGACCGGGTCATACAGCTCCGCCGAGGCCAGCTCTCCCGCACCCGACATGCCCGCCGTCGCCAGCACCCGTCCCGACGGCAACAACGTCATCGTGAACGTGGCCCGCCCCTGCGCGAGCGACGCCGCGGGCGCCCAGGTGTTGGCGACCGGGTCATACAGCTCCGCCGACGCCAACAGGCCCCCGGGGTTCCGTCCACCCGCCACCAGGATACGACCGTCATTCAGCAACACCGCCGCGTGCTCCAGACGCACCGTGGGCGCCGCCGCGACGGCGCTCCAGGTCCGCGCCGCCGGGTCATAGACCTCCGCCACATTCGTTCCGGAGCCCCCCACCACGAACACCCGGCCCGAGCCGAGCACCGTCGCGGTGTGTCCGACACGCGCGGCGGTCATCGCCCCCACCGTGCTCCACGCATTCGCGGTCGCGTCGTACTCCTCCACCGACGCCAGCGGCGCCCCGCCCCCCTCACCACCAGCGGCCAGCACGCGGCCCGAGGGCAACAGGCTCGCGGTGGGCCGTGCACGCGCCGTGGCCAGCGAGGCCGAGGGCGCCCAGGCATTGCTCGCGCGCGAGTACCGCTCCACCGTCGCGACCGCGCCTGCCGCGTCCGAGCCCCCCACGAGCAGCACATCGCCCGAGGGCAACAACACGGAGGCCGCATACCCCCGCACCCGCGACAGGTTTCCCGCCGGCGACCAGCGGTCGCTGGAGGCCTCGTAGACATCCACGCCGGCGTAGAAGGTCGTCCCTCCCGGGCTGCTGTGGCCCCCCGTCACCAGGACCTGGCCGGTGGTCAGCAACGTCGCGGTCGAGTTCTCGCGCCCCACGGCCATCGTCCCCGCCGGGCTCCACGTCCCCGTCGCGGGGTCGTACAGCTCCGAGATGGGCTGCGGATTGCGCCCCTCATCCACGCCCCCCGACACCAGCACCTTGCCGCTGGGGAGCAGCGTGGCCGTGTGGCCGTTGCGTCGGTGGTTGAGCGCCCCCGTCGCCGTCCAGGTGTTGGCCGCGGGGTCATAGATCTCCGCGTGGGTGGAGACGGCGTTCGAGCCCGTATACCCACCCGCCAGCAACACACGGCCATCCGGGAGCAGCGTCCCCGTCGCGTAGTGCCTGGGGACGAGAAGCGGCGCCACCTGGGTCCAGGTCCGAGCGGCGGGGTCGAAGAGCTCCACCTGCGGGAGCTCCGTGGACGAGCCGTTCGTCCCGCTCACCAGCAACACCCGCCCATCCCGCAACAACACGGAGACGTGGCCGCGATGCACCACCGACAGGTTGCCAGCGGCCGTGAAGCTGTTGGCCACGGGGTCATAGATTTCCGACGTGGCGAGGTTGGAGCCGCCCGCGACGAGGACCTCTCCAGAGGCCAGCAGCGTGGCGGTGCCCACCGAGCGCGAGGCGGACGCCGGGCCCGTGGCGGACCAGGTGTTCGTCGCGGCGTCGTGGAGCACGCCCGTCAAGCTCCCATCCATGAGGAAGAGCGACCTGCCCGAGGGCAACCTCACCCCCATCGTGATGTTGCCCTGGATGCCCGGGCTTCCCGCGGAGGCCCACGTGCCGCGCTCGACGTCGAAGCGCTCCGCGGTGGTGACGAAGCCCAGGTTGTTCACGCCTCCCGCCACCAGGACGGAGCCATCCGCCTGAAGCAGCGCGGCGTGCTGGGACCGCGCCGTCGCCATGCTCGCGGTCGACGACCAGCCCGGGTCCACCACCATGGGCGCCGCGAGCCCCTCCAAGGAGACCTCGGTGACCAGGCTCACCCGAGGCCCGCTCGCGTCGAATACGTTCGCGCGCGAGGACCTGCTCACGCCCGACAGGAGCACGCGCCCGCGCCGCGACTGTCCCTTCGCGTCGCGGACCTCGGACGGATGGAACCGGAGGACGGGCTGGCCCTCGGTGTCGAGGAACTCCACGTACTCGCCCGCGTCGTGCAGCCGCGACACCCAGGGCGGCAGCGTGACGTGGTACTCCGCGCGGTGGAGGGGCTCGGAGCCATCCACCACCCACGCCTCTTCGATGCGCGAGCCGCGCCAGCCCTGGCTCAGGCTCGCGAAGTCCCCCACCGGGAACCAGAAGTGCCGCGCCCCCGAGAAGGCCACGGCCTCCTCCCGGCTCAGCACGGCGGAATCATCCGCCCCCAGTGTCTGCTCGACACGGAAGGTCATCCCGCGCGTGGTCAGCTCCAGCGCCCCCGCGCCCACCAGCCGCGACGTGAGCGCGCGGTCATCCTGGGGGGTGAGGGGAACCTCCGACGCGGAGAAGACCTTCGAGGTCCCCCGCCGCGAGGCGAGCTCCGGGAAGTAGGCCCGGGCCAGGGCCACGGCCTCCGACGAGGCTGGCAACTCCTGCTTCTGCTCGCACGCGAAAGTCCAGGCACAGCAGAGCAGCACGACAAGGCTTCGCGAGACGCGACTCGACGCCATCTGACACCCTCCCCGGCCCGTGGACACCGGCGGGGTCGACACAGGTGACGTGCCCTCCGCGCAGCGCCCTCACAGGCCTTGCTCGCCTGTATCACGCGGCCCGACGCAAGGTCCCTCTTGACGCACCCACCAGAAGCCCCCCCCACGAGATTGTCTCGTGTGGAGAAGTGGCGGGCGAACCCGCAGAGGCCCACATGCGGGGCACGTCCCACGACGCGAAAGATGCCGTGGGCGGAGAACCGCGCCATCGTCGCGCTCCCATGACCACCTCCCGCCATCAGCCCGTCACCGCCCAGGGCCTGCCCAAGCCCGTGGGCCCCTACTCTCCCGGCATGAAGCTGGACTCGCTGCTCTTCGTCTCCGGCCAGGCCGCCACGGACCCGGCCACCGGCAAGCAGGCCGAGGGAATCGAGGCACAGACGGAGCAGGTGCTGCGCAACCTGGAGCGCATCCTCGTGGCCGGAGGCTCCAGCCTCCAGCACGTCCTGCGCTGCGGCGTCTTCGTGACCGACATGGCGGACTTCCCCCGGATGAACGCCGTCTACGAGCGCCTGTTCGCCGGCCACCGCCCCGCGCGAACCACCGTGCAGGTGGCCGCGCTCCCGCAGACCGGGCTGCTCGTCGAAATCGACTGTATCGCCTACGTGCCCTGAGCCCACGGCCGTCCCTCCCCGAGGGCGCAATCCCAATCACAGCTCAATCACAGACGTCCCACCTGGGTCTCTTGTGCGGCGGCGAAGGTCGGAGAGGAGGCTGAAACCTCCTCCCTGTGTCACGAGCAAGTGTCGACTCGAGGTTCCCATCCGGGACCGGAGTCGGGCTTTGCTGACGGGCACTGCTCACCCCAGGTTGCCCTCATGGCCGGTCCATCCCGGACAGGCCCCGAGGACATAGACCTCCGCGATACCCCTTTTTCACGCGGCGGCCCATTCCTCGAGAGGAGCACACATGATTCGGTGGATGGTCTGGTTGGCCTTGGGGATGACCTTGCTATCAGCCCCGCGAGCCCACGCGGAGGAGCCAGCGCTCCCCTCCTCGCCTGCTCCCAGCTCCTGGGTCACCCATTGGATTTACCGCGACGCGATGGTGTCGCCTTGGAAGGACACCTCCTGGGCTCCCCACTCGCTGGTCAACACCTCGCCGGTGGCGCAGGGGACCTACTCCATCGCGGCGACGCTGACGTCGTACTCGGCGCTCTACTTCAGCACGGACCCGCGCGTGGCGGAGCCGGGCGCGACCTTCACCCTGCGCGTCCACGGAGGCCTGGCCGGCGACGGCGCGGTGGTGCAGGTGCGCGCCTTCGCGGACAACGTGCTGACGCCGGGTGTTCCCCTCGGGCCCCGCTGTGAGGGAGGGCGCATCCGCGCCAACGCGTGGGTGGCGTGCGCCGTGCCCTTCTACGCGCTGGCGCCCGCGGGTGCGCGCATCAAG
The DNA here is from genome assembly GCF_000331735.1 of Myxococcus stipitatus DSM 14675. Classification (GTDB taxonomy): domain Bacteria; phylum Myxococcota; class Myxococcia; order Myxococcales; family Myxococcaceae; genus Myxococcus; species Myxococcus stipitatus. The sequence continues at coordinate 2,215,494 of NC_020126.1, read as the reverse complement.
GGCCTGCTGCTCCAGGAGACCCGGGGCCTGTCGCTGCCCACGCTCTACTTCGACGACCTGCGCACCGATGGATTGAGTGTCCCGCCGGTCGTGAAGGTGAGCATCACCCCGCCGTCCGTCACGCTTCCTCCCGGCGGCACGCAGGCGTTCACCGCGACGGTGACGGGCACCCCCAACACGGCGGTGAGCTGGGCGGTGCCGCAAGGAAACGCGGGCGGTGTCATCACCTCCACGGGCGTCTACACCGCGCCTGGAACACCGGGCACGTATCAAGTGAAGGCAGTCAGCCATGCGGACCCCACCCAGTCCGCCATCGCCACCATCACTGTCACCAGCGCCCCCGGAAAAGGGCTGTGGGTGTCTGGTTATTACACGGGTTGGAACTCGGACCTCTACCCGCCCGACAAGGTGGATTTCAGTGCCTTGACGCACATCATGGTCGGCCGGGCCACCCCCAGGCCCGACGGGACGCTGAGTACACAGTTCGATAATGACAATGGCCCGGCCATCGCCCGCCGCCTGGCGACCCGGGCCCACGCCGCCGGACGCAAGGCCCTCATCATGGTGGGCGGGGCCGGAGAGCATGACGGATGGGTGGGCGCCGCCTCCAATGCCAACCGGGCCCGCTTCGTCCAGAACCTCCTGGCCGCCCTGGACAGCTTCGGTTACGACGGTCTGGACATCGACTGGGAGCCGGTGGAGGTGGCGGACAAGCCGAACCTGCTCGCCCTGGTGCAGCAGCTGCGCGCGGCCCGCCCGGACATGCTCCTCACCATGCCCATCGGCTGGGTCAACACCAACTTCCCCGAGGAGGCCGACCCGTGGTTCGCGCAGCTGGTGCCGTACCTGGACCAGATGAACGTCATGTCCTACGAGATGACGGGGCCCTGGGGCGGCTGGACGTCCTGGTACTCCTCCGCGCTCACGGGGGAGGCGGGCAATCGCCCCACCTCGGTGGCCTCCAGCCTCAATGCCTGGGTCGGCGCCGGCATCCCCAAAGCCAAACTGGGCATGGGCCTGCCATTCTATGGCATGGCCTGGCGACACATCACAGGCCCCTACCAACCCTATACGGATTGGTCTGACTATGTGGGCAGCGACAATGATTTCACCTACGCCCGGATCATGAGCCTGTCGGCGACCGGCGTCTATCACTGGGACGCCGCCGCCCAGTCGAGCTACGTCACGTTCGCCTCGCCGGTGGTGGACGGCACGGTGCGGTGGATATCGTATGACTCGCCGCAAGCCATTGCCGCCAAGGGCGCCTACGCCCGCGCCAACGGCTTCGGGGGCACCATCATCTGGTCGCTCAACCAAGGTTGTACAGACCCTGTCTCGGGAGCCAATCCCCCGCTGGATGCGGTGAAGAACGCCTTCCAGCCCTGACGTCCCCGCGCTACCTCCAACGGGAAGCGGAACACTCCCTCAGGGAAGCCACCGACCCTCCGCGCCCCGCACCTCCGGGTCCTCGACTCCGGCCCGGAGGTGCCCTCGCGGGCCGGGGTTGACGCCCACCAGTGGATGTCCCGAGGCCTGTTCCGCCGTGAATCACACGGCGCAAGCGGGGCGTGGGCTGAGCACGGCGCGGGGCGCCTTGGCGTTCCCGGCGTTGGCGCCCAAGCTGCAATGAGCCGTCGGCGTGGCCGGTATCTCCCGGCCCTTGCCGCTGGAGCAGTGAACATGAAAGCAGCCCAACGCGCCTTCGCCGCCGCGGTTGTCGCCGCCTCCGTCTTCGCGTCGACCCAGTCCGAGGCCGCCACGGCCACCGCCAACCTGACGGTGACCGCCACCGTGTCCGCGGCTTGCAGCATCAACTCCGGGACACTCAACTTCGGCAACTACGACCCGGTGGTCATCAACTCCAGCGCGGGCATCGACCTGCTCGCGTCCGGCTCGCTGACGGTGCAGTGCACCCTGCTGAGCACCGCCGTCGTCACGCTGGGCCAGGGCTCCCATCCCGACACGGGCTCCACGGACGCGGCGCCGCTGCGCCGGATGCTCAACACCACGTCCGCCGACTACCTCTCCTACAAGCTCTACCAGGACATCGCCCGGCTGGTGGTGTGGGGCAATACCTCCGGCACGGGCCTGCCCTACATCGGCACGGGCCTGTCCACGCCGGTGCTCGTCTACGGCACGGTGGCGCGCGGGCAGAACGTCCCGTCCGGCACCTACAACGACACGGTCGTCGCGACCATCACCTTCTGATTGGAACGAAGCCCCATGCGCCTGCGTCTCTCCACCTGGGCCCGCTGTCTGGGATTGTCGGCACTCTTGAGCGGAGCCCTTCCGGGGGCCGGGCTCGCCGCGACCGTCGAAGTCAATCCCATCCGCCTGGAGCTGGAGGGCGGAGCCAAGGGCGTGGTGGTGACGGTGAGGAACCAGGGGACCGAGACCACTCGGTTCCAGGCCTCCGTCCACACGTGGACCCAGGACGAGGGCGGGCGCATGACGCTTCAGCCCACGCAGGAGGTCTTCTTCTTCCCAGCCATGTTGACGCTGGAGCCGGGGGAGTCCCGCCCCATCCGGGTGGGCATCTCCTCCGCGGCGCGGAACACGGAGCGCTCCTTCCGACTCATCGTGGAGGAGCTGCCGCCCGTGGGACCGCTGCCTCCGTCCATGGGCCTGAAGATCCTCACCCGGGTCTCCATCCCCGTCTTCGTCGCGCCCACGCACCGGGACGTGCAAGCGCGAGTCGAGGAGGTGGACCTGCGCGACTCCCACTTCCAGTTCCGTGTGAGGAACCCGGGCACGGTGAACTTCTTCATCCGCCAGGCGCGCGTGCGTGCGCTGGATGCGCAGGGGCAGCGCGTGGTGGAGAAGGAGGAGCCCGGCTGGTACGTGCTGCCGGGGAACTCGCGCGCCTTCGCGCTGGGAATCACCGCTGAGCACTGCCAGAAGGTCCGCTCGCTGGAAGTCGAGGTGGAGACGGACCAGGGCGTGTACCGGCAGAGCGCGCCCGTCGGCACGCGTGAGTCCTGTGGAGTGCCCGTCGTGCCATGAGCCGGCTCAACCAGGCCGTGTCTCGGGTCGCGCTGGGGCTGGCGCTGGGCCTCACGCCCGCGTGGGCCGCGGAGCCCTCCGCGCCCGGCCCCCAGACGACCCCCATCGTGGCGGAGCTGACGTTGAATGGCGCCAACCGGGGGGATGTCTTCCCGCTGCTGCGCGGCCAGGACGTGCTCCTGCCGGCCTCCACGCTGGAGGAGGCCGGGGTCGACCCGCGCTGGCTGCGAGGACGCATCGAGGTCCTCGACGGCACGGCCTATGTCTCACTCCAATCCCTGGCGCCCCAGGCGAGCTGCCAGCTGGACCCGGACACCACCCGGCTGACGTGTGAGCTCCCGCCGTCTGCCTTTGGCGTGACGCGGGTGAACCTGGCCCCCGCCCCGCCCCCCGACTATCAGGTGACAGGCAGCCCCAGCGCGTTCCTCAACTACGCGGCCCATGCGCGCAACACGTCGCTGTCCTTGTTTGGCGAAGTCGGCGTGTCGCTGGACCGGGCGCTCCTGACGACCCAGGGCCGATGGACCCCCGGCGGCCTGCCCTTGCGGGGGCTGAGCCAGCTCACGGTGGACTTCCCGGAGGTGATGGTGCGCGCCATCGCGGGCGAGGCCACCGGGTATGGCGGCGTGCTGGGCGGCGGCGCGGTGGTGGCGGGGGTCCACGTCCTGCGCTCGTTCGAGCTCAACCCCTACTTCGTCCGCAACCCCGTGCAGGACCTGGCCGGTGACGTCACCACGCCGTCCACGCTGGAGGTCTACGTCAACAACCGGCTGGTGCGCCGCACCGAGCTGCCTCCGGGGCCCTACCGGCTGGAGAACCTCACGCTGCCGCGAGGCGAGGGCCTCACGCGCTACGTGGTGAGGGATGCCTTCGGACGCACGCGCGAGGTGAGCTCCGCGTACTCGCTGGGCGCCCAGCTCCTCGCGCCGGGCGTCGCGGACTACCAGGTGTCCCTGGGCGTGGAGCGCGAGTCGCTGAGCACGCGGAGCTTCGACTATGGCCGCCCGCTGCTGCTGGGCCACTTCCGGATGGGCGCCACGCCGTGGCTGACGCCGGGCCTGCGGCTGGAGCTGTCGCCGGACCTGTTCAGCACCGGCTCCGTGCAGTGGCTCCAGCTCCCGCTGGGCGAGCTGGAGTTCTCCGAGGCCGTGAGCATCTCGCATCGGCGCTCGGGCGCGGCGGTGGGCTCGGCCTACACCGTCCAGGGACTCCGGGCGGGGGGCACCGTCTTCGCGCGGCTCATGAGTCCCGCGTATGCCCACAGCAGCCTCGCGCACGACGCGCCCCACCCGAGGCTGGAGACGGGCGGCTCGCTCTTCGTCGCGCTGGGGGGCCGCTTCAGCCTGACAGGACAGGCGCTGCTGCGGCGGTGGAGGTCCGTGGGCTGGACGACGTGGCTGGGCGCGACCACCACCGTCCAGATGACCGGCAGGACCCTGCTCTCCTTCTCCGCCCACCGGAACCAGGAGCCCCAGCGCCCCGCGGCGCTGGAGGGCATGGTGTCGCTGACCGCCATCCTCGACGCGATGACGAGCGGCGGCGTGAGCCACACGCAAGCGCGCTCGGGGGGACTCACCGCGGTGGACGTGTCGCGCGGCATTCCGCTGGAGGGCGGCCTGGGCTTCCAGGTCCAGGGACAGGTGGGGCGGTATGACCTGGCGCTCGCGCGCGCCGACTACGAGACGAACGTGGGCCGCTACGCCGCGGGCGCGGAGTGGCGCGAGGGCGTGCTGGTGGGCGCGGCCGAGGTCTCCGGGGGACTGGTGGCCCTGGGCGGACGCATCCACGCCACGCGCGCGGTGGACCAGGGGTATGCCCTGGTGCGCGTGGAGGGCGTGGAGGGCGTGGGCGTGCGGCTCAACAACCACGTCATCGGGAGGACGAACGCCCGGGGGGAGCTGGTGGTGACGCGGCTGCAAGCCTATGGCGTCAACCGGCTGTCGCTCACGGACGAGGACCTGCCCTTGGAAGTGTATGTCCCGGCGACGGAGCGGCACGTGGCCCCCTGGAGACGGGGCGGCGTGGTGCTCGACTTCCAGGTGGACACCGTGCGCGCCTTCCGAGGCACGCTGGTCCTCTCCGAGGGGCCTTCTCCGCGCGTGCCCGCCCACGGCGAGGTCCAGGTCGTCGTGGAGGGCCAGCGGTGGAGCTCCCCCATCGGCTGGCATGGCGAGTTCGAGCTGGTGGGGCTGCCTCCCGGGCGACACCCGGCGACAGTCCTGTACACCGGTGGCAGCTGCAACGCGGTGTTGGAGATTCCCTCCCAGACGGGACAGGTCATCGACCTGGGGACCGTGAGGTGCGTGGATGAGTAGCCTGGGCGTCTCGAGTCACACGCGGGCCTGGATGCTGATGGGCGCGAACCTGCTCTGCCTGCCCGCCGCCCACGCCGTCTGCCGCTTCCAGTCCACGGTGGGCCCCAGCTTCGGCGTCTACACCAGCAGCGCCACCTTCCCGCTCGACACCACGGGCAGCATCACCTACCGCTGCGATGCGCAGCCGCAGTTGAGCACGCTCACCCTCGACCTGAGCGCGGGCGGCGCCGGGAGCTACTTCCCCCGCAAGCTCCAAGGCCCGTCGAGCAACAGGCTCAACTACAACCTCTACCTCGATGCCACGCGGCTGCTCATCTGGGGCAATGGTTCGCTGGGCACCGTGCGCTACGGGCCTGTGTTTCCCGTGAACGCGGTGGAGGTCACCGTCCCCATCTACGGCCGGATTCCGGCGGGCCAGGCCGCGTCCGCGGGCGCGTACTCCGACACGCTGGTCATCACGATGACGTTCTGAGCCCCGCTCGCGCGGGGGGCGGACGGGCCGGGAAGTTGCGCTCGCTCCAGCCGGGGGGCTCGCCTATCCTTCCACCTCATGAGTACTTCCGGCCCCCTCGCGACGACGTTCATCACCCATGAAGTCACCAATCAGGCGCCGCCCCTGGTCTACGACGCCTGGAAGACGGACCTCCCGCTGCGCGAGGCCGTGGCGCGCGAAGGCGGAAGCTGGGCGGAAGCGGACATCGCGAAGTACGGGCCGCTCGCGGGCGGCGAGCTGATGCAGCTGGGCTTCCTCGCCAACGAGAACAAGCCCAAGTTCAAGCCGTTCGACCGCTATGGCAACCGCCTGGACGAGGTGGAGTTCCATCCCGCCTACCACCGCATCATGGAAGCGGCCGTCACCCACGGCATCCCCAACTATGCGTGGCGGCACGAGAAGACGCCGGGCGCCCACGTCGCGCGCATGGCGCTCTCGTACCTGCACAACCAGGCGGACCAGGGGACCAGCTGTCCGCTGACCATGACGTACGCGTGTGTGCCCACGTTCCGGCACCACGCGGGGCTCGCCGCCGAGTGGCTGCCGCGCATCACCTCCGCGTCGTATGACTCGCGCTTCATCCCCGCCAGCCAGAAGACGGGCATCACCATCGGCATGGGCATGACGGAGAAGCAGGGCGGCTCCGACGTGCGCAGCAACACCACGCGCGCAAGCCCGCTGGGCGAGCGCGGCCCGGGCAACCCGTACGCGCTCGTGGGCCACAAGTTCTTCTTCTCCGCGCCCATGAGCGACGCGTTCTTCGTGCTCGCGCAGTCCGAGGGCGGCCTGTCGTGCTTCCTCCTGCCGCGCTTCACGCCCACCGGGGAGCGCAACGCCATCCGCATCCAGCGCCTCAAGGACAAGCTGGGCGACTGGAGCAACGCCAGCTCGGAGGTGGAGTTCCTGGGCGCGGTGGCCTTCATGGTCGGCGAGGAAGGCCGCGGCGTGGCCACCATCCTGGAGATGGTCGCCCTCACGCGGCAGGACTGCATGATTGGCTCCAGCAGCCTCATGCGCCAGGCGCTGGTGCAGGCCATCCACCACACGCGCCACCGCAAGGCCTTCGGCCGCAAGCTCATCGACCAGCCCTTGATGATGAACGTGCTGGCGGACCTGGCGCTGGAGTCGGAGGCACACACCGTGCTGACCGCGCGGGTGTCGCGCGCCGTGGACGCGGGCCACCGCGACCCGCGTGAAGCCGCCTTCGCGCGCATGGCCACCGCCGTGGGCAAGTACTGGGTCTGCAAGCGCGCGCCGACGTTCGTCAACGAAGCCCAGGAGTGCCTGGGCGGCGCCGGCTACGTGGAGGAGGCCAACCTGCCGCGGCTCTACCGCCAGGCCCCGCTCAACTCCATCTGGGAGGGCAGCGGCAACATCCAGTGCCTGGACGTGCTGCGCGCCGCCACCCGCGAGCCGGAGAGCCGCGAGGCCCTGTTCCAGGAGCTGATGGCGGCCCAGGGCGCCCACCCCGCGCTCGACGCGGAGATGGCCCGCATCGCCAAGGACTTCGCGGACACCGCCACGCTGGAGACGCGCTCCCGCTTCGTCGTCGAGCGGCTGGCCCTGGCGCTCCAGGCCTCGCTCCTGCTGCGCGCGGGCAACAGTCAGGTGGCCGACACTTTCTGCGAGACGCGCCTGGGAGGGGCCCACGGCAACTGCTTCGGCACCCTGCCCGCACACGCCCCCATGAAGGCGCTCATCGAGCGCGCGTTCCCCGAGGGCGTCGGGAGCTGAACAAGGAATTCACGTTTCACTGTGAATTCAACAGTGTCTCACCCTCGAGTCAGAGCACACAGGGAGACACTCGCCCCGCCTGTCGACATGGAAGGCGGGGCGACGACTTCGTCTACTGGACGAAAGGATGAGACACCCGCTTGCGTGTCGACACTGGCGTGTTCTTTTAAGTGGCCGGACGAGGCGCGAATTGGGCGACAACCATCCACTCTCACTGAACTCGAGCGACGGAGTCATCACCTATTCCCGAGGTGAGCGCTCCAATCGTGACACGGCGGACCAGCTCCGCCTGCTCATCGCGAGCGTCACGGACTACGCCATCCTGACGCTGGACGTGAGGGGTCACATCGCGAGCTGGAACCTGGGGGCCGAGCGCATCAAGGGCTACCGGGCGAGCGAGATCCTGGGCCAGCACTTCAGCCGCTTCTATCCACCAGAGGACGTTGCCTGGGGCAAGCCCGACTGGGAGCTGGAGTCCGCCATCCGGCTGGGCCGCTTCGAGGACGAGGGCTGGAGGCTGCGCAAGGACGGGACGCGGTTCTGGGCGAACGTCGTCATCACCGCGCTGTTCGACGAGAGCGGCGAGCTGCGGGGCTTCGGCAAGGTGACGCGGGACTTCACCCAGCGCAAGCACGCCGAGGAGACGCGGGAGTTGGAGCGGCTGCGCGAGGCGCTGCACGCGCGGGACGAGTTCCTGTCCGTCGCCTCGCACGAGCTGAAGACGCCGCTCACGCCGCTGCAGCTGAAGCTGTCCTCGCTGCGGCGCGCGGCGGAGAAGAACCCCGAGTCGCTCCTGGCCGACGGGAAGCTGTCTCGGGAGCTGGCCGCGGCGAGTGGGCAGGTGCGCAAGCTGGCGGACCTCATCGACGACCTGCTGGATGTCTCGCGCATCAACGTGGGACGCCTTCCGCTCCAGCCGGAGCGGATGGACCTGGCGGCGCTCCTGCGGGACGTGGCCCTGCGCTACGGGCCGCAGGCAGCGTCCTTGGGGTGCCACCTGGACGTGTCGGCGTCGCACGCCATCGAGGGGACGTGGGACCGGCGGCGGATGGAGCAGGCCGTGACGAACCTGCTGACGAACGCCATCAAGTACGGCGCGGGCAAGCCCATCCACCTGAGCGTGAAGGTGAGCGAGACGCTCGCGGTGCTCACCGTGCGGGACGAGGGCATCGGCATCGCCCCGGTGCATCAGCACCGCATCTTCGAGCGCTTCGTGCGCGCCGTCTCGGACCCGCATTACGGCGGCATGGGGCTGGGCCTCTTCATCACCCATCAGATTGTCGAAGCACACCATGGGACCATCACCGTGGAGAGCGAGCTGGGGAAGGGCTCGGTCTTCACGCTGCGGATTCCCCGGGAGGGGCTGGTGGCGACGTGTGGCCCCACGGCGGTGCCTCGGGTCTGAGGCCGCGTGGGGCCGGGCGGTGGACGCGCGCCTACTGGAAGTTCACCTTGCCGTCGCGCTGGTAGCAGACGTGCGCCGTGCCCGTCGTGGGCCGGATAGCCACGCTGGGGCGCGTGCCGTCCTGCACCGAGCCGAGCTGGGTGTACTTCCAGAAGCCCCGCGCGTCGGTCGTGATGAGCTCCAGTGACGTCCCGTGGCGGTGGGCGATGACGGGGCCGCGCGAGCCATGAGCCAGGTCACTCGCGTCGTGCTTGAGGTCGAGCGGTGAGGTGCGGATGGTGCTGGCGGAGAGCGGATTCGCGAGGGTGATGTCCCTGAGGGCAGCCCGCGAAGCCGGGTCTTGTGACCGGGCCAGCAGCATCAAGTGGGAGTCCGGGCTCCAGGCCGCCGAGAGCCACTCGTAGGTGCCGGGGGTCTCCACCATCTGCAGGTCCAGGAGCGACTCCTGGGTCGACGGCTCCTGCGCGACGACACTCACATAGGTCTTGCGGAGAGAGTGGGCGTAGTGGGGGATGAACAGGGAGCCAGCGGCGTCGAAGGAGATATCTCCCGACAGTTCGCGGGCGTCCATCCGCGTGGGACTCCAAGTTCCGGACGCGGTGCGCCGCGCGAAGTCGTAGTTATAGGTCCCGTCGTAGGCGATAGTGGGCAATCCTCCTTGCGCGGGATTCAGAGCGATGCTCAGTTTCGATGGCAACCCGTAGTAGTGCGCGGACACGCTCGTGAGTGTCCAGGCCCGGTCGAGTCGGGTGGCATACCTCACGCTCCGGCTCGAGGGTTTGTCCGGGGGGCCTTCACCCGCGATATAGGCAATGTGTGGCACGCCTGTTCCGGCGTCCACCGCCAGAGCGGCCTCCCAGACGTAGGTCCCACCATTGTTGAAGCCGGGGCCGTCCACCACCTCGGTCGTCCACGACGTGCCGTCCCACGTGGCGTACCAGAGGCTCTGGTGCGAGTCGTTCAGATAGAGGGCGTGCCCCTTGCCCGTGCTGTCGAAGGCGAGCTCACACCGAGAACCCGTCAGGTCCGGCCCCGGGTCGATGAGCGTGGACGGCGCGGCCACCACGTTGAAGTGGAAGGCCCCTTGCGCCACCTTTCCGGACTCGGTCTCCACGGAGACGGTCAACGACGCCTCGCCCTGCCCAAGCGGAGTCCACTCGACCTGCTCGGCGTCCGCCTCGAGAGCCCCCGCCGTGGCGCTCCAGCGCACGGACTTGAAGGACTCTCCCGCGGCGGCGACCTTGAAGCGCTCCTTCCGCCCCGTGATGTAGGGGCCCTCCACGCCCAGCCGCTCGATGAGCAGCACCACGTCTCCCGGGCCGCGCGAGTCGATGATTTCCGGGGTCTTCGGCTCGCCATCACACGCGGCAAGCGGCAGCACTCCGCCCGCCACCAGCATCCATGACACACACACCTTCTTCAGCACGCATCACTCCTGTCTGTGTAACCTGACAGGAGACAGCTACGCATGAGCGGTGGCGGACTTTCCTCGTCCTCCCACTTCGAGTGAAGTCTTCAAGGAGAGGGCGCCGAGGCGTTCCCCTCGGGAGGTGGACGCTCGGGCATGGCGATGGCCGCGCTCGTGTAGTCCACGAAGAACAGGCCGTCGAACTCCTTGGCGCTCCTCGTCGGTGCAAGACCGGCGTTCTCGCTGAAGACAAAGCCGTAGTTTCTCCAGGCGCGTGTCTGGGTGAAGAAATCTCGCGCGGCGCCCTGGGTGGGGAGTCCCCTCAGGTCCAAGGCAAACAGGGGCACCTGGGCCCGCGCGAGCGTACCGTCCACCGCCCCCACCTCCGCCGGCGGAACGGCATGGGCCGTGTAGACGCGTGGCTTCCGCGCCACGAGGATCGACTCGTGGACCGCCCGCAGCGTTCCTTGATTGAAAGCAAACCCGAAGGAGTACAGCGCATCGCCCAGCACTTCGCGCAGGTGCTGCCCCATGGACACGAAGTCGGTCAGCTTCGCGGTGGAGACGTGTCCGTTGTGCGCCCAGAGGACCATTCGCGCATCGGCGCCCTCCTGCTCCAGGACCCAGCGAGCATTCTCCGCCATCGCCCGGTCCCGATGGTTCATGAAGCTCACCTCGGACACCTGGGGCGTTGTCTGGGTAGCCCATTGCGCCAGCACCCGGGCATGGCGGGCCATCACCGCGAGCTCCTTCTCGGAGCGCTTGCGCCGTGGCCGCTGGCGCAAGCGGGCTTCGATGTCCGCGACGAGCGAAGCCAGCCCCTTGCCGTTCTCCTCCGACCAGGCCTTCGAGGTCTTGACGTCGAGGAATCGCGCCATCGGCCCCACGAGTCGCTGATGGAACGCCGGGTCCACTCGGGCGAAGAAGTCCAGGAGGGCCCGCGTCGGGCGAACCGTGTCCTGCATGTCCACGCCGTAGAACTTGAGCTTGTGCGTGTGGCGCGGGTCCGCGTTGTACGCACGCATCCATCGGATGAGGGCCATCACCTCCTCGGTCCGCCAGATCGGGAAGAGGTTGTCGAGCACCTGGGCCTCGTCTCCCTTTCCGTGAAGGACGTAGTCATTGATGACGAGTGCCTCGGAGAAGTTGCCCTCCAGCGCGAAGATGTTGAAGCCCAGCTCCGTGACCAGGAACTCCATCAGCCGGTGCTTCAACTGGAAGAACTCCCGAGTACCGTGGGTCGCCTCCCCCAGGGCCACGACGCGCGCTTTCGCGAGCCAGGGCTTCAGGGGTTGCAGGTCCGCGAACCCATGTCCCGCCTCCACGGTGGTCAGCGGCACCAGCGACTGCTTCACCCACGACACCACCTCCGGCGCCGCGGGCGAGGTCTCCGGCCGCGGGAGAAGGGTCAGGTTCACGTCTCGCGCGGAGTCCTCCGCGCGCACGTCGAATTGGTTGTCCGCCAACATGGAGCCCCGCTCGGGGGCTTTCACGGTGTACCGGCCGATGGGCAGCGAGACCTCGAACTGGCCCTGGGCATCCGCTCGGACGTAAAGGACATCCGCGAGGAATTCGCTCTTCCGTATCACCTGCACCCAGGCGTCCGCGACGGGTCCGCCCACGTCTGTCTTCAAGCGCCCTCTCACGACACGCGTCGCGGGCTGGAGGACAACATCCCGCTGAAGCGCCGAAGCTCCCGCGGTGAGTTGAACATCCAGGATGAAGGTCGCCTCGTGCCGAGGGGCGCTGACGGTCAGGCCATACTCGCCCGGAGAGAGACCCTCGAAGCGGAAGCGTCCATCAGGGCCGGTGAGCATCCGGCCCGCCGGTGGTTCCTTGTTCGGATTCCACTCCTTGCGCGCGGGGACAAGCGAGACCACCGCGCCCTCCACTGGCGACTTCGCATCCCCCTCCACACGCCCTTCCACCGCCGCCGTGGTGACGGACGGTGGTGCGGCCTGGACGGGAGGCTCCGGCGGTAGAACGACCTGCGGCGTGCCTGTGCTCGCACACGCCAAGGGAAACACGAGCCACAGGATGCGGAAGGCCTTCATCGGGACCTCGGGCATACGACGGGGGTGTGCTCCCCGAGGTCCAACACAGTCAGCCCCTCCATCACAATCGACCCGAGGGGCTGGCTGCCTTTGCTCTCAAGGAGCGCTGGCGGCCGTGGGTGGCGGAGGCGGGCGCCGGCCCGTGGGCGTCGCGATGGCAGCGACCGTTCGTTCCACGAACAGCAGGCCGTCGTACTCCTTCGCCGCCTTGGAGACACGCGGTGGGATGACCTTGCTGAAGACTGCTCCGTAGTTCCGCGTATAGCGAGCCTGCATGAAGTAGTCCCTCACCACGCCCTCGCCAGGCAACCCTCGCAGGTCCAGGGCGAACCGAGGCACCTCCGCCAGCGCGAGCGTCCCGTCCAGCCACCCCACCTCCGCTGCGGGGACCGCGTGGACACTCAGTCCTCGGCGCGCTTCGTTCGGCTCGCTCGGGCTGTGGATGGCCTGGAACTCGCCCTGGTTGAAGGCAAACCCGAAGACGTAGAGCTGGTCTCCCAGCGCCTCGCGCAGGTGCTTGCCCATGGGCTCCATGTCGAGCTGCGGCGACGCGGCGACGTGTGCGTTGTGCGCCCAGAGGACCATCCGAGCATCCGCGCCCTCATGCTCGAGAATCCAGCGAGCGTTCTCCGCCATCGCCCGGTCCCGGAGGTTCGAGTCCGTGAACTGGTTCTCCACCCTGGCCGCGAACTGCCCGAGGATGCGGGCATGGCGAGCCACCAGCGCGTGGGTCTTCTCGGTGCCCTTGCGCTTCGGCAGTTTGGCCAGACGCGCCTCGATGTCCGCGACGAGCCCCGCCAGCACCTTGCCCGACTCCACCTCGCGCACCCGCGGGTTCGCTTCATCGAGGAACGGCGTCATCGGCCCCACGAGTCGCTGATGGAACGACGGGTCCGCCCGCGCGAAGAAGTCCAGGACGGCGCGCGTCGAGGCGGACGTGGCCTGCATGTCCACGCCGTAGAACTGGAGCTTGCGCGTGTGGCGCGGGTCCTCGTTGTACGCACGCATCCACCGGATGAGCGCCAGCACCTCCTCCGTGTCCCAGGTCCAGAAGTAGAGCCCCGCCAAGGCCTTGGCCGGGTCTCCCTTCCCATGGAGGACGTAGTCATTCACCACGAGCGACTCGCCGAAGCTGGCCTCGATGGCGAAGACGGTGAAGCCCAGCTCCGTGGCCAGGTACTCCAGCATCCGGTGCTTCAACTGGAAGAACTCCCGGCTCCCGTGCGTCGCCTCCCCCAGCGCCACCACCCGGGCCTTCGAGAGCCACGGCTTCAAGGGCCGCAGGTCCTCGAACCCATGTCCCGCCTCCACGGTGGTCAGCGGCGCCAGCGATTGCTTCACCCACGACACCACCTCCGGCGCGGGAGGCGTGGTCTCCGGGAGCGCGCTGACGGTCAGGTCCAGCTCCGTCGTGGACTCCTCCGCCGTGACGTTGAACGTGCGCCTCGCGGGCGAGAAGCCCTCGGCATGGACCGAGACGCCATAGCCCGCGACAGGCAGCGGCACCTCGAAGCGGCCCTGCGCGTCCGTCCGCGCGTACAGCATGTCCCCCAGGAAGTCGCTGTACCGCCCGACGTTCAGCCAGACCCCCGGCACGGGTTCGCCCGAGTCCGTCTTCACGCGACCTCGCACGATGTGCCTCGCGGGCTGGAGCACCACGTCCTTCAGATGGGGTGTCGCCCCCGCCGCGAGCTTCACGCCCATGAGGAAGGCCGCCTCATGCCCAGCGGCGCTGACCGTCAGGCCGTACTCACCCGGCGCGAGTCCCTCGAAGCGGAAGCGCCCGTCCGGACCGGTGAGCATCCGGCCCGCCGGAGGTGCAAGGCCCGGGTCCCAATCCTCCCGTGCGGGGATGAGCGCGACCACCGCGCCCGCCACCGGTGTCTTCGCACTGCTCTCGACCTGTCCCTCCACGGCCGCCGTGGTGACGGCCGGGGCAGGCCGCGCCGAGGGAGCCTCGACCGGAGGGACGACGTGGGGCGCGCCGGTGCCAGCACACGCCAGGGGGCACAGCAGCCACAGGATGCGGAGGAGCTTCATGGGGACCTCGGGACACACGTCGGGTGTTCGGCTCGGCCGCGACGGACCTGGAGGCCCGGCGCAGCCGCCGCTCAACGGCTTGGAGACAGGAGAGGAAGGCGCTGGCCTCGCGAGGAGGGATACGGCGGCGGCCAGCGCGGGGTTACGGTGAGGCCAGGATGCGGTAGTCGCTGGGGATGACGAAGCGCGCGGCGCCCAAATCACCCACCTGGATATCCGAGAGCGTGACGGTGCCGAAGAGGTCGGACGTCTCGCGGATGGGATACCCGAGCTCCTTGTCCATCCACTGCGTCACGGTGTCATGCGGCGCGTGGATGCGGTGCCAGCGCTCGGCGCGGCGGCCCGCCACCACCTCGTCGCCCTGGCGCGCGCAGTCCGTCTTCCGCTCGCCGCAGCCTCCGGGCAGGTGCAGGGGAAGGCCCAGGTCTCCGCGCTCCGGAAGCAGGTCGTAGGTGCGCTCGGCTCCGTCCAGGGCCACGCGCTCCAGCGTGCTCACGTCGTACAGGAGCGCCACCGCGGGCGTGCCATCGGCCGGCTCCAAGCGGATGCGCCCGCAGCGGGAGACGGAGACGCGGCTGCGAATCGTGCGCCCCTGGTTCTCGTACGAGGCGATGGCGGTGAAGTCCTTCGGATACACGGGCCGCGAGCACGTCGCGGACGCGAGCACCGACGTCCCGGGGACGCTCCGCGTGGGCGCCTCCCAGGCCCAGGCCATCCCCGAGACCACCAGCACTCCCGCCAGCCCCCCCACGCGCAGGACCTGGCGCGCCCCCCTGGGCATCTCCACCGCGGGAGCATGACCGAGCAGCCGCCGCACCCGCGACGCCAGGGGATGTCCCCCCGCGCCCAGCGCCAGCACGCCGCCCTCCTGGCGAAGCTCCTCCAACCCCAGCAGCGCCCCGGAGTACATCCGCGCGCTGCCACACAGGCTCACCGCCGCGTCGTCACAGCAGAACTCGCGCTCCATCCGCACCCGCTGGGACAACCAGCGCGCGGCCGGATGGAAGAAGAACACCACGTCCACCAGGCACTGCACGAAGTTGACGAAGGCATCGTGGCGGCGCACGTGGGCCAGCTCATGCGCCAGCACCGCCTCCAGCTGCGCCTCGGACAGCCGCGCCCTCACGCCACTGGGAAGCAACAGCAACGGACGCACCACCCCCAGCACCATGGGCGACGGCGCGAGCGCCGACTCCAGCACCCGCACCGGGCGCCGCAATCCCAGACGCTCCGCGACCCGCGACACCAATCCACTCACGTCGGAGGAGACCCGCGTCGCCGGCCGCACCAGCCTGCGTGCCGTCCGTTGCCAGCCCCGGGCCAGCCGCACCAATCCCACACAAGCCCCCAGCAGCCAGAGCCCGCCCAGCATCCAGGGCAGCTTCGCCGTCCAGGTACTCGCGGGCGCCGGCTCCTCGGCCACGGCGCTCGCCCGAGCCTCCGAGCCATCCACGGGAGACAGCTCGGGACGCGCCTGCTCCACGCCCGGGCCGCCCATCGTCCACACCCACTCCACGGGCGCGCCCCGCGAGGCCGTCATCCACAAGGTGGACAGGGGCGCGAGCACCACCAGCGCCAAACCCAGACATCCCACGACATAGCGAGCCCGCGCCGAGCGATGGCGCAGCAACCACCACGCCCCCGCCACGGCCAACACGACGACGCTCGTCTGCCACACCCCGTGCGCCAGCCAGCGCAGCAGGGCCTGCCCCCAGACCTCCAGCACCGTCGCGAGGCTCATGACTTGCCCCCCTTCCCCTCATCCAGCAGGCGGCGCAGGTCATCCAGCTCCTCCTTGGACGCGGGCTTGAGCGACAGCGCCTGCACCGCGAGCGCCCCCGACGCGCCTCCGAAGACGCGGTCCAGCAGGTCCTTCACCAACTGACGCTTGGTGCGGGCTTCCGCGACGCTCGCGGCATAGACGTGGCTGCGAGCACTCTCATCGCGGCTCACCAGTCCCTTGGCCGCCATGACCTGAAGCTGCTTCAGCGTCGTGGTGTAGCCGGCGCCCTTCCCGTCCTCGCGGCCCAGGGCCTCGTGAACATCCCGGACGGTGCTGGGGCCGCGCTTCCAGAGCACGCCCAGAATCGCGAGCTCCACCTCGGAGGGAATGGCATCCGTTGTCATGGCTTCAAACTACGATTCGAATCGTATGTTGTCAACGATTCGAATCGTACTTCACGCGGAGTCAGTTCATCCCAAGCGGTGTCGCAATGGAGTGCGGACCTCGGGAGTACGGCGTTACGGCAGGTGACTCGAGAGAGGTGAACCATGGCGAATCCACCTTCCATTGGAGGCAGTGGCGCAGCGGGGAAGCGCGCCGCGGAGGCAGCCCGCCGCGCCGAGGAGGCCCGCCAGCGCGACGAGGCCGCCGCCGCCGAGCCGTCGGAAGCCCCGCGCCCCGCCAGGCCCGCCCCCGCGTCGAGCTTCGAGGCCACCGGCAACCCCCAAGAGGAGCGCGCGAAGGTGCTGGGCACCCGCCCACGAGCCCAGGCGCGGCAGCCCCCCGCACCACAGCAGGCCCCGAAGAGCGCGGGGAGCGCGGGCCCCTCGGTCCCGTTCCGTGGCGCGAAGTTCCGGGTCCGGTCCACGGGCCCCCAGACGCGCGCGGGGCTGGCGCATCTGGCGCGCTGGAAGGAGACGGCGCACGGCCTTCATCCCGCGATGGAGCTGGAGGCGCGACGAATCCTCCTGGGCCAGGAAGGTGACGCCCCCAAGAGCTGGGGCGACACCGTGGGGAAGCTCCTCTCCGAGGACACCCCCGAATCCCGCGCGCGCTTCCAGGAGCACCTGCGACAGCTCGCGCCGGGACTCGCGACCCACATCCAGAGCCCGCTCGAGTTGATCAACGCCTACCGGGACGAGCTGGTCTCCGACGCCATCAACGACGCGGTCCACCAGGCCGAGCGCGCCTTCCCCCAGGAGCAGTTCACCGACGACTACCTTCGCGGTGTGCTCCACCGGGAGACGTCGAGCCAACGCAAGTCGGAGTGGACCAGCCCCCACGGCGCCACGTTCCGGGCACCGGGCAGCAAGAACCCCGCGTCCGACCTGGACATCAGCGTGGCCCTTGCGGCGACGCCCTCCCCTTCGAGCCGAGGAGACCTTCCGTCCGCCTACGCGACGCTGCTCCAGGCGTTCAATCGCTCCATCCAGGACCGGCTGGGCCTGCCCGCGAGCTTCCTGCTCGACGCCAACATGCTCGACGGCGTCTCGCGTCCCCAAGGCGCGGCGTGGGAGGCCATCGCGGCCCCGCTCAACGCACGCGAGCAGGTCTATACGCAGGCCGCCGCGCTGCTCTCCACCGAGCACGTCCAGGAACTGCTCCAGCGCGCGGGGCAGGCCGGAGTGTCCCTGGACCCCGAGGCCGTCGAGCTGGCGCGCCATGCACGCGAGGCCCTGAAGCACACCACCGAGCGCCTGCGACAGGAGCACCCGAGGCTCGACACGGCGACCCTCGCGAAGCTGGCGGGCACCGAGCTGTACATCGAGGCCCTGCACACCGTCGACGCCGCGATGGACGCGCGTCAGCGGCAACACGCGGCCCCCGAGGCGCTCCATCGGGCGAACATCCAGGTCCACGACGCCCAGATGCGCGCGTGGCTCTACGCCTCCGAGGCGTACACGTCGCTCTCCGCGTTCATCGACGTCGTCGAGAACGGACAGCGCGGCGACACCGTGCCGCTCTCACCCGCGCAGTACCGGGTGTCCGCGCAGGAGAATGCCTGGAACGCCCTCGAGCACCTGGGCGAGCGGGAGCCCACCCACGCCATCGACGCCTCCAAGTACCTGGACCGCGCGCTCAAGGCCCTGCACAAGGCCCAGCCCTCCCCTGGCTCCGCGCCCGCTCGCGCGCTGGAGGCCGTGCTGAAGGACACGGAGGGACTGGGCACGCTGCTCGCGCTGCGCAAGGCGGGCCGACACAGCGAGCCCACCCTGTCCGCGGACGTCTCCGCACAAGCGCGTCAGGCGCTCACGAAGCTCGAGCAGAAGCTGGGCACCGCGCTGCATGCGCTGGGTGAGCGCTCCACGGGAAACGCCCACGACCAGCTGATGACGCTCTGGCTCCACGCGCTGCCTCGCCCCGACTGAGCCCGGACGCCCTACCCCGCGGCCAGCTCCTCGTCGGGAGTCCCGGGCCCACGGGCCGCGATGCACTTGCAGAAGTCCAGCCGGCCCTGTCGCCCGTCCATGGTGACTTCCCAGCCGGAGAGACACCCGAGCTGATGCTTCCGCGCGAAGTCCGCCAGCTTGCGCTGGTGGTCCAGCGTGAACTCGCGGCCGTTGATGTGGCGGCCGAACATGGGACAGGCCCCCATGCGCCGCCAGACCTTCTCCGTGCCCCAGTGCGGAAAGGCGGCGGCGATGTGCGCGTGCATGCCTTCGAGCGCGTGGACACAGCAGTCGAACGCATCCCGGGGCGCCGCCAGCCCGAACTCCATCAACATGCCGTTGATGAGCGACGGCTCGATTCCCGCCGAGGCCAGCCTGCGCAGCAGTCGCACGCCTTCATCGTTGAAGCCCACCAGCGAGCCCGGCGCGCCATCCACCGGCAGCGAGTAGGAGAGCTTCAGCGTCGGGTACACGGCCAACAGTTGGGACATGGCCGAGACATGGCGCTCCAGCCCCTCCTCGTCGTGGAGGAAGCTGCTCTCGAAGGAGAAGTCGAGGTGCCGCACCTCGTAGTTGCGAAGCACCGCCGCGTAGCAGGCGACGAGCCGGGCCACGTCCGTCTCCTCCGCCTCCAGGGGCACTCCCGACGCCGTCCCGCCCAGGGACAGCACCACCTTCCCGCCCTGCTTGCGGAACTCCTGGAGGTCCTTCTTGCCGTAGTCGGAGACCGTCGCGTTCCCGCTGAAGGAGCGTCCATCCTCCGCGTCCACGACCAGGTCGTTGCCACCCCAGCACAGCGTCTTGTCGCCGCCTCGCCGCGCCGAGAGGAAGCCCAGGATGAAGCCGTCCAGCCGCGTCTCCCTCGCGAACCGGGCCACCTTGGGCGTGGGCCAGGCGGTGAAGTCCAGGAACGGGGCCTTCGACACGTCCCAGTCCCCCATGTCCGGCAGCGGAGGCCCCGTGCGCACCTTCACCCCGTCCGACGGCTTCGATGGATTGTCAGACACGTCGAACGCCACCACCGATATCCGGTACTCCGTCGCCGAGGCGAGTCCGGCAATCGTCACGCTCGGCCGCGCGGTGGTGAGCGTGTAGACCTCCCCGCCCTCACCCGCGGAGAACGACACGCGATAGCCCGCGACGGCGACGTTGTCGCGAGACGCATCCCAGTCCAGGGTGATGAGTCGAGAGCCCACCAGGCTGGCGCGCACACGTCTGGGCATGGAGGGAGGCTCGTGGTCCTCGGGCGGGTCCGCGGGTTTCCCGTTGACGGTGAACCGCGAGGGCAGCGGCCCCTGACTCTGTCCGGTTCCCTGCACCGACAGCCGGAACTCCCGGGAGGAGCGCGGTGGAATCACCTGGCGCTCGGGCACGAGATAGCCCGACACCGTGTCTCCCTTTCGCGTCCAGTCCAGGCCGTGATTGTTCAAGAGGACCTGCTTCGGCCCCACCTTGAACGAGATGTAGGGATTGACGACCGCCGCATCCGTCAGGTTCAGCAGGGTGACCTTGCAGGTCGACCACCACGGACTCCCACCTGGAACCCACTCCGGACGCGCCACCACCACCAGCGTGTTCTCCGCCATGCCACCAGTTGTGCCTGATGCGCGGCGAGCACAACATCGTCCAAGGGTTCCCCTTGCTTGTCGCTCTCGCGACACAGGTGGCGGCACCGTGGGGAGCCCCTGGACGATGGATTGTCACATGGAGGCAATTGTCACCCAATCATCAGGAGTGAGGCTCACGCCTGCGCGACATGGTCCCAGCGCCACATGAACGTCATGATGGTGCCGGACATGGAGCCCGTGGAGGTGTCGGCCGGCCGGGTGACATCATCCTTCTGGGGGATGCACCCGGTATGGGACACGTCTGGCTTGCTGGGAGGCGTGCCGGGGATGCTCGTGCCACCCTGGTTGGGGAAGCACCCGGAATCGAACAGGTCGGAGATGCTCGCGTTGCCGTTGACGCTGGCGCCATTGACGTTGGCGCCGTTGGCGCTCCCGTTCATGGAGAAGTCCACGGCGTCGAACCCGTCGCCGCTGCTGGCGACGACGTTCCCCGAGTTGCTCCCGGCATCGAAGCCGTCGGGCGCGTAAGGGCTCTTGTTGAGGGAAATCCCGACGCACCCCAGCGGGGAGCCAGGCCGCGTGCCGGACGCCGAGTTGGGCGACGTGCTGGACGTGGTGCTCGGCTTGGACGGGCCCGGCCCGGAGGTGGTGGTGCCGTTGACGTCCCGCGAGGCGCCCTGGAGGGCCTTCACCGGGTCGATGGCGTTGTTGAAGTTGTACCCGCCCTTGAGGTTCTTCCAGACCTCCATGTGGACGTGGTCGCTGGAGGTGCCCTTCCAGTCCGAGACCTTCGCGATGGTGTCACCGGCCTGCACCTTCTGGCCCACCTTCACCTTCGCGGGGTCCACGTGGCGGAAGACCCAGACCTTGCCGTCCTTGCCCTCCACCTTCACCGTGCCGCCGAAGACCTGACCCGATGAGCCCTTCGACTGCTTCACCTCGATGACCTTGCCGTCGACGGGCGCCCGGACGTTGGTGCCCGCCTTGGCGAACCAGTCGAGCCCGCCGTGGCGGAAGCCCCCCTTGCCATCCGGCATCCCTTCCTTCCCATCCGGCCGGCTGAAGCTCGGGTTGCTCTTCGGCAGCGGCTTGTCGAGCGGCGACACCAGCTTGGACTGGGGCTTCTCGGTGTTCCCCTTGTCGTGGTTGCACGTCTTGGTCGTGGTCGGCGTCGGGGTCCGGCAGATCTTCGGGGACATGGGCAATCTCCTTACAAGCGGGGTACGAATCCCACTACGTCAGGAGAAAAATCACGGTTACACACCTCCCCGCCCAATCCCCTACTCACGCACCGGGCGGGACTTTCGCGAGTGGATGAGGGGCGTCTCCAGGCCCCGGGTGACGACGACGTCCCGGTCCGCGTCGCGCTCGAGGGTGTCTCCGTGGAAGTGGAGCCCCGCCTCGCCCATGGACGGTTGCGCGGAGGCGCCTTGAGGGGACTCGGCCAGGTGCTTGATGTCGGCCAGTCCGCGCTCGAAGTCGCGGCCCATCATCTCGTCCATGCTGGCGAAGAGCTGGAGCACCTTGCCAGCGAAGGTGTTCTCTCCGGACATCACCCACGTCAGCGCCACGCCGCCGGGCACGGGCGTCAGCACGTACTCCGTGGTGTTGGTGGCGCGCATCGGCTCGGTGAAGTCGAGCCGGATTCGCACATAGGTGTTGGGCTGGCTCTCCACGATTTCCATCCGCCCGGAGCCCGTGCGCTCACCGCGCCATTCATAGACAGCCCCCACGCCTTCCGCGGAACCGGCGAAGGCCACCTGCTGCGTGGGCTCCAACTTCCACCACGGCGACCACTGCTCCCACCGACGAAAGTCGTTCACCAGTGAGAACACCACCTCCGCGGGCGCCTGGATGGTCGCGCTCCGTTCGACGCGAAACGTGTCCGGCCTGCGGCCGACGGCGAGCAGCAGGACGGCGATGGCGACCACGATGATTCCTGGCGTCTTCTTCATGAATGCTCCCGCGCGCGCGAGGACGGTTTGAAGCGTCCTCGAATGGACGGCGCACGTCGGTCCGACCGCGATTCGGGCCCCCCCGGGCCGTGGACCGAGCGCGAATTCGCCGCTCAGCAGCGGCGACGAACGAGAAAGGCACCGATCGACACGCGTTTCCCGAATTTCCCCTGCCTTTCCAAGTGCGCGGAAAGATTGGCGCTGGCGACTCGAGAAGGCACCCATTACAAGTGAATGGGTCATCTACCGCACCGGAGCGCATGAGAAAGACCCACCGACCCCTGACCACGTTGGCGTTGGCCCTGAGCCTTTTCACGGCGGCGTTGGAGGTCACCGTCGTGTCCACCGCGATGCCCACCGTGGTGGGCGAGCTGGGGGGCATCCAGAGCTATGCGTGGGTCTTCACCGCGTACCTGCTGGCCTCCACCATCACCGTGCCCATCTACGGCAAGTTGTCCGACTTGTACGGGCGCAAGCCCGTGCTGTTGTTTGGCATCGGGCTGTTCTGCCTGGGCTCCATCGCCAGTGGCCTGGCGATGTCGATGAACGCGCTCATCGCCTTCCGGATATTCCAAGGCGTGGGGGCCGGCGCCATCCAGCCCGTCGCGCTCACCATCATTGGAGACCTCTACACCATGGAGGAGCGAGGCCGCGTGCAGGGGGCCTTCAGCGCGGTGTGGGGCGTGGCGGGTCTGGTCGGCCCCGTCACCGGTGGGCTCATCGTGAAGTACCTGAGCTGGCACTGGATATTCTTCATCAATGTGCCGGTGGCGGTGTTGACCTTCGGGCTGCTCATCGCGTTCTTCCATGAGGAGGTCCAGCACAAGCCCCAGCAGTTGGACTACGCGGGCGCCGCGCTCCTGTGCGCGGGTGTGGTGGCGCTGCTCATCGGGGTGCAAGGGATTGGGATGAACCTGTGGGCGCTGCCGGTGGCGGCGGTGCTGCTGGCGGCCTTCGTCGCGGTGGAGAAGCGGGCCGCCGCGCCCGTCATCCCGATGACAATCTTCAAGTACCCCGCCATCGCCGTCTCCTCCATCGCCGGGGCGCTGTTCTCCGCGGCGATGTTCGGGGCCACCACGTACGTGCCGCTCTACGTCCAGGCCGTCCTGGGCAGCACGCCCACGGTGGCGGGCGGGATGATTACGCCCATGATTGTCGCCTGGCCGCTGGCGGCGCTGCTCGCCGGGAAGGTGATGCTGCGCACGGGCTTCCGGCCGCTCATTGTCGGAGGGCTGGGATTGACGGTGCTGGGCGCCACGGCGATGGCGTTCCTGCTCAAGCAGGGCGCGTCGCTGCTCGCGCTCCAGGTGGCGCTGGGGGTGTTCGGCGTGGGCCTGGGCTTTGCCTCCACGTCCTTGCTCATCGCGGTGCAGACGAGCGTGGGGTGGGAGCTGCGCGGAGTGGCCACGGCGAGCAACATGTTCTTCCGCACCATCGGCGGAGTGCTGGGCGTGGGGTTGATGGGAGGCGTCATGGTGTCCCAGCTCATGAAGGACCCCAGCATTCCCCTGTCGGCCACCAACGCCCTCTTGGGCCCGGAGCGAGGCCACGCCATTCCCCCGGAGGTGCTGGAGACCCTCAGCGGCGCGCTGACCACGGGGTTGACCATCAACTTCTGGCTCATCTGCGCCTTCACGCTGGCGGCCTTCATCTCCGGCTTGTTCTTCCCGCGCGTCCAGCGCACCGCCGGGCCGCCGGTGTCCACGAGCAGCGCCGCCGCGCCTCACTGAAGCAGCGGCACGGAGCGCGCCCACGCACGGGACGCGCTCCGTGGAGGAGCCCTGGGCTCAGTGGTGGTAGCCGGACGCCTCTTCGCGCGTCATGGGCGCGCTCACCGGGTGCCGCTTGAAGTGCTCGATGCACGCGATGAGGTCCGTCACCAGCAGCGTGGCCAGGTCCCGGCTGACGCCATGGCGCACGAGCACGCGCTGCACCACCATGTCGTGGATATCCGCCGGCATCGGGTACGCGGGCACCAGCCAGCCGCGCTCGCGCATGCGGTCGGCCAGGTCATAGAGCGTGAAGCCCGGGTTCGCGCCGTCCTTCATCTTCCAGCACACGCCCGGCACGCCGCCCCGGCCGTCGTAGACGATGTCGAAGGGGCCAATCTGCTCGATGGCCTTCGCGATGAAGTTCGCGGTGTCCGAGCACGACTGCTGCAAGCGCCGGTAGCCTTCCTTCCCCAGCCGGAGGAAGTTGTAGTACTGGATGACGATCTGCCCGCCTGGCCGCGAGAAGTTCAGCGCGAAGGTCGGCATGTCGCCGCCCAGGTAGTCGACGCGGAAGATGAGCTCCTCGGGCAGGTCCTCCTTGTCGCGCCACACCACCCAGCCGCAGCCCAGCGGGGTGAGGCCGAACTTGTGGCCGGAGGCGTTGATGGACTTCACGCGCGGCAGCGTGAAGTCCCAGACGACGTCCTGGTGGATGAAGGGCGCGAGGAAGCCGCCGCTGGCCGCGTCCACGTGCATGGGGATGTCCAGGCCGGTGCGCTTCTGGAGGTCATCCAGCGCGGCGGCAATCTCCTGCACGGGCTCGTAGATGAGGTTGAAGGTGATGCCCAGCGTGGGCACGACGCCGATGGTGTTCTCGTCGCAGCGCTTGAGCACCTCCTCGGGCGTCATCACCATGCGGCCCGGCGCGAGCGGCACCTGGCGCAGCTCCACGTCGAAGTAGCGCGCGAACTTGTGCCAGCAAATCTGCACCGGACCGCAGATGAGGTTGGGCTTGTCGGTGGACTTGCCCTCCGCCTTCCGCTTCGCGCGCCAGCGCCACTTGAGCGCCAGGCCCCCCAGCATGGCCGCCTCGCTGGAGCCCGTCGTGGAGCAGCCCATGGTGCTGGCCGCGTGAGGCGCGTGCCACAAGTCCGCGAGCATGTTCACGCACCGCGTCTCAATCTCCGCGGTCTGCGGGTACTCGTCCTTGTCGATCATGTTCTTGTCGAGGCACTCGTCCATGAGCTTGTGCACCTGAGGCTCGGACCAGGTCTGACAGAAGGTGGCCAGGTTCTGCCGCGAGTTGCCGTCGAGCAACAGCTCGTCGTGGACGACGGCATACGCATGGTCCGGACTGTGCTCCTCGTCGGGGATGCGGTACTTCGGCATCGGGACGGAGAGGTCCGGCGAGGCGTAGACGTCGTCGTTGAGGCGGTCTCGGACTTCCTCTTTGCCGTGCAGGGGCATGTTCATCTCCAAGCGTCGGTGACCTGGGTCTGGGCCACTCGGACGAGAGATGCATTCCCCTGTCGAACCGGGCCTCGTTCCCCGGAGAGGGGCGGGCCAGCGGGCAAGTCCTTGCTGCACCTGGAGGGCGCGGGTTGCCGCACGCACCCTCCAGGAGATTCAAACGCGCGGGCCTACTTCACGCCCACCGCGGACCAGCTCTCCAGCACCGTCTTCGCCTCGACGGAGTCCTTGCCGTACAGGTCCTGCGCGGCCTTGTACGTGGCCTCGCGGGCCTGGGTGAAGTTGGTGGTCGGCGTCATGTAGAAGCTCTGGGCGCGCGCGAAGATCTTCAGGCCCTTCTCGATGCCGATGCCCTGCTTCACCTCGTCGCCGGAGGTGCGGTTCTTGCCGCCCTCGGACAGCAGGTAGAAGGCGTTGTTCGGGATGCCCGAGTTGATGTGCACGCCGCCGTAGTCCTGCGTGCCCTTGTAGCGCTTGGAGTAGTGGTCCGGCGACATGCCGTCGCTGGGCGGGTTGCTCATGTCGCGCAGGCCGTCGGTGGGGTCGCCGTTGTTGGGCGTGTACGTGTCCTCGCCCACCGTCCAGTCGAACTTCACGGCGCCGTTCTTCTGGCTGGCGTACCACTCCACGCCCACGCCCATGATGTCGCTGAGCGACTCGTTGAGGGCACCGGACTCGTTGCGGTACTGGAGGCCCGCGGTGCGCTCGGTGAGGCCGTGGGTGATTTCGTGGCCGGCGATGTCCAGCGTGGTGAGCGAGCCGAACTGGTCGCCGTCACCGTCGCCGTAGTTCATCTTGTCGCCGTCCCAGAACGCGTTGGCGAAGTCCTTGCCCACGTGGACGTCGGAGATGAGCTTCTCGCCCTTGCCGTCGATGGAGTTGCGGCCGAGCACGTCCTTGTAGAAGTCGTACGTCGTCTGGGCGCCGTACTGCGCGTCCACCGCGTCCTTGTTGCGCGCGTCGTCGGTCGCCTCGCCCCAGACGTCGTTGTCGTCGGAGACGCCCTTGTTCGTCACCGAGTCCGTGTCCGGGTCGCGGTTGAGCGCATCGCGCGTCTCCACGCCGCCGCCCCGGCTCTTGTCCTCCAGCGAGTACGTGCCGTCCTTGTTCTTCGTGCTGCCGATCTCCACCTTGCCGCTGTACTGGGTGGTGTCGTTCACCTTGTCCGTCGCGGGCTCCGTCGACGGGTCCGTGGGCTTCTTGGACGGCTCCGTGGTGGTGAGCGAGGGCTTCTTCCCGTGGGCGTGGTCCGCGCCGTGGCCGTGCGACACGCCGCCCATCTGGTTGTACTTCTCCAGCATCTGCCCGGTCTGCGCGTCGACCAGGTAGTTCATGCGGCGCGGCTCCTTGCCCTGGCCCACGTCCGTCGTGTTCGCCATCTGCACGTGGTACGCGGCGCGGTACTGGCCGTCGGCCCCCTTGAAGATGACGCGCTCGGTGGTGGGCTCGCGGTCCGTCTTGCCCGCGAAGTCCTTCTGGGCCACGGCCAGCGCGTCCTGCGCGGACAGCTTCGTGGGGCTCTTGCCCAGGCCCGCGGGGATGGTCGCCACGTCACCCGTGACGCTGTCCACCTTGCCGGCCTTGTCCAGGTGGCTCACCACCTGCTCGCCAAAGACGCGGACGCCCTCGCTCATGCGGTCCATCCGCACGTGCGTCATGCCCAGGTCGTCCTTCTCCACCGCGCGCGGCGCGAAGTCCGCGCGGTTCACCACGGTGGAGCGGCCCGCCATCAACTGCGACACGGTGGGGGTGTTCTGCTGCTGGAGGAAGTCCACCGTCGTCTGGATGGCTTCCTTGCTGGCCGCGCTGTCCATGGCCACCGGGCCGGACTTCACGGGCGGCGTCAGCGGGGTGGCGGGCTTCGCCAGCGCGGGCTTCGCCTGCCCCTCGAACGAGGACCCCTGCGAGTACCCCACGGCCTTGTTCTCCACCTTGGCCGGCCGAGTGTCGGTGGAGCGCGTGACGGGAAGCTTCGGGGTTTCTGCGCGAATCTTCATGGTGGGGGCCCAAGGGAAGAAATTGCTTTCTTATTTTCGGCACCCACGAGTCACGGTTGTGTCTCGGCGGCAGAAAAGCGGCTCCGCTTCACGTCAGCGGAGCCAACCCCTTGGATTCACTGGACGGCGATGGACGCCGTGGATCACGCCGCGCGGAGCGGCCACGCCTGGGGACGGGGACCCGCCTCCCAGTTGTTGTAGCGCCCGTCCCAGTACTGGATGGTGAGCTTGGAGATGTCCACGTCGTCCAGGCAGCCGATGTTGATGGAGCGGAAGTCCCCGCCGAGCTCCTCCACGAAGCCCCCGCCGAAGACCTGGACGCCGCAGTGCTTGCAGAAGTTGCGGTAGTTGCGGCTGTCCCCCACGCGGTACTCGCCCAGCTCGCTCTCACCCTTGAGGATGCGGAAGCTGGCGGGCGGCGCCTGCGTCGTCGTCCCGCCCATCTTCGTGCAGACGGTGCAGTTGCAGCGGCTCACCGCCTCCTCGAGGTCCACCTCCGCCTCGAACCGCACCGCGCCACAGTGGCAGCCGCCAACGTACTTCTTGAGGGAGGAGGAGGTCTTCGGGGCCAGGTCGCTCATTTGGGTGTCTCCGGGGGTGAAGTGACTGAAGTGAGAGGGTTATCTCCCAGGGCAGTGACAGGTGTATGTCAGGTTTCCTTCAGGCCTGATTCCGCACGGGCGTCGCGGAGGAAGCCCACCAGCGCCACCTGGGCCTGACGCCGCTGTGCCGGGTCCTCCGAGTCCTGCCCCTGGTGAATCACCCAGGCGGTCACCATGGCCCGGGTCGCCGCCTTGGCTCGGGCCCAGGCCTCGGTCTCCCCGTCGGCTTCACCCGTGGTGATGGCGGCCCAGGTCTCCGCGAGGTCGCTGGCGGAGTCCGCGAAGGCGGCCGCGGCGGGCTTCTTCTGGAGAATCCACTGGTTGCGCAGGTCCCCCAGGCCCCCCGCGACGATATGGGCCTGCCGCGGGTGCACGCTGGAGCGGGCCTGGGCGAACAGTTCCGCGGCGGGCCGGGCGTCCTCGAGGCGGGCGGCGCAGAGGCTCAGCCACCGGGCGCAGGTCTGGAAGGCCAGGGGGTCGGGGAAGTGGGCCACCACCCACCCGAGCAGGGGGAAGAGGTGCTCGGCGTGCGCCCAGGCCGCCTCGGCGGAGTCGAAGGAGAGGTCGTTGGCCTGGAAGATGTCGAGGAGCCGCGCGCTGGGGGTCTCGGAGTCGGACATGGGGGAGGCTCTACGCTCCCTCCGCGTCCCCAGGCAACCCGCCCTCAGGCGCGGGAGCGGACGATGGCCCCCGGCGTCACACCGAGGACCCGGCGCATGTGCCGCGCCATGTGACTCTGGTGTGAGAACCCCGCCTCCAGCGCGACCTGGCCGGTGGGCACGCCGCCGCGCAGCAGGAGGGCGCGGGCGCGCTCCACCCGGCGCTGAATCACGTACTCGTGGACGGGCACACCCACGGAGCGCTTGAAGAGCGTCTTGAAGTGCGACGCGCTGACTCCGGCCACGCGGGACAGGCGCGTGAGGGACAGGTCTCCCTCCAGGTGGGCCTCCACGTACTCGGTGACCCGCTGGAGCTGCGGGGTGGCGAGCCCTCCGCGCACCTCCACCTGCCCCCGGTACCGGGCCAGCAGCCGGGCGGCCAGGGCCAGCCCCAGGCTCTCCCGATAGAGCAACCCGTTGGGGAAGTCCGCGCGGTACTCCGCCTCCATCGCCCAGCCGATGTGCTCGATGTGCTCGTCGCGGAAGTGGTGCTTGGGCTCCAGCCCGACCCGGTCCGGGTCCAGGCCCATGTCCTCGGCCGCCCGTTGGAGCAGGGAGTGAGGCAGCCGCAGGTCCACCGTCGCCCCCGCGTCGTCGTCTATCCACGTCTCCGACACGCCCGCGGGCACCAGGTTGAGCACGCCCCGCGTGCGGACATCCCGAGACAGCGAGGCTGGACAGGCCACCCGGACAGGGGCGCTCGAGTGGACGCTCAGGACATGGTCCGCGCTCGCCGCGTACAGCACGTCTCCCACGGGCGTCTCTCGCACCTCCACCCCCAGGGTGATTCGAGGCCGGCGCGACGGGTTCTCGCTCATGGCCGGACTATAGGAACGCCCGTCCATTTGTGCTCCCGAATCATCCAAGCGTGCGCGATTCGCGGGAGGGCCCCCGGTATTCCTTCGCCCACTTCGAAAGACGAGGTCGAACGAACACATGGGCACCAGCAACGCAGGCAGGTACGCAGGCAAGAAGGCAGTGGTCACGGGAGGAACGGCGGGCATCGGGCTCGCGACGGTGAAGATGTTGCTCGCGGAGGGGGCGGAGGTGCTCCTCACCGGGCGCGGAGAGAAGGCCCTGGAGGCGGCGCGAAAGGAGCTGGGCCCTCGCGCCCACGTGGTGCGCTCCGACTCGACGGACCTGCGCGACATCGACGCGCTGGCCACCACCGTCCAGCAGAAGCTGGGCGCGGTGGACCTGGTCGTCATCAACGCGGGCTACTCCAAGCTCACGCCCTTCGAGCAGGTGACGGAGAGCGAGTTCGATGAGACGTACAACCTCAACACCAAGGGCGCGTTCTTCACCGCGCAGCGCCTGACGCCGCACGTCCGCTCGGGCGGCGCGTTCGTCTTCATCACCTCGGTGGCGGATGAGCTGGGCGTGCCCGGGATGAGCACGTACAGCGGCTCCAAGGCGGCCATCCGCTCCCTCGTGCGGGTGCTGGGAACGGAGCTCATCCCCAAGGGCATCCGCGTGAATGCGCTGAGCCCGGGCTTCACCCGGACGCCGACGCTGGGAGTCACGGGCGCCACGCCCGAAGAGGTGGCGGCCTTCGAGAAGGAGGGCGAGGAGCACACGCCCATGAAGCGCATCGGCTCCACCGACGAGGTGGCCCGAGGCGTGCTGTTCCTCGGCTTCGAGGCGACGTTCACCACCGGCGCGGAGCTTCCCGTCGACGGCGGTCTCTCGCAGCTCTGATTCTCCCGGGCCCTCGCGGGGGCCCGGCTTCCTCAATCCCAAACACCGGAGCACTGCATATGAAGCCCACCCTCACTGTCATTGGCGCGGGGCGCATGGGGTCCGCGCTCATCAAGGCCTTCCTCCAGAGTGGTTACACGACGACGGTCTGGAATCGCACGAAGGCCAAGAGCGAGCCCCTGGCGAAGCTGGGAGCGCACCTCGCGGACACCGTGCGCGACGCGGTGAAGCGCTCGGACATCATCGTGGTGAACGTCCTCGACTACGACACCAGCGACCAGTTGCTGCGGCAGGACGAGGTGACGCGGGAGCTGCGTGGCAAGCTGCTGGTGCAGCTCACGTCCGGCTCCCCCGCCCTGGCGCGTGAGCAGGAGACGTGGGCGCGCCAGCACGGCATCGACTACCTGGACGGCGCCATCATGGCGACGCCGGACTTCATCGGGCAGGCGGAGTGCGCCCTGCTGTACTCGGGGTCCGCCGCGCTGTTCGAGAAGCACCGCGCCGTGCTGAACGTGCTGGGCGGCGCCACGTCCCACGTGGGCGAGGACGTGGGCCACGCGTCCGCGCTCGACAGCGCCCTGCTCTTCCAGATGTGGGGCACGCTGTTCGGCACGCTCCAGGCCCTGGCCATCAGCCGAGCAGAGGGAATCCCCCTGGAGAAGACGACGGCGTTCATCAAGCTGACGGAGCCCGTCACCCAGGGCGCCGTGGCGGACGTCCTCACCCGCGTCCAGCAGAACCGGCTCACCGCCGATGCACAGACCCTGGCGTCACTCGAGGCCCACAACGTGGCCTTCCAGCACCTGCTGGCCCTGTGCGAGGAGCGCAACATCCACCGAGGGGTCGCCGATGCCATGTACAGCGTCATCCGCGAGGCGGTGAAGGCGGGCCACGGCAAGGACGACTTCGCCATCCTCACCCGCTTCCTGAAGTGAAGCACCGTCGCCCCCGAGGTCCTGGAGCCCTTGCCGCTCACTCGAGGCGCGGCGGGGGCCTCTGTCTCGGCTGAAGAACTCCAGGCGCTGAAGCAGGCCCACCCCGACGGATGGGTCAGCTCCTGTCCCCCGCGTGTGCCAGAACTGGGAAGCCACTTCCCACGAGCGGGCACTCGCGAGCGAACCGGAGGATGACTCCCGTCTGGGCCGAGGGTGGCGCGGACCTTGCTCGGTAGCAGCGGCCACGCCTGCCCCGGAGCGCCCATGTCGGACGTCACCCAGGACCTACGCCTCTCGTTGAGGATGCTCTCCAGGTCCCCCGTGTTCACCGTCGTCGCGGTGCTCACCCTGGCGTTGGGCATCGCCGCCAACACCGCCATCTTCAGCGTCGTCAACGCGGTGCTGCTCTCCTCCCTGCCCTTCCCCGAGCAGGACCGGCTGGTGATGGCGTGGTCGCGGACACCGACGATGCCGCGCTGGTCCGTGGCCCCCGCGAACTTCCTCGACTGGCGCGCACAGGGCGACGTGTTCGATGGCTTGGCCGCCTTCTCCCAGCTCCACGTGAGCCTCTCCGGCGACGACCTGCCCGAGCGGCTGCGCGGCGCCAGCGTGTCCACCAACTACTTCCAGGTGCTGGGCGTGGGCGCGGCGCTGGGCACGACGTTCCAGCCCGTGGCCGGGGAGACGGGGCCTCGACAGGTGGTGGTGCTGAGCCACGGCTTGTGGAAGCGCCGCTTCGGCTCGGACCCGAACATCATCGGCCGCGCGATTCGGCTGGATGAGCGGAGCCATGAGGTCGTCGGGGTGATGCCGGAGCGCTTCACCCTGCCTGATATCGGCCCGCGCAAGACGACCCCCACCGAGCCTCCCGAGCTCTGGATTCCCGCGCCGCTCCACGACATCCCCCAGCTGGGCGCGAGCGCGGGCTTGGACCTCAGTCAGTCGCGCGACACGTCCTATCTGCGGGTGCTCGGGAGGCTGAAGCCGGGCGTGACGCTGGAGCGCGCGAGCGCGGCGATGAGCGCCGTCGCGCAGCGGCTGGAGCAGGAGTATCCGGCGAGCAACCTCCACTCCGGCATCACCCTGGTTCCGCTGCGGGAGCAGATTGTCGGCGATGTGCGGCCCGTGCTGTGGGTGCTGCTGGCGGCGGTGGGGCTGGTCATGGCCATCGCTTGCGCGAACGTGGCCAACCTCTTCCTGGTGCGCGCGGCGGCTCGGCGGCAGGAGATGGCCGTGCGCGCGGCGCTGGGCGCGGGCCGAGGGCGGATGATGCGCCAGCTCCTCACGGAGAGCCTGGTGCTCGCGCTGCTCGCGGGGGCCCTGGGCGTGTTCCTGGCCGCGTGGGGACTGGATGGGCTGATGCACCTGGTGCCCGCGGAGCTGCCTCGGCTGGACGAGGTCCGCGTGGATGGGCGGGTGCTGGCCTTCGCGTTGTGCGTGTCGTTGGCCACGGGGGTCCTCTTCGGCCTGCTGCCCGCGCTCCAGGCGTCGCGCCCGGACCTCAACGGGGTGTTGCGGCAGACGGGGGGCGGGAAGCTCGCTGGAGGGCAGCGCTCGCGTGATGTGCTCGTCGTGGGCGAGGTGGCGCTCGCGCTGGTGCTGCTCATCGGCGCGGGGCTGCTGCTGCGCACGCTGTGGCGATTGCAGGAGGTGGACCCGGGCTTCCGCGAGGAGTCCGTGCTGACGTGGTCCTTGTCGCTGCCGGGTGACAAGTACCCGGACGAGGCGCGGCAAGGGGCCTTCTTCCAGCAGGTGGCGGAGCGCGTGGCGTCGCTGCCCGGCGTGAGGAGCGCGGGCGCGGCGACGGACCTGCCCTTGGGAGGCGCCAACATCTGGTTCGAGGTGGAGGTGGAAGGACGCGCGCCGCCGTCTCCGGAGGAGAGCGCGAACGTGGGCTTCCAGGTGGTCACCTCCGGCTACTTCCAATCCCTGGGCATCCCGGTGCGGCGGGGGCGCGAGGTGACGGTCCTGGACACGCGGGCAACACAGCCCGTGGTGGTGCTCAACGAGTCGGCCGCGCGGCGGTTCTTCCCGGAGGGCGAGGCGGTGGGCCAGCGCCTGCGGCTGGGCGACTCCAGCACGCCCTGGCTCACGGTGGTGGGCGTGGTGGGTGACACGCGCTACGACGGGCCGGACAAGGACGTGCGTCCAGAGGCGTATGTGCCGGCGCTCCAGCGCTCGCTCTTCTTCATGTCCTTCGCGGCGCGCACGGAGTTGGAGCCGCTGGCGCTCGCGGGCTCGGTGCGCGCGGCGGTGGCGGCATTGGACAAGGACCTGCCGTTGAGCGCGCTGCGGACGATGGAGCAGCGCGTGGATGCAGCCACGGCGCGTCCACGCTTCGTGTCCCTGTTGGTGGCGGTGTTCGCGCTGCTGTCGCTGCTCTTGGCGGGCGTGGGCCTGTCGGGCGTCATGGCCTATTCGGCGCGTCAGCGGACGCGGGAGATTGGCATCCGCATGGCACTGGGGGCGCGCCCCGGGGACGTGTTGCGCATGGTGCTGGGACAGGGGATGCGGCTGGCGCTGGCGGGCGTGGTGCTGGGACTGCTCGGGGCCTGGGGGATGACGCGTGTGCTGTCCAGCCTGCTGTTCGGTGTCAGCGCGACGGACCCCGTGGTCTTCGGCTCCCTGTCGGTGCTGGTAGCGGGAGTCGCGCTGCTCGCGACGTGGCTTCCCGCGCATCGGGCCACCCGGGTCGACCCACAGGTGGCCCTGCGCGGCGAGTAGCGCCTGGACGGCTCACTTCGCGAGGATGGCGTTCCCCACGGCGCGCACGTCCTCCAGGTCCAGGTCCTCGCGGCGGACGACTTCACACACGCGGGTGAACCACGCCTCGAAGCTGGCGAACGCGGGCGTCGGAGGGTTGTTCGGGTCCAGCCACTCGCCCGAGTCCACGTAGTGACCCGTCAGCGTCTCGAAGTCGTTGTCTTCCATGAAGACAGGCAGCTCACCGTTCTTCGGTGGGGTGCGCGTGTAGAAGCACCAGCGAGCGGCCTCGCTGCCCAGATGCGCGTCCGCGAAGGCGATGAGGTCCGTGGTGGTGATGTCCCCCTGGTCGTCTCCCACGTCCGTCCCCGCCGGAACCCACGAGGCCGTGAGCGAGTCGAGCGTGGGCGCCCAGACATGGAACGGGCGATAGGTCTCCCAGTTCGTCCCGTCCGGCTGGTGCTCCAGCCGCACCTCGCGGTGCAGCAGCAGGAACTCGCGGTAGCTGGCGGGGACCGGGAAGGCTTCCTCGACGAACGGCGTGGGCAGCTCCCACTCGTAGGTGGACAACAGGCCAGGCAGCGCATCCACCTCCGCCGGCGAGAGCGGTGCCTCTCGAACCAATCGCCAGCCCCGAGCCCGAGCCCAGGAGTCCATCGCGTCCAACAGTGCCTTCAGGTCTTCTCGCCAGGTCGCGCTCGCCATGTACCGTCCCGTTTATCCGGCGGTGCGGTGGGCGGGAAGAGCCTCCTGGACGGCTTCGTCACCAAGCTCCGAGAGGAGTGCCCCAGTCTGTACCGCACCGGATTGTTGAGACACCAGGGTGGTAGTAATCGGGCTGCCCGCATCAGCTCTTGCCGAGCCCGACTCGGTGAGAGGAAGTTGTGACGCTCCCATAGCCAGTGCTCGTCGTAACGGTGGCACCACTCCAGCAGGGCTCGATCCGGCGGCCTGAGCCCCTGGGAGAACGTGGGTGGGGCGCAAGGTTCAGGTTGAGCCTGGGCTACTCGTAGACCCGAGCTGCCGTGAGGATCTCTGCCAACGTTCTCCACTCGGGTTGGGGCGGAACGACTTCACCCCTGTTGACGTAGTAGCCGTCCATGTCCTCGATCCAGGCGCTCATCGCATCAAGGAATGAACCGAGATCAGCGTTCTCCCATGCCTCTGGTTGCTGCTTGAGGTCTTTGGCGAGGCTTCGCACGAACTGGGCAAGATCTTCACGGCTGCGAATCGCTCGTGGATCGGCTGTACTCATTGCCCCCTCACTCGGATGGACTCCTCCGCCGCAGGATTTCTTGAGACACCTCTCTCGGGATAGCCGCCCCTCGTGAGGTTGATGTGAAGAAGAAGCAACAGCAGGACAGGTCGGCGGAGCGCGGTCGGTTCTCGGCGAAGTGGAAGAAGGAAGCCGTCCTCCGTCTGCGAGAGCGGGGCCTCTCGAACCAATCGCCCCCCGCTCCCGGGCCCAGGAATCCAACGCGTCCAACAGCGCCTTCAAGTCCACTCGTCAGGTCGCGCGATCCATGACGCCCATGTAGCGCGGAGACACGGCCCTCGGAAAGCGCCTCACCTCGCCATGCTGGCGAGCGAGGCCGTGCCACAAAGAGGCGGCACGATGCTCTGCATGGAGACTTGAGATGGAGACAACACGCGAAGCCGGTGACGACGTACGAACGCAAAAGCAGCAGGCGCACCAGGTGCTGGAGCATCCGGAAACGGCGGCTCCCGCTCTCCGCGTCTCGTCTCAATGGCTTCGCATCTGGGCGTACCCCGCCTTGAGAGGCAACCCACGCGTATGGCTGCTCTGGAACGCCGGGCGGAGACAGGACGACACGTTCCCCAGGGTCCGGCGCGTTGTCTGGGCACGTGAACCTGGGGAAGCTACAGCCGCGCCCCGGCTCCTGGTCACCGATGCGGACGTCCCCCATGAGGCCTGGCAGCAGCTCCTCATGGAAGCGGAAGGCTTGCACATGCCCGCCCTCCACTTCGGAAAACCCAGGATAGGGACCGACGGAGTCTCCTATGGCGTCGAGCTGAGGAACTTCGCGCGGCACATGCGCTTTGAGTGGTGGTGGAAGCCGCCCGAAGGGTGGGAGGAACTCGCGGATTGGGTCGCGAGAGCCACCCGCCTGTTCGAGACGAGCCTCGAAGCCACGAATCCTGGCGGCGGGCCATGAAGCGGTGGCCCGCGAGCCCCCCTCCGCTCCGCGACCGGCTCGAAGTCGCCCTTACGGCGTCTCCGCGAGCGCGTAGTCGAACTCGTAGGTGTGCTTCCCCTGCGCGTCGATGTGAATCATCATCGTGCCCGTCAGCCCCTTGAGTTCATCGGTGCCCGAGTCCGGCACCACGGTGATGACGAGCGTGGGAACACCCCGCGCCATCAGCCCCGAGTGCTGGATGACGAAGCTGCCCTTGCGCCCCTGCAACGTGCCCGTGACGCGCTCCAGCGCGACATAGCCCCCGGACGCGTTCTCATCCATCGTCGCGAGCATCTGCCCCGAGCCCGTCCCCTCCAGCTCCCCGTGGTACTTCTTGTCGATGGACATCCGGCCCACCGGGTACGCCAGCGGCTCCGCGTCCGGGGCCATCGGCTTCACCTTGACGTCAAAGGGGCCCTTCACGTGCTTCGTCATGTTCGTCTCACTCCGAGTCTCTGAGGGAACCACCGCCCGGCTCCCCGCGCATCCCTGAAACAGCACGGCGCCCAGCGCCCATGCCAGCCACTTCGTCCCCGCATTCATCATGGGTGCAGCCCTCATCCAAGTGGCCCGTCAGATACGCGAGCGCACGCGGGGCGGATTGCAAAAACGCGACACGCCGACAGAATGCGCGGCGGTGAGCCGTCCCCGCATCGATGCACCTCGAGGCGTCCTCCAGCGCCAGGCCCCCCAGGGCAAGGTGGCGCATGAGCGCTTCGCCCCCGCCCCGGACCTGGAGCCGTACATCCAGCACTTCTGGATCGTGCGCTGGGACCTGCGCGGCGAGCCCCCGCTGCTCGCCGAGACACTCCCCCACCCCTGCATCCACCTCGTCTTCGAGAAGGGTCAGGCGCGAATCGCCGGCGTCCACTCGCGCCGCTTCCGCCAGTGGCTGCGAGGACACGCGCGCGTCTTCGGCATCAAGTTCCGCCCCGCCGCCTTCCAGCCCGTGCTGGGCAAGCCGCTGTCCACGCTGACGGACCGCACGGTGAGCCTGCGCTCCGTGTTCGGCCCCGAGAGCGATGCGCTGAAGGCCACGCTCCTCACGGAGCCGGACCTGCACAGGTGCGTGGCCCAGGCCCAGGACTTCCTCCGGCCCCGCCTTCCGCCCATGCCGCCGCTCATCGCTCGCTTGCGAGACCTCGTGGAGCGGCTCGCGCAGGATGCATCCCTCACGCGCATGGAGCAGGTGGCGGAGCTCGCGGGGATGGAGCCTCGCAACCTCCAGCGGCGCTTCCGCGCGGCGGTGGGCGTCAGCCCCAAGTGGGTCCTCCAGCGCTACCGGCTCCACGAAGCCGCCGAGCAGCTCGCGCGCCCCGACGCACCCGACATGGCGACCCTGGCGCTCCAGCTGGGCTACTTCGACCAGTCTCACTTCATCCGCGACTTCAAGGCGCTGGTGGGCTGCGCGCCCGGTGAGTACGCGGCCCGCGCCGCCGCCAGCAGGACTCGCCCCGCGAAGTAGCGACGTAGCAAGCACAACAGCGGAGCGGACGGAAGGCGTCCCCTGTCACCTTCCGCCCGCCCCGCTTCTCGACATGACAACCCGGGCGCGTCACTCCCCAAAGCGCCGCGCCCCGGCCATCACTGGAACAGCAGGCAGTAGGTATCCAGCTCGTAGAAGTCCGACGGCACGAACGGGTTCCACGTCTGGCGCACGAAGTAGAGGCGGCGTCCGTCCACGCTCAGCGACGGGTGGAACTCGTCCTTCTCCGTGTTCACCTTGGGCCCCAGGTTGATGGCCTTCGTCCACCGGCCACCGCCCAGGTTGAGGCTGGCGTACAAGTCTCCCAGGCCGTGGCCCTCGGGACGGTTCAGCGAGGCGAAGATGAGCACCCGGCCATCCGCGGAGATGTGCGAGTTGTACTCCCAGAAGTCATCGCTGTTGATGGCGATGGGCAGCTTCTGCGCGGGGGCGTAACCGGGGCCGCGGCGCTCCGCGCGGTAGATGTTGAAGTCCGAGTCGAACGTGCCGCTCGCGTAGTACAGGTTCCCCGCGCGGTCCGCGCTGACGTACAGCTCCATGCGGTCCGAGTTGATGTTGGGGCCCAGGTGCTGCGGCGCACCCCAGCTTCCGTCCGCGAGCTTGTGCACCACCCACAGGTCGGAGTCCGGACGCTCCTCGGTGCCGGTGATGGGGCGCGTGGACGAGAAGAACAGCGACTGGCCATCCGGGGACAGGAACGGGTCGGTGTCCAGGTACGTGCCGGAGAAGGACACCATCTGTCCCGGGGTGAAGTGGCCATTCACCTTGTGCGTCTCGTAGATGGCCTGGAACGGCGCCTCCGCGGCATCCACGTGGTAGTACGCGGTGTTGCCGTCCGCGGAGAACGTGAGGCGGTACTCGGAGCGCTCCGGCAGGGAGACCTCTCCGGGGGCGAACATGCTGCCACCCGTGGGGCAGGTCAGGCCCCACAGGGCCTCACTGGACACGCCCTGTGCACCGAGCGCCTCCGCCACCTTGGCGGACTCCGGCTCCTGCGCGGCGCAGGCCATGGACAGCGAGGACATGGCGGCGACAAGGCCAACGGACCACGACTTCTTCGAGGTGAACGAGTGCATGCGACGTCTCCTTTGTTGGAGACACAGTCGCCCGGCGCCGCGCGATGACCGATGAGGATGTGACGAACAGTGGAGGTTCCGGGGTCAACGGTGGACTTCAACCCCGGCGCACGCTCACGTCGGCAAGTCCAAGGCGCGCTGGAGCCTGGCGCGGTAGCTGCGGCCCGACGTCAGCTTGGTGCCATCGCGCAGCGTGAGCACCATCTCTCCCGGCCCCAAGGGCTCGACTTCCTCGATGCGGTCCAGGCGGACGATGAGCGAGCGGTGCGCCCGCACGAAGTCCTTCGGGTCCAGCTTCTCCTCCAGCGCGTTCATCGTCTCGCGCGTGAGGTAGGACTGCTTGCCCTGGTGGACGGAGACATAGTTCCCCTCCGCCTCCAGGTAGTCGATGTCCTCCACGCGCAGGAAGCGCATGCGCCAGCCCACCTTGGCGACCAGCCGCTTCACGTAGGGCTCCGACGCGGGAGGCAGCCGATGCGACAGCGACTCCAGCCGCTCGATGAGCTCCGCGTCCAGCTCCGTGGCCCCGGTGCGGCGGCGCTCCCGCACCCGCGCGAGGCTCTGGTGGAAGCGCTCCCGGTCGAAGGGCTTGAGCAGGTAGTCGAGCGCGTTGGCCTCGAACGCCTGCACCGCGAAGTCCCGGTGCGCGGTGATGAAGATGACCGCGGGCTGGTACTCGTGCGCCACCGCGCTCAGCACGCCGAAGCCGTCCGGCTCCGGCATCTGCACGTCGAGCAGGACCAGGTCCGGGCGCTCCGCGCGGATGGCGGCGATGGCCTCCGTGCCGTCGCGACACTCGCCGATGAGGGTCATGTCCGGCGCGTCCGCGAGCAGCTCCCGCACCCGGTCTCGAGCCAGGGGCTCATCGTCGACGATGAGCACGCGGATGGCCGTGCTCATGCCACCGACTCCGTCCGGA
Source organism: Myxococcus stipitatus DSM 14675 (assembly GCF_000331735.1). GTDB lineage: Bacteria > Myxococcota > Myxococcia > Myxococcales > Myxococcaceae > Myxococcus > Myxococcus stipitatus. Next base: position 2,175,951 of record NC_020126.1, on the reverse strand, counting down.
AGGGGATGGTCAACGAGACCTGCGCCCCGCCCTCCTCACGCCCCTTCAGCTCCAGCTTGTGCGCGGGCCCGTAGAGCTGCACCAGCCGCTCGCGCGTAATCCACAGGCCCTTGCCTCCGCCCGCGGTCTTCGCCGCCGTCCCGGAGCGCAGGCCCACGCCATCGTCGCGGACCTCCAGCACCAGCTCGGGACCGTCGCGTCGGGCGGCCACCGTCACCGTGCCCGGCGCGGAGCGCGGGGCGATGCCGTGCTGGATGGCGTTCTCCACCAGGGGCTGGAGCAAGAGGTACGGCACGTGCGCGCCCAGGGTGTCCTGGTCGATTTCGTGCTTCACCTGGAGCCGGTCCGTGAAGCGCACCCCTTGGATGTCCAGGTAGAGCTGGAGCGTGCGCAGCTCGTCGCGCAGGGGGACCTCCTCGCGGGCCGCCGAATCGAGCGTGCCTCGGAGCAAGTCACTCAGCCGGGCAATCATCCGCTCACTGCCGCGAGGGTCCTTGTGCACCAGGGCCGAGATGGAGTTGAGCGTGTTGAAGAGGAAGTGCGGGTGGAGCTGCGACTTGAGGACGTGGAGCTGCGCGCGGGCGAGCTGGGTGTCCTTCAGCCGGAGCTGCTCGGCGAAGTAGAGGCCGTGCGCCAGGCCCAGCATCAGCAGGTAGATGAACGGGTTGTAGAGCAGCGCGTGCTCCAGAACCGACAGGTACGCCGGAGGCGTGGAGTACCAACCCAGATACGGGTCCAGCGAGTAGATGACGGTGGCGCGGAAGAACGAGACGACCAGCGCGCCGCCCACGTGCAGGGCGACCCGCGAGCGCCAGTGGCGCTTCTCGATGGGGAAGCGCAGCCCCAGGTTCAGCACGGCGACGGTGATGGGCACCCACAGCACGTTGGCGAAGCCATCCGTGAGCAGCGCGTGGGACCAGGTCACGCCCCGCACGGAGTGCGCCTCGCTGGAGGCCGCGAGCCCCTGCAAGGTCCAGTAGGCGCAGGCCACCACCCACCATTTCCACTGACTTCCACGTGCCATGAGCGCGCAAGGTACACGGACTGGAGACGAGGGGTCACATCCGGCCCAACCGTTCGTCCCACCCCCTCTCCCGCCTGCTTGCACCTATCCTCGCGGGCATGAATGAGCAGGTCGTCCAGGAGCGCTATCGGGAGTTGTTGAAGCAGGTGGAGCAGTGGGCCCAGGGGTTCGGTGGGAGGCTCGTGCTGGGCGAGCCCGTGGCCGAGGATGACCTGGCGCTGCTCCCGGAGCTGCTCGGTGTCCCGCCCTCCGAGGGAGGGGACGTGCTGGCCCCGGGGCTGAGGGAGTTCTGGAGGATGTGCGCCTCCGCGCGCGTCGAGGTCCTCCGCGCCGAAGAGGACGAGCCGCCCGAGTGGACCGCCTTGCCCGCCGACTTCCGGGTGTACTCACCCGACGAGGTGCTGGAGTGCACGCGGTGGGTGCGCATCTCCGCGGGCGTCGCCATCGGCCATCGTCCCATCACCACCGCGCACCTGGTTCCGTTCGCCGCGGCCCACCGCCTCCCCAGGGACGTGCAGTGGTGTGTCACCCCGAGCGGCGAAGGCCAGGAGCGTCCCGCGCTCGTGCTCAACCACATGGGCGAGCTGGACTGGGCCCGCTTCCAGGACACGCGGCGCTTCGTCTGGGAGGAGACGCACGCCGCGTCGGGCCCCGTGTTCGGCACGTTCCTCGACTGGCTGGAGGCCTATGTCGCGAACGTCCGCGTGCTTCCGCCCGAGGACCTCTACCCGGACGGCGTCACGCCTCCTTGAGGCCATGACGGGACGTCACGGCAACAGGTCCTCCTGCTTCGCCAGCTTCTTCGCCAGCGTGGTGTAGGACCACTCGCCCTCCTCATCCACGAGCCCCTTCTTGAGGAGCTTGCTCAGCTCGGGACCAATCTCACTGGAGTGCCCCACCAGGTGGTGGTCCGCGCGCACCTTGCCGATGGCGTCTTCCCGGTCGTCCGAGACGACGAGCTTCGCGGTCAGCGTGTCCGCGTACGTCGAGTAGTCGTTGTAGTAGGTCCACGCCACGCCCTGCACGGTGAAGTCCCCCAGCACCACGACTTCGCCGTGGACCAGCAGGTTCTTCGCCTTGAGCGAGCCCCCCACGAAGAGCAGCGAGTAGTCGAAGCCCTCGTGGATGATGTTGCCCTCCACCACCAGGTCTCCCGTCACGAGCAGGCGCCCCTGGTCCTCGAGGACGAGGTTGCCGTTCACCGTCACACGGACGGCGTCGATGACCTGGTCCTCGCCCTCGGAGACCTTCATCCCGTTGGCCACCTGCTTCGCGGGCCCCGAGGACGACAGCTTCGCCTTGAGCGCGGCCCGCTTGGCGGGGGTGCCCACCTGCGGCTGGAGCGAGGCCTCCTGGAGCAACTTCTCGAGAATCTTCATGCGAACAAGGCTAGGCGTCCCACTCGACACTGACGAGCGGAATGTCGGGGCCTCGACCGGAGGGCCGCCTCCTGTCTTTCGCGAGCCCTGTATACTGGGGCCTCCTCCTCGCAACAGGACGTGAGGTCCACATGGCGGCGACCAGGAATGCCCGACGAAGAATGTCTCACGGAGGAGGGATATCCTGTCCCCTCGCCGTCCGTGCGGCGCTCTTCACCTGGGTGCTCCTCTTCGCGACGTCGGCCACCGCGCAGACGCTGGAGGACCGGGCCTATGTCGGGTTCACCCTCGCGCGCGGCACGGACATCGGCCCGCGCGGGAGCAGCCTGGACGAGCGTCAGCAGTTGGACCTCCGGCTGCCGCTGCCGCCGCTCTTCCTGGGCCGCACGGTGCTCGTGCCGACGGTGGGCTACGAGACGCGCTGGATGGGGCTGGAGCGCAAGGGCCTGCTCGCGGACATGCCCGAGGATGAGGACCTGGGCCGGCGCTTCCACGTGCTCCAGATGGGCCTCACGCTGATTCGCCCGGTGGCGCCCCGATGGATGGTGATGATGGGCGCGATGGCGAGCACCCGCACGGACTTCCGGAGCCCCTACGACTTCGGGCTCGACACGAACTGGGCCGGCTTCGCGATGGCCAGCTACCTGGTGGGCGGAGACCCGGGCGTGCGGGTGACGTTCGGCCTGGTGGCGCTGTACCCGTTCGACATCAGCCCCGTCTTCCCCATGGCGTCGTTCGTCTACCGCAAGGGCCCGTACATCCTGGAGCTGGGCCTGCCTCGGCTCGCGATGTTGCTGAAGGTGGGCGATGGGCTGGAGGTGGGCCTCACGGGCGCGTTCGACCAGCAGGTGTTCCGCACGCGCATGCCCCAGGCCCCGCAGGGCCCCCACGCGCACTACGTGCGGGAGACCCAGCTCCGCGTCGGGCCCACGGTGAACGCGCGGCTGGGCGGCGGAAGCCTCTGGGTGAGCTCCTCCATCGGGCTCGACGTCCTGAATGACTACGCCTTGCTCGACCGGAACCGCGACCGGGTGGACGTGGAGATGCTTCGCTCCACGCGGCCCGCGCCCTACCTGCGGGTGTCGCTGGGATGGCGTCCCCCCCGCCGCCCCAGCACGGCCTCGCGACTGATGGCCCCACCTCCTCCCGAGACGCCCTCGGTGCGGGGGAACACGTCGCCCCTCGCCCGGTGACGGAGCTCGCGCAGCGGATGCAGGGCGTGAGCGCCGGGGCGTCCTCAGCCGCGGCGTCGACGCCGCAACCACACCCACCCGAAGAGTCCCGCCAGGGGGAGAGCGCCGGAGCTCCCGTGCGCGCCACACCCTCCGCAGCCCTGTCCTGACTCGGCCCCCGTCGACAGCAGCTTGAAGAGCCACCCCAGCCGAGCCCCTGGGACGGCGCGCCCGTGCTCCGCGTCCGCCGAGGCCCTGACGCCGCCCACCTGCCACGCGAGCAGCTGGCCGGGGTACAGACTCAGGCCCCTGCCCGACACGACGCTCCCACTCACCCGGTCGATGATGGGCAGCGACTCGCTCGGCAGCGTGATGTCGATGCCTTCCTTCGCGTGCATCGACGTGTTCACCACCGCATAGAAGTTCCCGTGCGCCGTGGCCATCCTCCGCACCACGACCTCCGCATCCGACGCCGCGCCGGGCACCACCGTGCTGGGGAGCGCCGGCAGCGCGAGGAACGCCGCGTGGAAGGCGCGGGTGTACTCGGGGAAGCCTCGGCTGATGGACGACGCCTCCAGGTAGCCCAGCAGCGTCGGGTCGCCGTTCGCCACGGCGCGCGCCTCCGCCAGCATCGAGTACGGCCCCTGCCGGTCCACCGACATGGCCAGGTAACCCCACAGCCCACCCATGGGCCAGTTGCCATACCGGTCGTCCGCCGTGTCGTTGGCGTAGTCGCCCTTGCCGTCGTCCTCGTTGAGCGGGAAGTGGTGCACCATCGCCAGACCGGACATCGAGCGGAAGCGACTCAACAGCGCGCGGTCCGCCACGCTGAACAGCCGGTTGAAGGGATACGTCAGGGAGACACCCTCCGCGGCCTGGAAGCGGTCCGGGTCCGCGGGAGGGAAGCTGTTGAACGGCTCGCCCCAGGAGCGGTTGAGGTGCTCGGTGGGCGGCAGCTCGTCCGAGGTGAGGGCCTTGCGGTACGTGCCGCTCTGGACGAAGGCGCTGAACCCGGCCGGGGGATAGCGGTACTGGCAACAGCGGTCCGACGTGTCCCCCGGCGCGCAACAGCCCTGCTCATCCACGGCGGTCCACGCGGCCGGGTCGTCGGTGACGGTGACGGCCATGTCCGACAGGTCCTCCGGCGTGGGCAGCCCTTCTTCGGGATACGGCGTGAAGAGGACCTGCGCATCCGCGACCCCGTTGCTCCGGAGGTGGTCGCGGATGGCCTCGAGGAAGGCGCGCCGCTTCGCGAACCACCACTCGTAATAGCCCGCGCGCAGGGTGGGGTTCGTCTGGAGCATGGCGCGCGACACACTCTGTCCCGTGTCGTCGGAGAAGCGGCCGAGCGCCTCCGGAGAGAAGCTCACGGGCAGGTCCGTGGGCCGCGTGCGCAACCACGCGCCCAGGAAGTCCACCTGCCCCTTGAAGTGGAGCACCGTGGCGTCCATCAGCTTCTTCACGTCCGCCAGCGCGTCCGGGTCCGACACGTCCACGCAGTTGTCGTCGGACCAGTAGATGGGCGAGTAGATGTCGCCCTCGCGGTCGAACAGCGGCCTGCACCGGCGCTGCTCCCCCAGCGGCTTGAGTCCACACACGGAGGGCTGGTGCCACGGCGTGAGGCAGACGTGCCACTTCGAGAGGGACTTGCAGTCGGAGTCCAGCGCGCAGCGCGTGCTCGTGTAGACGCGCTCTCCGCCGATGGCGCCGGAGTACTCGTAGTAGGGCAACACCGAGAGGCCCTGCGCCGCCGCGCGAGACACCGCCGTGGCCCACAGCGTCGAGTCCCGGGGCTGCACGTACCAGGGCGGCGGAGAGAACGGGTCCGCGTTCCAACCCTCCGTGTAGCCGAACTCCAGCAGGTCGTGGGCGTACGTGTCGATGCCCAGGAACTTCGCCTGCTTCAGTCGGTAGTCGAACCAGGTCTCGGGTGCTGCGGCGGGCTGGCAGCCGGTGTCCTCGCCCTGGGCGCAGAGGGCGGTGTCGTCATTCATCTCCTCGCGCCAGAACACATGCCGGCGAGGCAGCGGCGCGGGCGGGTAGTGGATGACCAGGTCCAGGCGGGAGGGATTCGGGACCTCGAACAGCCGGATGCGCGAGACGGCGGTGCCCTTGTCGGTGGGAGCGCCGTGACGGGCGAAGTGCCCCACGGAGACCCAGAAGCCATTGGCCGGCCCCTCGGGGCGGCGCGTGTCCTCCACGTTGCGCTGACCGACGATGGGCGCGAAGCGGTCATGCAGGTAGAAGAACTGGCGGAACTGCTGCCACTTGCGCGACAGCGGATACTTGAGCGACTCCGGATTCGGGTACGCGTACTGCTCCCGGAAGTCGCCAATGGACGTGCCGGTGCTGAAGCCCCGGAACTTGTCCGCGCCCTTGTTGGCCACGGCCATCGTCCGCGACTCGTCATCCGGGTACTCCACCACCAGCAGGTACGCACGGCCGGCCTGGAGCCCCTTGCCCACGCCCAGCTTGTAGGAGAAGGACTTGGCCTGCGGGCCCATCGTCATGGCGCGCACCGGACGCGTCACGCCCTCCAAGGTGAGGGAGCGAATCACCGAGGTGCTGTTGGCGCCATGCACCACCGGATGCGGGTCCGAGGGGTCTCCGCAGTGGACCTCGTCAATCAGGGGCAGCAGCCCGAAGGGTGCCCCCGCGTCCACCAGCGACTGCCCCGGCGCGCGCGTGGGCAGCCCCAGGACGAGCAGGCACGACAGCAACCACCACGGGCGACGCACTGGGGGACTCCATGAGGGGGAAAGAGACTCGACCAGCCTGCACTCGCGATTATCGCTACACAGCTACAATAGTTTCCAAATCAGCGAATATCCCGGATATCGCCCCCCCTCCTGGGTCCAGTCCCCCAGGTCAGGAGCCGGGAAGCGACCCGCATCGGGGCGAGGCTGACCCGGGAGATGGGTTCGCGCGGTCGCGCCTTGGCGATGAGGGAACTAGCGCTCCGCCGGAGCGGCGGCCGAGGACGTCTCCTCGGCCAGCGCGTCATCCGGAGGCGGCGCCACCACCGTGAGGATGGGGCGCGAGTCCGCGAGCGACGGCGCGAAGAGCGACGGCTGGCCCGGGTCCTCGAAGAGGGTGGTGAAGTCGGCGCGCGTCACGCCTCGCTCCAGGCGCGCGGCGAAGGTCTCCTTCAGGAGCCGCACGTAGTACTCCGCATCGTAGTCGCGCGGGTCCTCGGCCCCGGACATGGGCGTGCTGCCCTCGTCATCGGGCTCGCGCTCGGGCAACAGGCCCGCGCGTCCTCCCCCCGCGCGGTAGACGCGGATGTGCTCGCCGGAGGCCCACGTCTTCCTCCCCGCCGCGAGCAGGGCCTCGTAGGCCAGCTCCCGCCGGCGCTCGCGCACGGCGCCGTACTGCGTGGAGTCCTTCGTCAGCCGCACGTTCGCCGCCACCTCCGAGGTGGGCACCTGCCGCCTGCGCAGCGCCAGCACCGTGGAGACGTACGTCTCCCGCACCGCCTGGAGGTCTCCCGCCAGGAGACAGCGCAGGGCCTTGCGCAGGAAGGCCTCTCCGAAGGGCTCCGCGCGGCTGGAGCGGAACGCCACGCCCTTGAGGTGCAGCGTCCCGTCGTAGGTCTGCAACGCGTAGTTCTTCGGTTCGTGTGACAGCATCACCGCATAGCGCCCCTCGAACTCGAGCTGCACGAGGCGAGGCAGCAGCGCGGCGACCTCCGACACCACCCGGCGCTCATCCTCCTCGCGCCAGTCCTCCGGCACCGCGAAGTACACGCCGTCCGTGTCCGCCTCCAGCAGCGTGACGCCCCGGCGCGCGAGCTCCCGGCACAAGAGCGCCAGCACCGCGCGCCCCCGCCGCGTCACCTCGTTGGCCGCGTGGACGTCCGCGAAGCGCGTCAGCCCCACCGCGCCCAGGTAGCCATAGGCCGAGTTCACGATGAGCTTCATCGCCGCGGAGAGCGCCTCGTTCTCATGCCGCTCCGGCGAGCCCGGCGGCGCCGCGCGCCCTCGCCGCTTGGCCGCCAGTCGCTGCTCCACCAGCCGGTCCACCAGCGCCAGCAGCGCCCCCAACTTGTCCCGCTTGGGGCCGATGCGGTACTCGCGCATCAGCGACGGATACAGGCTCGCCACGTCCGCCTTCACCACCCGCCGTGCCACGCCCGTGGCGAACAGGTGCAGCGCCGCCCCGTTGTGCGAGGTACCGTCCCCTTCCTCGTGCGCCGGCAGCGCCACGCCCGAGCGCAGGTACGCGCGCACCAGCAGCGGGTCCAGCACGCCCGTCGCCGCGCCCGCGTCCGCCAGTCGCTCGTAGCGCCGAGGCGCCATGCGCGCCAACGCGAAGGCCGCGCCGCCCAGCACCCGCGCGATTCCCTCCGCCTCTCCCACGTCGTCCCGCGCGTAGCGCCGCACCCGCTCCGGGTCCGTCTTGAAGACCTCGTGCACCTTCGCGCCGGGGATGTACTCGCGCGCGGGCCCCGCGAGGCCGAAGTGCCGCGCCACCGCCTTGAGCCCATGGCCCGGCAGGTCTCGCGCGGAGAAGTCGTGCCGCAGCACCGCGTCCAGCGTGTCGATGAACTCGCGCCCCGGCACCGTGTAGCGCGCGCGCCGCATCGCATCCGCGTTGCGCTCCGCCCCGCGCCCCAGCGCCGAGCCCCGCGCGGAGGGCCGGTGCCGCAGGCCCGGCGCACCCGCGCGCCCCAGCGCCAGCACCACGCCCAGGTGCTTCGCGCGCCTCGCGACGAACGGCAGGTCGAAGCCGTGCAGGTTGTGGTTCTCGATGACGTCCGGGTCCAGCACCCGCACCCGCTCGACGAAGCGGCGCAGCAGGTCCGCCTCCGCGGCATCCCCCTCGCCGTGCGCCTCCAGCGTCTCCGCGTCGCCGCGCGGCCCCTTCATCGCGATGAGGAAGATGCGGTCCTTCGCCGGGTCCAGCCCCGTCGTCTCCAGGTCGAACTGCAGCCGGTGCAGCGCCTCGAAGGAGAGCCCCCGGAAGTACGTACGCCCCGACGCCGTGAGGTACTGGTCCTCCGGAGGCAGCGACAGCACCAGGCCCGGGCTCACGTCCCGCAGGTTCGTGAACACCTGCCCCAGCCGACGGGACACGCCCTGCAGCACGTCCGACACCAGCGCGCGTCCATCCTCCGCGCGAATCAGGTAGCGCAGCGCTCCGGGCCCGGACAGCTCCTGGTACGTCACGCAGCGCGGCGCCGGGCCCTCACGCTCCGGCCGCAGCCGAGTCCCCAGGTGCGCCAGGTCCTCCAGCGTCGACAGCACCAGCCACGGCCGGAAGCGCACGTCCTCGCGCACCAGCGCCCCGGTGTCCGGCAGCCGCCTCCACACGAACGCGCGACCGTCGGGCTCCGCCCACACCGAGACAATGCCCGGCGTCGCGTCCCAGCCCCACAGCCACTCGTCCTCCACCATGCCCCGCATCATGCCCCACAGCTTGCCGCCCACCGGTGTCAGCGGTATGTCAGGTATCCACGCATGCAACGCACCGAGCGACTCTTCGCACTCGCCGAGTATCTGCGGGGCCGCCGCACCGGCGTCACCGCGGAGACCCTGGCCGAACGCTTCGGCGTCACCATCCGCACCATCTACCGCGACCTCGACTCCTTGCGCGATGCGTCAATGCCTGTCGCCGCGGAGCGAGGCCGGGGCGGTGGCTATGCATTGGACCGCAGCTACAGCCTGCCGCCGGTGAACTTCACCGCGCGCGAGGCCGCACTGCTGGTGGCCCTGGGCCGCTTCGCCATCGACATGCGGCTGCTGCCCTTCACCGGCACGCTGGAGTCCGCCCTGGACAAGGTGCGCTCGGCCCTCTCCACGTCCGCTCAGCGCGAGCTGCTGGACAGACTCAAGGAGCTGTCGTTCCTGGGCGTGCCCTCGCTGCCCAGCAAGGCCTCGGTGCGAGCGGCCATCGAGCGCGCCTGGTTCGAGCAGCAGGTCCTCCGCATCACCTACGTGGACGGCAATTTCCTGGAAACCACGCGAGAGGTCCGCATCCTCTCCGTGGTGATGGACCGCCACGAGACGCGCCTGGATACACAGGACGTGAAGGGCGGCGAGCGGCGCCCATACCGGCTGGACCGCATCATCCAGGCCGAGGTCGTCCGCCCCTTCGAGCCCTGAGCGGCGGGCCGTGTCTGCCCATGCCGCAGTGCATCAAAGACAGACGTTAAACTTCCGTCACAGAAGGAACGTTACACGTCCGTAATCGGGCTACCATCCGGCACCCCCAACCCATCAACGAATCGCGCCTTGGAGGCGAGCCGATGGAGAAGCCCTGGTTGAAGCACTATCCGCCTGGAGTCCCGGCGGAGATTGATATCCAGCAGTACCCGTCGCTGACGCACCTGATGGAGGAGGCCTTCGCCAAGTACGCGGACAGGCCTTCGTTCAAGTGCATGGGCAAGAGCATCACCTATCGCGAGCTGGACGCGCTGTCGCGGCGCGTTGGCGCGTGGCTGCAGTCCCGGGGCTTGGAGCGGGGCGCCACCATCGCGGTGATGATGCCCAACGTGTTGCAGTACCCGGTCTGCATCGCGGCGATCCTGCGCGCGGGCTACGTGGTGGTGAACGTCAACCCGCTCTACACGCCGCGCGAGCTGGAGCACCAGCTCAAGGACAGCGGAGCCCAGGCCATCTTCATCCTGGAGAACTTCGCCACCACGCTGGAGCAGGTGCTGGACAAGACGCCGGTGCGCCACGTCGTCGTGGCGACCATGGGTGACCTGATGGGGGCCTTGAAGGGCACCCTGGTCAACTTCGTGGTGCGCAAGGTGAAGAAGATGGTGCCGGCGTACAACCTGCCGCGCGCCGTGAGCTTCAAGCAGGTGCTGGCGGAGGGCGGCAAGCGCACGCTCAACCCGGTGGCCACCACGCACAACGACGTGGCCTTCCTGCAGTACACGGGCGGCACGACGGGTGTCTCCAAGGGCGCCACGCTGCTGCACAAGAACGCCATCGCCAACGTGCTCCAGGTGGAGGCGTTCCTGGACCCGGCGATGCGGGGGCGCAACATCGCGCAGCTGAACATCATCTGCGCGCTGCCGATGTACCACATCTTCGCGCTGACCGTCTGTGGGCTGATGGGCATCCGCCTGGGCGCGATGAACGTGCTCATCCCCAACCCGCGCGACATCCCGGGCTTCATCAAGACGCTGTCGGAGCAGAAGTTCCACATCCTCCCGGCCGTCAACACGCTCTACAACGCGCTGGCCAACCACCCCGACTTCAAGAACCTCGACTTCTCCGAGCTGATGATCTGCAACGGCGGCGGCATGGCCGTGCAGCGCGCGGTGGCGGAGAAGTGGTTCGCCATCACCCGCGTGCCCATCATCGAGGGGTACGGCCTGTCGGAGACGTCTCCGGTGGCGACCAGCAACCTGCCCACGGCGACGGAGTACTCGGGCACCATCGGCCTGCCGATTCCCTCCACGGAGATCGCCATCCGGGACGACGACGGCAATCCAGTTCCCATGGGCCAGCCGGGCGAAATCTGTATCCGCGGCCCGCAGGTGATGGCGGGCTATTGGAACCGTCCGGACGAGACGGCCAAGGTGATGTTCGCCGACGGCTTCTTCCGCTCCGGCGACATCGGCGTGATGGACGAGCGCGGCCACACCACCATCGTCGACCGCAAGAAGGACATGATTCTCGTGTCCGGCTTCAACGTCTACCCGAACGAGGTCGAGGGGGTGGTGGCCATGCACCCCGGCGTGCTCGAGGTGGCGGCGGTGGGCATCCCCGACGAGCACTCCGGCGAGGTGGTGAAGCTCTTCGTCGTGAAGAAGGACCCGGCGCTCACGGAGGCCCAGCTCATGGACTTCTGCCGTGAGCAGCTCACCGGCTACAAGCGGCCCAAGAAGATTGAGTTCCGCACGGAGCTGCCCAAGACGAACGTGGGCAAGATCCTCCGCCGCGAGCTGCGCGACAAGAAGGTGGCCTGAAGCACCTCCGCGGCCTAACGCGCCGCGGAGGCGGAACCGCGCGGCGACAGCTTCTGGAAGTTGTCGCCGCGCTCGCGCTCGATGCGCAGGATGAACGGGTCGATGCCCACGTGCGTCGGCCGCTTCTCCACGGTGAAGGACACCTCCGTGGACGCGCCCTGGAAGGGATGCCGCTGCACGTGCAGCAGGTTGTCCTCCACGACGCCGTCGCGCGGTGAGTTCGTGTAGACGGCGACGTCCAGCGCCTCGTCCATGGGCAACAGGACGTCCTCTCCGCCCCGCACGCTCCGCTTCGAGGTCGCCACGCGGGCCGTCACCTGGAAGCGCCCGTCCGGCAGCGCCTCCACGGAGGACGACTCCACCTGCAAGTCGTACAGGACGACCTCCTTCATCCACTGGTCGATGAGGACATGCTGTCCGGGGGTCGCCTCCGCGTGCAGCGCGTCGAGCAGGTCCAGCGTCGTCAGGGAGCTCTCGTGCCCCGGCGCGTCCAGCATGCGCCGCAGCGCCGCGTCCAGCTTCGCCTCGCCCAGCAAGTCCCGCAGCGCGTTCATCACCAGCGCGCCCTTGCCGTAGTACAGGTACGACTGGCCCGTGCCCTTGTAGAGCCCCGGCTCCTGGGTGGACTCCTCCGTGCGTCCGGCGAGGTAGCGGTCCCGGTCGAACGCCAGCTCGCGCACCAGTGAGTGCTCGCCGTGCAGGCCCGCGAGGATTCGCTGCTCGGAGTACTTCGTCAGCGACTCCACCAGCATCGTCGCGCCCTCCACGGTGGCGGGGTCCAGCATGTGGCCCCACCACTGGTGCGCCACCTCGTGCGCCGTGCGCCGGGTCACCAGGTCCACCGCGTCCGAGTGCCGCATGTCGGTGAGGAAGCCCCGGTCCTCCACGAAGTAGATGACCTGCCGCATCGCCAGCGCGCCGAAGCTCCACGACGACGGAATCTCCACGATGCGCAGCTGCTCGTCCGGATAGCGGTGGAAGCGCGCGCCGAAGTCGTCGAGCGAGCGCGTGGTGGCCTCCACCATGGCCTTCACGTTGTAGGCGTGCGCGGGATGGTAATAGACCTCCACGTCCACGCCCTGGTGCCGCGTCTTCTCCACCGCGTAGCGGGCCGAGACGACCGCGAACTTCGGCGTCATGGGCCGGTCCACGACGTAGTGGAAGAAGCGCCGCCCGTCCTCGCTCCACTGCTTGCGCAGCGTCCCCGGCCCCACCGCCGTCTGGTCGCTGGACGTGGAGACCATCAGGTCCAGGGTGTGCCACACCGGCGCTCGGACCACGGGCGTCCGGCCGCTCTCGTCGAGCAGGGGCATCCGGGGCTGCTCCCGCAACCCCCGCACGCGCCGCTCCTCCGGGTCGCCCAGCTCGTGGCCTCGCCGGTAGCCCAGCGTGGGGAACACCTCGTCGTTCAGGATGAACGAGCCGTTCTCCACCAGGGACAGCTCGAAGCCCGTGGCCCTCACGCCCCGCTCCTCGCGCGTGACGTCGAAGGACAGCTCGGACACGCCTCCGGGAGGCAGCGGCGGCTGGAGCCGGAAGTGGAACATGCCGAACTCCTCGTCATGCGCCACCTGCTCGCCGCCCTGCAGGGAGAGCGACACGGGCCTCGCCGTCGGGGGCACCACGACCCACAGCGTGTCGAGGGGCGCCTGCGTCTGGTTCTCCAGCCGGTACGTCCCCGTGGCGCGGTAGCGACGATGCTCCGGGAAGAGGTCCAGGCGCGACGTCACCGCGACGATGCTCGGCAGCGGGAGGGGCTCCAGGACCTTGTACGTCCGCTCGTAGCGCTCACGCCACGCCAGCGAGGCGTCGCGGGATTGGTAGGTGCCCAGGCCCCACGTGTCGCGGACGATGAGGCCACCGGCGAGCAGGAACACCCCGCCGCAGGCCATCGCGCCATACCGCCCCGCGCGGCCCCACTCCCCCGGCAGCGCCCGCAGCCGCGCGCTCCAGCGAGCGCCCAGTCCGCGCCGCCACAGGCCCCACGTCACCAGCGCCAGCAGCCCCGCGAAGGCGCTCCAGTACACCATGAACGCCGTGAAGGACGCGGCCGTGGGACCGAAGCCATCCAGGTCCGAGTGGGACACCGCGGGCGCCGCGCCGAAGCGGGTCATCGGGTGCTCCAGGCCCAGCGACGCGCCCTGGCTCACCCCGAGGGCCAGCAGGAGCGACAGCACCATGCCCACGTACCGGTGAGGGCTCACCGTCTGGATGAACAGCACCGCCACCGCGAAGAGCAGCAGCGGGAGCCCCTCGAAGTAGAACAGCGACAGGTAGAGCCGAGGCTCCGGGACGACCTGACCGCGCACCAGCTGGAAGGCCACGCCCAGCACGGCGGGGACTGCGGTCATCACGCCCACCAGCGCGCCCATCGCGGTGAGCTTGGAGGCGAAGAAATAGACGCTGGAAGAAGGTGTCGCGTCGAGCAGCGCCTCGAAGCGCGCCATCCGCTCGCGCCAGACCAGCTCCGCGCCGAAGTAGATGACCACCAGGGTGCCCACCTGGGACAGCGGCATCCAGATGCTCTCCAGCACGCGGCCCGTGGTGGGGATGCGGTAGGTGCCGGCCTCCCCTCGCCCCGCCCCCGTCACGATTTCCATCCCCACGACGAAGACCCACAGCGCCAGGAGCGCCAGGAAGGGCCAGCTGCGCAGCACGTGCCGCAACTCCAGCCGCGCCGCCGACGCGAACACCGCCCACGCCGAGCGCCCCCGAGGCGTCCCCACCTCGACGGGGCGGTACGACGCCCCCGCCGGGGCGACAGGCCCCTCCTCGGCCTTCTCCTCGCGAGGCTTCACCGCCGACGTCCGGAAGGAGAAGCGCGCGTGCACGAAGCCGAGCACCGCCGCGGCGACGCCCAGCCACAAGAGCCGGTTCCAGAGGAAGTTCCCCGTCAGCGGGACGAACCGGGTGTTGCGCTCCGCCTCCGGCCAGTAGCGGGACAGCTCGAACAGCGCGGACAGGCCGAAGGGGTCCAGGAGCGCGGCGCGCGCCAGCGACTCCGCCGTCTGCGGCGCGGTCCCCGCCATGATGGGCGACTCCGCCCACATGGAGCCCACCAGGTACAGCGCGTACACGAAGACGCCGCCGACGTAGCTGGCCAGCCGGCTGCGAGACAGCGCGGAGATGGCGAACAGCAGCGACGCGGCGAACACCACGTTGGGCGTCACGACGACGAGGAGCGCCCAGAGGTAGCGGCCCACGCCGAGCGGCGCCACGCGCTCCGGAGGCACCGCCATGACGTACGGCGCCAGCATCAGCGCCAGCGTCGCCACCGCGAACACGGCGAGCGTCGCGAGCAGCGCGCCCAGGTAGCGGCCCAGCAGGTAGTCCCGCTGGGTGACGGACGTGGTGTAGAGCAGCTCCGTCATGCCGTGCTCGGCGTCGCGCTGCACGGTGGACGCGCAGAAGATGCCCAGCACGAAGAGGGACGTGAGCGACAGGAGCCCCAGCGACTGCGCGACGCTGTGGGGCGAGTTGAGCTGCACGTTGTCGCCGCCGTAGCCCGTGCCGACCAGCGCGAAGCTCATGGCGGCGAAGATGGCCAGCGCGGCGAAGAAGACGGCCTGGCGCGTGTGATAGCGCCACTCGAAGTGGAGGATTCCCCGAAGCATGGCTCGTCCCCGCTACGCCGCGCGACGGTGGGACAGCGTGGAGAAGTAGACGTCCTCCAGGTCGGGCGGCACCTGCTCGAAGCCCTCTTCGGGCCTCGCGTCCGCCAGCACGTGCACCCGCGTGCGCCCCGCCTGCAGCTGCGTGGACAGGAGGGGGAACGACGCGCGGTAGCGCTCCACCGCGCCCTTCTCCACCGTCTTGCGCCACACCCTCCCCGCCAGCGAGGCCACCAGCGCCTCCGGCGCGCCCTCGCACAGCACGCGCCCCTCGCTGAGGATGGCCATGCGCGGACAGAGCTGGCGCACGTCCTCGACGATGTGCGTGGAGAGCAGCACGACGACGTTCTCCCCCACCTCGCCCAGGAGGTTGTGGAAGCGCTGGCGCTCCTCCGGGTCCAGCCCCGACGTGGGCTCGTCCACGATGAGCAGCTTGGGGTTGCCCAGCAGCGCCTGGGCGATGCCGAAGCGCTGCCGCATGCCGCCCGAGAAGCCACTCACCGCCTTCTTCCGGTGCGCGTGGAGGTTCGTGAGGCTCAAGAGCGCGTCCACCTGCTCGCGCCGCTCCCGGGCGTTCGTCAGCCCCTTGAGCAGCCCCAGGTGGTCGAGCAGGTCCACCGCGGACACGCCCGGGTACACCCCGAAGTCTTGAGGGAGATAGCCCAGGTGCCGGCGGTGGGCCTGCGGTCGGGCGAGCACGTCCAGCCCGTCGAACGTCACCTGCCCCGCATCCGGCGCCTGCAGCGTGGCCAGGATGCGCATCAGGGTGGACTTGCCCGCGCCGTTGGGTCCCAGCAGGCCGAACAGTCCTCGGTCGATGCTCAGGTCAATGCCCTGGAGGGCGCGCACCCCGTTGGGGTACGCCTTCGAGACAGCGGAGATTCGCAGCATGGGGTCGGGGCCTGGAGGAAGTGCCCCTGCCCTACGCCCTGGCGGGCGCGCTCATTGCGGCGAAAACGAGGGAGGCCTTCATCCGAGGGAAGCGGAGGCCCCACGCCGGAGACGGCAAGGCCCACCACGTGAGCACGTGGTGGGCCTCAGGAAGAGACGCTGACTCAGTACTCTACCTGCGGCTGCGGCCCCGGAATGATGTCCGCGATGTCAGGGTCCACATCACCGGGCTGGCGTGGGCCTTTTTCGACCTTCGCACGCTTGCGCTCTTCGCGCTTGGCATCCTTCTCCTGCTGGTGCTGCTTGCGCGCCTGTTCTTTCTGACGCTTCGTCGACCTTCCTTGCATGTCGCCTCCCTCCTGAAAGCAAAAGCCCGGCCTCCCGCGCGAGGAGACCGGGCCGTCGGATGCTGGAGCGGACGCGCTCAGCCAACCGGGCGGACGTTCTCCGCCTGGAGCCCCTTGGGGCCCTTCTTGACGTCGAACTCCACCTTCTGACCCTCGGCCAGGGTCCGGAACCCGTCCGCCTGGATGGCGGTGTGGTGGCAGAACACGTCAGGGCCGCCATTATCCTGCGCGATGAAGCCAAAGCCCTTCGCGTCGTTGAACCACTTCACGGTACCAGTCGCCATGTGCGTCTTCTTTCTTCTCGCGGCATCCGAGCCGCCTCGCATCTCGAACCTGAGATGTGAAACTGCCTCTAGCCTGATAGGGGGCCCATGTCCAACCGGCCCTGACTCCGAGCGGCAGAACGCACGAGCACCCCGAACCATTCTCGTTTCAGTCTAATGGCCCAACTACGGGCTCGCCGCACCTAGAAAGAGATGGAGACCCCGGGAATAAAGCGGAAGTCACCCTCGCGGGTAAGCCTACGGCCGGGCTGCGGGCACTCGCCTGGCATCGGGCCCCCTGGACGTGCGGGCGTGGACTTTCCGAGGGAGTGCCTGTCGAGGAGTCAACGCCTTCCCCGCACTCCGGGGTGTGAGGAGAAGCCCGCAAGGGCGTCCAGCAGCGTCTGTTTGCTCCGGAAGTGGTAGCGCGGAGTGCCTCGCCCCACACGGGCACGCCGGGCGAGGGCCTCCCACGTCAGGGCGTCGGGGCCTTCCTCCCGGACCAGCACGTCGGCCGCGCGCAAGAGCCTCTCACGCATTCCCTCCTCGATTCTCGCGCGTGGCGGCGCGACGATGAGGTTGAACCACGGCAACCCCAGCATGACGGACCCCCTCCTCTTGCAGATGGCCCACACTCCGGCCGGCCCCGAGCGCGATGGCGCTTGCGGCTACGCAACAGGCGTAACCCGCTTGCCTCTGTTTCCAACAGTGATGTGTCGTGATTCCGGACATCACCGGGGTGAATCATTCGTCCTCGGGGTTCTCGCGGGGATGAGCAGGCCATGACGCCGTCGAAGGGCGCGGCGACGGCGAAGCGGCGCACCGCGCGCAAACGGCCCGCGGCCATGGCGGCCACGTCGGTGGTGCTGGATGCCTCCACGGGCGCGTCGCTCCAGACGCAGCTGATGGAGGCGCTGCGCGCGGCCATCGTCGCGGGGAGGCTGGCGCCGGGCACGCGGCTGCTGTCGACGCGGGCGATGGCGGAGCAGTTGGACCTGTCGCGCAACACGGTGCTCAACGCCTACTCGCGGCTCCTGGAGGAAGGGTACCTGGTGGGGCACCTGGGCTCGGGCACGTATGTGGCGCGCGAGCTTCCGGAGCGGGTGCTGCGCTCGGAGCGCGTCGGCCCCCTTCCGCCCGCGCCGGCGCACACGCCCGGCATCTCCCGGCGGGGGCGCGCGGTGGCGATGCTGCCCGACATGCGGCTGTCGGTGCCCGGCATTCCTCCCAGCCAGCTCGCCTTCCGCATGGGCACGCCGTCCATCGACGCCTTCCCCAGCGACTTGTGGGGGCGGCTGTTGAACACGCGCTGGCGGCGCTCGTGGGGGGATTTGCTCCAGCGCGCGGAGCCCGCGGGCCATCCGCCCTTGCGGCGTGCCGTCGCGGACTACCTGGCGACCTCGCGCGGCGTCCGGTGTGTCCCGGAGCAGGTCATCATCGTCAACGGCGCGCAGCAGGCCATGAGCCTGGCGGCGCAAGTGCTGCTGGACCCGGGCGACGCGGCGTGGGTGGAGGACCCCGGCTACTTCGCGTACCGGGGCGCGCTGGTCGCCGCGGGCGCCACGCTGGTGCCCGTCCCCGTGGATGCGGAGGGGCTGGATGTGGAGGCGGGGAAGCGGCTGGGGCCGGAGGCGCGGCTGGCCGTCGTCACGCCCGCGCACCAGTTCCCGCTGGGTGTCGCCATGAGCAAGGCGCGGCGGCAGGCCCTGCTCTCGTGGGCCGCGCGCTCGGATGCGTGGATTGTCGAGGACGACTACGACAGCGAGTTCCGCTACGAGGGCCGCCCGCTCCTCGCGCTGCAGGGGATGGCCCCGGATGCGCGGGTGCTCTACATCGGGACGTTCAGCAAGGTGGTGTCCCCGGCCTTGAGAGTGGGCTACCTGGTGGTGCCGGAGCCGCTGGTGGACGCCTTCACCGCCGCGCGCCGCTTCGCCGATGGCCACACGCCCGTCGTGGAGCAGGCGGTGGTCGCGGACTTCCTCAACGACGGCCACTTCAGCCGCCACGTCCGCCGCATGCGGGTGCTGTACGGCCGCCGGCAGGAGGCCCTGGTGGAGGCGGCCTCGCGCGAGCTGCGGGGGCGCCTGGACGTGTCTCCCCTCCACACGGGAATGCACCTGGTGGGCTGGCTCCCCGAGGGCGAGGACGACCGGGCCGCCACGGCCCGCGTCCTCCAGGCCGGGGTGCTGACGCAGCCCTTGTCCGCGTTCCGGGTCCAATCCCAAGGCCGAGGCGCCCTGCTGCTCGGCTACGCGTGTGTCCCCGAGGAGCGGATTCCCGAGGGTGTGCGGATGCTCGCCCGGGCGCTGCGCTGAGGCGGCGCCACGCGCGAGTGGCTCCCCCTCGTTGGAAAGTGGCCCCATGGAGTGGTGCGCGAGTGGCCCTCGCGTCGATGCGGGGGCACGGTTACTTCAACGCCAGCAACGGGGGACATCCCTCCCCCTTCGAGCACAAAGAGAGAACCCCCATGGAAACGCCCCGATTCGTGACGCCGAAGGTTGCCCCGGGCCTCTACACGGCCATGCTCGCGCTGGAGAAGTACCTGCACGAGTGTGGGCTGGGCGAGAAGCTCCTCACGCTCATCAAGCTGCGCGCCTCGCAGCTCAACGGCTGCGGCTTCTGCATCGACATGCACTGGAAGGACCTGCGCGTGCTGGGTGAGACGGAGCAGCGCCTGTACGGGCTGGATGCGTGGGAGGAGAGCCCCTACTACACGGACCGCGAGCGCGCGGCCCTGGCCTGGACGGAGGCGGTCACCTTCGTGGCGGAGGGCCATGTGCCCGCGTCTGTCTACGAGGCGGTGAAGCCGCACTTCTCCGACAAGGAGCTGGCGGACCTCACCGGAGCGATCGCCACCATCAACGCGTGGAACCGGCTGGCCGTCGCCTCGCGCACCACGCCGGGGACGTACCAGCCGCCCAAGGCCGCGCAGAAGGAGGGCTGAGCCCCGGGCCTCTCGCACGCACGCGCCGGAGGCGTCAGGTCCCCGGCGGCGTGCGAGGCAGCTCCGTGCCGAAGAGCGTCTGGAGCAGGTCCAGCAGTCCAGGCCAGGCCTCGGCGCCCAGCCACAGGCCCTCCTCCACGTGCTCCACGCTCATCGCGAGCGCGGCGTTCTCGAAGAGCTTCGCGGACAGCACGCCCTCGGCGGGGAGCTTTCCTTCCACCTGGAGCACCTGTCCGTTCCAGGTCAGTCCCGGAGGCAGGAGGCGCTCGGCGAGCGTGCGCAGCGCGGCCCTTCCCGCGCCCGCGCGCAGGATGCCCATCACCAGCGACGACGCGCCGCGAGACTCCTCCAGCTCCACCCTCCCGGGCGTGAGCAGCCACAGCCGGTAGCGCCCCGAGGCGAGCTCCACGCGCTCCAGCGTCGTCTCCACGCGCACCTTCCAGCCCTTCACGGACAGCCGGAGGTCATAGACGCTGGGACGCGACTCCCACTGGCGCAGCTCCAGGTGCTTCACGTTGCCCAACAACTGCCGCACCACCGTCTCCACGCGCACGTGGGACAGCCGCAACCGCTTGCCACCGACGTCCACCGCGATGTCTCCGGAGAGCGCGGAGGGCAGCCGCTTCGCCCACTCCCGAGCACCCTCCAACAACTTCATCGCCAACGACTGACCCGACATCCGCTGTCCTCCCGGCGTCCGCCGCCGCGCGCGCAGCATGCACTGGATTGGGGACGCCCAGGCGTGGTCCTTGGGTACGAAGGGCTGGTCACTTGTCCACCCAGGGAGCGAGCGG
Organism: Myxococcus stipitatus DSM 14675; assembly: GCF_000331735.1. Lineage (GTDB taxonomy): Bacteria > Myxococcota > Myxococcia > Myxococcales > Myxococcaceae > Myxococcus > Myxococcus stipitatus. The sequence goes on along the minus strand of NC_020126.1, from coordinate 2,155,602 downwards.
CGGGAAGCGCCCCGCCTCCCAGTCCGCGAAGCGCGCGCGGCCCTCGGCCACGCTGTCGACGACGAAGTTCCACCAGATGACGAGCGGGTCCGGCAACGGCTCACCACCCAACACCATCGCGCGGCCACCGCGCACCGAGTGCAGCGTCAGCGTGGAGGCGCCTTCGTCCAGGTGCGCGAGCAGGCCGCGCTCCACCGTGGTGCCGCCGATGGAGACGTCGCCGTCGGCCACATAGAGGGCGAGTGCGTGGGTGGGCTCCACGGGGAACGAGACGGTGGCTCCCGCTTCGAGCTCCACGTCCAGGTATGTCAGGGGATGGAAGGCGGGGACGGGGGAGAGGGCCTCGCCCAGTCTTCCGGCGAGGACTCGCACGCGTGCGCCTTCGTGCTCCACGCAGGGCAGCATCGCCGAAGGGATGTGCTCGAAGGCGGGCGGAATCTGGCGCTGCGCGCGAGGGAGCGCGACCCAGGTCTGGATGCCGTGGAGCGGTGGGGCCCCCGGGCTCGAGTCCACATCCTCCGCATGGACGATGCCGCGGCCGGCGGTCATCCAGTTGATGTCACCGGGCTGGATGTCCTGCACGGTGCCCAGGGAATCGCGGTGACGGATGGCTCCGGAGAACAGATACGTCACGGTCTGGAGGCCGATGTGCGGATGCGGGGGCACGGACATGGTCCCCGGCACGGCGGGCGAGGGGCCGAAGTGGTCGCAGAAGACGAAGGGGCCCACTCGGCGCAGCTCGACACGGGGAAGGGCGCGCAGCACACGAGAGTCGCCGACGAGCTCCGTCGGCTTCGCGGGCCACACCGCCACCACGCCGCGCTCCGTCCGCGCGGACGCGGGGCCCGAGGCCGACGACGAATCCATCCCCATCTCAGCGCTCCTCCGTGAGCATCGCCGCGCGAGAAGGTCGGCTCACGTCAGCGGTCCGTCGAGTATCCACCGGTCCTTCCACCGTGGCGAGCCGCGCGACGCAGGAGCACCGCGAGTCCTGTGGGCCTCGCGCGTGTGGACCGGGTGTGCACACTCCAGCGAGGGAAGCAGCGTGGGGGCGCAGCGGCCCCCGGCGAGCCCTGTGAGCCACGCGAAGAGCGGCACCCCGAGTCGTGTCGGTCTCGCGCATGCGGACCGGGCGTGTTCACTCCGTCGCGGGAGGAAGCAGCAACGTGGGGGTGCCGCAGCCCTCGGCGGTGGGGAAGAACGTCAGGTCGGCCCCCACGCCTCGGAGCGAGCGGAAGGTCTCCAGCACGGGCAACTCCAACTCCATCGGCGCGATGCGGTGCACACGTCGTCCGTCGCGGACCTCCCACCCACCAGCGATGAGGGACACTCGCCCGGGGCGCGGCATCGTCGTGAAGGTCTCGACTCTCGCGACCAGCTCCGTGTAGCTCGCGGGCAAGGTGGCTCCACGAGGAGCGATGAAGAAGTTGAGCGAGGTGGCGCCGGGCTCGATGGCTCCGTCGCGAAGTCCGCGTCCGTGCGCTGGAACGCCCAGGCGCGCGGCGCTCTCCTGGGAGTGGAGGAAGCCCAGCAGTCGTCCTTCCTCGACCAGGCGAAGAGCCTGTGCTGCTCGCCCCTCGTCGTCCCAGTCTCGTTGACGTGTCCCCTCGGCGTGTCGGGGGAGGTCTTCCACCGTGAGCAGGGAGGGGAAGACCTTCTTGCCCACCGCACGAGCCAGCGCGGGCGTCGAGACCGCGACGTCACCGCGCAGCAACCAGCCCAGCCCCGCGACGAGAGGTGCGGCGACCGCGGGACGCAACACGCGAGGAAGGCGCGGGTCCGCCTCACGAACAGGGCCCGACAATGCGTCAACCGCGGCGTGCAGCCGTTCGCGCAGCGCCGCCCATGCCGTCTGGCCGGCGCGCAGCCCTATCGCATCCACCACCGCGCCTCTGGGAGTCTCGCAGCGGACGAAGGCTTCCTCTCGCTGCTCCACTTGCGCGAGCACGTCGTGACCTCGCACGAGCGCGGACCAGGTGAATCGGCGGGTGAGCACGAGCGCCTGCACCACGATGCCTTCGGGTACGCACTCGCGAGCGATACGCACGGCATCGCTCCGTGCCTCCGACACGGAGGGCTCCCAGTGCCACGAAGGGAGCCGCGAGTCGGTGGGGAGTGGCGTGACAGGTGGAGGCGAGGACGACGGAACAGTGCGCTGTGCGGCCTGAACCAGGAGCCGCCGGAGGTCCGCGCCCTCTCCGATGGGTCCTGACGCTCCGCCGCGCACCGTGGCGTTCCAGACTCGAGCGACGGCCGAGCACGTGTCGCCCAGGCGGGCTGCGAAGGTATTCGAGGAGGCCTCATGCTCCAGCGCGAGCGAGCCCTCGCGCACGAGGAACAGCTCTGCCTCCAACCCCGCGAGCTCCGGGCCAGCCTCCGCGAGCGCAGCACGCGCGGCCGCCACCAGTGCATCCGGCGTCATCCGTTCCGCGCCGACTTCTCGCCGCACATCTTCACAGGGGCCAGTGCTCACGTGACACCATCATGCCTCATTCGGCGGTGAGCCTTGCCGCGCCGGGGCCTCTTCCCTCGGGCCACCCTGAGAACAGGGGCACTTCCGCCGCGCAGGGGCTCGGCAGCGGAGACACCCATGAGGCCGCCGCTGAATGAAGCGGCGAGGAACTCCCGCTCGCGAGTCCTGCGACTCAGTGCCCGGTTGTTCGGGGGCGGGTCGGTGCCGATGAAGCGCCCCACGGTCCGCGCAGAGAACCCGGCATCCCCACGCTCAGGGCCCGGCCCTGTACCAGTTCTGCCGCTGGTGGGGCTTGTGCACCGGCTCCAGGTTCATCGCCACCTGGTCCTCGAAGTGCACGATGTAGAAATCCCGGCTGACTTTCTGGACGTCCTTGACGCGGGCGTCACAACAGACCACGGGAACAAACGGCTGGAAGCCGCACCGGTGGAACCGGACGCGCACGCCCGTGACCCTCGCCGTCTGGCAGTGCCGAGCCACCTCCGCGTCCGTCGTGATCCACTTCATCAAGGGGCCCTTTCCATCCACCCAGTCGTTCTTCCACGTCTGCACGTCATCCGGGTGCCTCACCACGATGTGAATCATGTTCCCCCCTGCCGCATGGATGTCGCCGACGCTATCGCGCTCGAGTGGGCCTGACATCTCACCGCCCACGTTTCGCGTGGCCCAGCGGGTCGGCTAGAACGTCGAGACGTGCGCGCCGCGAAGTCCAACAGGTCGAGCTGGTTCGTGGAGCGGCGAGACACTGCCGAAGCCGTTCACTCCCGCTCCGGCTCACGCGTCCTCCCCCTTCAACGAGACCAGGGCCTCTGCGAGTCCCGCCCCGCCGACGGCGGCACCGAGCACCTCTGGGAGGAACACCTCGACCCCGTCCGCCTCGCCGCCTCCCTCCCCTCCGCCCCCCGCGCGAGCACTCGTGCCCTGCTCGCCCCTTCCTCCGACCTCGAGACCTCGGGAGCTCGGGCGATGGACATCATCCGAAGCCTGGTGGCCTCCGCCCACGACGCCGGAGCCCCCTCCCTGGATGTGCTGCTCCGCGAAGTGGAGCGCCGCACCCTCTACTTCGACGAGCACACCTCCACCCAGCAGGTCTCCCGCCACGCCATCCTCGAGCTCAAGACCTCCGTGCCCGCCCACGGCGGCAGCCTCGACGCCTGGCGCGCCTTCGCCTTCCCCGACCTCACCCAGCTCCACGCCCAACTCCCGACCCTCGTGCAGCACGCCACCACCCTCGTGCGCGAGCTTCGCGAGTCCAGCCCAGGCGTCCCCTGCCCCACCGGAGTCCTGCCCATCGTCTTCCCACCGGGCGCGGCCTCCGCGTGCTTCTTCCACGAGGTCTGCGGCCATCCCCTCGAAGGAGATGTCGTCGCGCGAAGCGGCTCCTACCTCGCGCGCCGGCTCGGGCAGCGCGTCGCGGGTCCCTGGCTGTCCGTGTCCGACGACCCCACCGAGGGACACGGCTCCCTCACCCTGGCCTGGGACGACGAGGGCCAGCCCGCCCAGGCCGTGCGCCTGCTCAGCGCGGGCATCGTGGACGCACCCTTGCTCGACTCACGCAGCGCCTGCCACCTGGGCCACGCTCCCAACGGACACGGCCGACGCGTGAGCTTCCGTCACCCGCCCCTGCCACGCATGGCCCACACGCGCGTGGAGCCACATGAGGGAGACCTGGACACGCTCCTGGGGAACCTGTCCCACGGCCTGCTCGTCCAGCACCTCATGCCTCGGCACATGGACCTGCTGTCGGGGGACTTCAGCTTCTACATCGTGGAGGCTCGCGAGGTCCGCGACGGCCGCCTGGGGCAGCGCGTGTCACCGGGCATCCTCGCGGGCAACGGCCTGGAGGCCCTGGCCTCCATCGACGCGGTGGGCGCCGACGCGCGCAACCTCTTCGCCACGCGCGGCTGCCGCAAGCTCGACCACGGGCCCCTGCCCGTGTCCTTCGGACAGCCCACGGTGAGGTTCCGTGGGCTGCACGTCCGCCCAGCGCACTGAGCGGCTCAAGCAGCCGGAGCTACTCGTGCTCCGGCGGGACACACCGCCAGCCCTCATCCTCCGGCGGCATCCCGGGAGGCTCGAGCGGATCCGGCGGCGGGGGCTCCTTGGTGAAGCCCGCGAACACGCGCTGCACGGAGACCCCCGCGTGCGGCTGCACGGTGATGGGAGCAATCGGCCACGGGCGCAGGCCATAAGGGTCCATCGGGTCTGGAACCGTGGTGATGAGGGTGTCCTTGAAGGTCACCTTCACCGGAGTCGTCAGCCCTCGCGGCAGAACCAGCGCGTAGTAGCCAATGGACCCGCCCGAGCCCGGCGTCACGAAGAAGCCCAGGGGCGACTGCCCCGGAGGCCCTTCCCCAGGGGGAGCCCAGTCCACCGCCAGCAAGGTGCCCGCGCTCGTCTCGCCCACGACGGAGTCCATCGGCTCATACATGAAGTCGAAGAAGAGGCTGCCCGGGTGGACCCAGAACAGGACCACGCCGCCCGTCTTCGCCGGGTCCACCAGGTCATCCGGGGTCGTCGGCGTCCCCGTGCTCGTCAGGTGCCGCGCCACCGCGTCCAGCGCCCCCGTGCTTCCCACCATCACCGCCGCCTGCGACCGGCAGTCGTTCACCTGCACCTGGATGGGGCGGATGCTCGTGGTGGCGTAGTGCTTCGCGGGCGGGAGCGGGAAGAACGCGCCCTCCGGGAAGAAGGCCACCGGGCCGTCGGGAGGAAGCGCCTCCGCCAGGTAGGGCGCGCTGTCGCTCATCGTGACGCCCGTCGTCAGCCAGGCCCCCTCGAAGGAGGAGACCCCGCTGGACACCGACGGCAGTCCCGCCCCGGCCAGGCGCACCTGCGCATCGGGGATGGCCGAGTACAGCAGGAAGGGCGACTTGGGGAACAACCCGGGAGGAATGGGCTCCTCCCCCATCGCCGAGTAGGTCACGAACTGAACGAAGAACGCCTCCGGGTCGTAGAGCACGCCCGACACGGTGGACTGGCGCTCCGGCAGCACGCCCGTGCTCGGCGGCTGAACTGGCGGGGGCGGAATGGGCTCGACGTCGGAGCAGCCGCTCAGCGCGGCGGCGACCATGAACGCGATAGTGAGGTGGCGGGCCATCATGTCGGTCCTCGTCCAGTTCAGCGCTTGGGCAACACGTGCTCGCGCGGAGGCGAGGTCACGTGACAGGCGTTGGCGCAGTTGCCGTAGATGTTGGGGACAGCGCTGAGGTCTTGAAACTCGAGGTGCTTGTACTCATTGCCGTGGGTGCCGGGGTGGCAGCCCGCGCAGGCGATGAGGCTGGGCCGGAGCGTGCTCTCGCGCGTCAGATGGCACAGGGTGCAGTCACCCTTGTTCTGCTGGTACTTGCGCGAGTTGACGTGGATGCGGTGCATGAAGTCGGAGACGTGCCCCACGCCCTCGTCGTAGTGGCACACCTTGCAAGCCTCCACGTTGTCCACCGACCCACCATGGTGGACGTTGTTCAGGGAGTTCGGCCCGTTGTGGCAGACCTGGCAGTTGCCAATCTTCCCCGGGTACGTCGTGCGCTCGGCCTGGCCCACCTGGAAGAAGAACGGGTCCATGCGGTTGAGGCGCTCGCCCATGAAGTCGCGGTGTCCCTTGACGAGCAGGGCGTACGTGCCGGGCTTCGCGTTCGCGGGCAGCGGCACCGTGATGCGTGTGTTGGGCTGGTGGAGCGAGCCGCCCGGGAGGTACGTCGAGCTGGGGGGCACGTAGTACTGGGGCTCCACGGCCTCCGGGAACGCGAAGTACGGAGGCGTGTGCGCGCCGTTGACGACCACCAGGTCCTGAAGCGGGCCCACGACCTTGTAGCCCGACTCGGAGGCGCTGCCGTCGCGCCAGTTCACCAACATGAAGCTGTTGAAGTGGGCCAGGCCGTTGGACTCGCCTTCCATGTACTGCTTGAACGAAGGCAGTGAGTCCCGCGCGTGCAGCGAGTGGCCGTCGCCATCCTGGAGCGAGATGACGAAGTCGAGCGCCTCCCCCGCCTCCAGGTAGCGGCCATTGCGCGGCGGCGTCATCACCACCTTCTGGGACAGGCCGAAGCCGCAGGGCACGGGCACATCCGTGGCCAGCCCGTCCGCGCCCACCTGGTAGCAGGTGGCCGGCCGCTCCGCCGCGGGCACGAAGCTCACCGGGAACAGGAACGGCTTCTTGGGCATCAGGCTCCACGTCACCCGGATGAGCCCCTCGCCCTGGAGCTGCGGCATGGTGAAGGACTTGAAGGGGTTGGTGGAGTTGGCGAACGACACCTTCACGGTGCTGGCGTAGACCAGGGCCTCCCGCTCCCCGGACACGACCGGAATCGGGTCGTCCGGGAAGCGCGGGGGCGCAAGTCCCGTCACCGTGAAGCTCACCCGCGTGCGGCCCGTGGCGCTGCTCTCCGACAGGAAGTCGGTGCGCTTGTAGGTCTCGCTCGTGCGGACGTTGCCGTCGGAGTCCAGCACCTCCAGCAGCAGCGTGTCCGTGGTGGACGTCATCCACGCCGCGTTCTCGTAGAAGGTCTCGCGCTGGAGCGTCCCGCGGTCCTGGACCTTCCAGTCGTCCTGCCCCACCGACAGGCCACTCCAGTCCAGGTCCTTGAAGTTCGACTGGAGGCGGGCCCAGGCCGCCGGGGTCCGGCGATCATTGTAGTCCGTGTGGACGTTCTGGAGCATGTCCACCGCGGAGAACTCGCGCAGGAAGTACGCCTGCCCCGGCGTCACCTGCATGCGCGCGCTGGGCGGGAGCGCCGGCGCGGCGATGGGGAAGCCCAGGTTGAGGTTCAGACACTCATTCGGATAGTCCGGCAGGTTCAGCCCGCCCTTCGTCACCGGCTCCCCGTTGGGGAGGATGGCGCACCCCTTGAAGGACAGCAGGGACAGGGAGATGGCCCCGGAGGCGGAGCTCGCATACGGGTCGAAGGCCCTGGCGCCGCGCCCGCGCGTCCCCTCCGCATCGGACGTATCGAACAGGTCGCAGGCCGGGAGGAGCACCAGCACCGGAAGCGTCAGGAGCAGGGTCTTGAAAGGCGATGGCATGAGGGCTCGTGCCGGACCTCCCGCGCGGCTGCTGGCGGCCAAGGTCCGGCGAATAAGAACCCGAGAATTCTATCGGCCCTGGAGCCGAGACGCCAAGAGTCGGCTGAACTTACTTTCCGGCGGACGGGGGCGAGGCGGCCGGGAGGGTGCGGAGGTAGCGGTACATGGCGCGCAGGTCATCCTCCTGGAAGCCCGCGAAGAAGACCCAGGGCATGACCAGCTTGTTGACCTGCCCCTGGCGGCTGGCGACCTGGGGCACGTCCTTCCAGGTCTTGAAGCGCGCCACGAAGGCGTCCTCGTTCATCCCCCGGAGCAGGGCGTCCGCCGGGTGGAGGGACGGCGCCGTCTCCTGGCCGAAGGGCCCGGGGATGGGAATCCCCCCCGAGAAGGGCTTGGCGCCCTCCGCCATGCCCGCATGACACGTGCCGCACTGGCCGATGGTGGTCAGGTACTGGCCCCGGGCCACCAGGTCCTCCTTGGGTCCCGCGACGGGGCCCGACACGGGGACGGCCAGCCCCTGGAGCTCGGCGGCCATCTCCGGGGGCAGCTGGGTGCGCGGCGTGGAGCGGGCGACGGCGGGCACCTGGCGCAGGTACGCCACGACCGCGCGTGCATCCTCGTCGGAGAGGGCCTTCCAGTCGCCGTACGGCATCATGGGGAAGAGCACCCGGCCGTCGCGGCCCCGGCCCTCCCGCATCGCCCGAATCAGCTCCTCATCCGTCCACCGGCCGATGCCATGCTCGGGGTCCGAGGTGATGTTGGACGCGCACACCTTGACGGGCATTCCGTGGGCCTCGCCGAAGCAGTCCCCCGCGAGCGGCGCGCCCTTCACCGGCCCGCCCACGCGGGAGTAGTCGCGCTCGGTGTGGCAGGCGCCGCACACCAGCACGGACTCCGCCAGATACCGGCCGCGCGCCACCGGGTCGACCTTCACGTCCACCGCGGCGGAGGGCTTGGGAGCCACCGGCGCCACGGGCGTCACGGGCGCCTGGGTCGCCGCCTCCTTCTGACGGCAGGCCCCGACCATCAGCGCCAGCACGACTCCCAGCCCCACCCGCCCGCCAGAACGCACGTTCATGCTCACTCCAGCCCAGGGAGCCGTGGAGCATCCCCCAGGCGCAAGGCCGCGACGGCGCGGCGGTATTCGATGGGGAGGGAGTCTGCCTTCACGTGCACCTCGTGGGCAAAGTCCACCGGATGTGCCCGGGGGCGCTGGCCCTCGGCGACGCGGCGGTCCTGCTCCAGGATGGCCAGCTCCGACTTCACGAACATCTCCCCGAAGTTGCGGATCTTCGGGTGGTGGGACGCGAAGTAGAAGCACTGCATCTTCTCTTCGGAGAGGGGCGAGGCCACCGCATAGACGGTGTGCGCGTAGAAGAGCGTCGGCTTGAAGGCCAGGCGCACCGCGAAGGGGAGCGTCACGTCGTAGGTCAACGTCGTCCGGTCCACGCGCCCCGGGGCCCCCTCCATCCCTGGCGCGAGCGCCGGGTAGACGATGCGTGAGCGAACCCCTCCGGAGTGCCGCTCCACCTCGTAGGGGGGCACCTCCGGCTGCTCGGGATTGCCAAATGTGCCCCGGTGCACCCAGGACAGGTGCGCCACGTCCAGGATGATTTCCATCATCCGCCCCGCCGACACCTCCCAGTCCAGCCGAGGCAGCGCGACGGCGGCGACGGTGCCGTCCTCCAGCTCCGGCCACTCCGGCAGCGGGGCCGCGGGGGTGTCCGCGAGGCAGACCCAGATGAGCCCATACCGCTCATGACAGCGATATGTATCAAGCCGGGCCGAGGCCGGAATGGGCGCCGAGGGCTGGGAGGGTATCCTCAGACACTGGCCGTCCCGCCCATAAGTCCAACCATGAAATGCACAGCGAAGCCCCTGCGTGACGCGTTCGCCCTGGCACAGGTCCGCCCCACGGTGTGCGCAGTAGCGCTGCGTGGCCGCGACGCCTGTATCACTCCGCCAGACCACCCCCTCCGTCCCCAGCAACCGGAACGCAACGGGCCGCTCCTGGACCTCATGGGAGAAGGCGACGGGATGCCAGTAGGCGGAGAAGACCTCTTGATACGAGCGCAAGGGGTCCTGGGTCCTCACGCCAGGGCAAGCGGAGCAATCTTGCTCTCGATTTCCTCGAGCAAGAAATCAATCTCCTCGATCTCATCCAGCTTCTCCGGGGGCGGCACGACTTCCGACGCCGCGAGTTCCATCGGAGCGGAGGAAGCTTCGGACACCGTCGAAGAAGCAACAGGTGATGACTCCGACGCCTTCAATTCCATGACGCCTCCCAACCTTCGCTGAGCAAGGGGCGGCATGGTCCCGGGAACCCGACCGGAGTGTCAATACACAGGCCGTATATTTGCCTCATATTACAAACCGTGACCGCACCCGTGTTCAGGCGATACGGGTTCTCCTCGATATGAATTGCCGCGCCGCGAAATCGGACGCCACGCATGTCTCCGGCGCGCGACTGATGGCTAGAATGCCAGCCACATGCCAGTTCTGCGTCCCCGTGCCCTCCTTGTCACATGTCTGCTGCATTGCAGTGTGGCGGTCGCATCGGGATGGAGTCAGGCCGCACCTCCCTCCGCCTCCGAAGCCGCGGCGCCCGCCGCGACGGTGGATTCCCAGACAGAAGACGACCTGTTGCGTCCCGCGACCATCACGGACGAGTCAGGTCCTGGGGACTCGGTGGTGCCGCGGGAGGAGGAGCCCCCCTCGCGGAATCCGTTCGAGGAAGGGCTGGAGACGCCTCGCGTCGAAGACACCTCCGCGCCCGCCTCGTTGACGCTGCGAGGGTTCTACTTCCAGCGCGCGGATGTCATGGTTTCCCGACGGGCCTCGGATGACGCCTCGACGGCGCAGCCCTACTTCCCGGGGCTCGTGGATGTGAATCTCGACTTCAGGCCCCAGGACAGCATCCGGGCGTACGCGGTGGGACGGCTCGTCTATGACCCGCTCTCTCCGGAGCTCTCCACCCCCAGGGTCAGCCTCGACAGGTTCTGGCTCTACTTCGGCCTCTTCGACCAGGTCTTCGTCATGGTCGGCCGGCAGTACATCAAGTGGGGCAGCTCCCGCGTCTGGAACACCACCGACTTCATGCGGACGCCCAACCCGGACCCGCTGGGTGTGTTCGACGCGCGCCAGGGCGTGGACATGGTGAAGGTGAACATTCCCTTCGAGTCGCTGCGCGCGAACCTGTGGGTGCTCGCGACCGGCGCCCTGGAAGAAGCGCCGGGGGGTGACGGCAAGCTCTCCGACGTGCGCTATGGCGGCGCGGTGCGCGCGGAGATTGCCCTGGGGACCAGCGAGCTCATCGCCACCGCCGCGTTCCTCGAGCGGCGACGTCCGCGGTATGGGTTGGACTATTCCCTGGGCCTCGGGATTCTGGACTTCAACGCCGAGGTCGCGCTCGTGCACGACTCGGAGACGCGCTTGTGGCGCGACACGCCCGAGGGCTTCGTCGAGCGCCGGTTGGAGGGCCCCCACCTGCAGGTGAGCGGCGGAGTGTCCGCGAACTTCCGCCTGGGCGACCTCCACCTCGCCGTCGCGCGGCTGGAGGGCTTCTACAATCAGCTGGGCGATGACAACCGCCGGCTCCTCACCTGGCTCCAGTCGACGGGGGACTACCGCCCCCTGTTCCTCGGGCGCACGTATGGCCTGGCGCAGTTCTCCGTCACGCGGCGCAGCGTCTACGAGCCGTCGCTGACGCTGACCGCGATGGGCAACCTGGGCGACCCCTCCTTCCTGGGCCGCCTGGACCTCGGCTTCGTGCGGAGGAACGTGAACATCGCCGGGTACATCGAGGCGCCCTTCGGCCCTCGCGGCGGTGAGTTCCGCTTCCGCCCCGACCCCGCCGTGGTGGCGGAGTTCCCCGCCACGGACCTGGACCTGCTGCGCGTCGGCATGAGCCTGCGCGTGATGCTGTGATTCACCCCTCGGTCCTCTCCCCTTCATGACAACGCCCTCCGTCCCCCACGGCGCCGGCCTGTCCCTCCCGCTTGACTCGAAGCCCGGCGCCCCCGCCCAGGTCCATCCCATGGAACCCGAGAACACCTCCGCGACGCCCACGCGACTGGCCGAGTCCGACCGGCAACGGGTCCTGGTGGAGTGGAACGCCACGGCGTCTGACTATCCCCGCGACGCCACGCTGCCGGAGGTCTTCGCGCGGGTGGTGACGCGCTTCGGAGACAAGGTCGCCGTCGAGTTCGGAGCGCAGCGCCTCACCTACCGGGAGCTGGATGACCGGGCCAGCACGCTGGCCGCGAGGCTGCGGCAGGTGGGCGTGGACACGGATGTCCGCGTGGGGCTCGCCGTCGAGCGCTCGCTGGACCTCATCGTCGCCGTGGTCGCCATCGTCAAGGCGGGGGGCGCCTATGTCCCGCTGGACGTGGCGTATCCCCGGGAGCGACTGGTCGCCATGATGGAGGACGCCCGCCCCCGCGTGCTCCTCACCTCGCGCGCGCTCGCCTCGCGACTGCCCGGGGAAGAGTTGCCCCGCGTGATGGTGGACGAAGTCGCGCGGGCGCACGAGCCCGTGCCCCCCTCGCGCGCCTGGCCCGACTCCCTGGCCTATGTGGGCTTCACCTCCGGCTCCACGGGGAGACCCAAGGGCGTCGGCACCACGCACCAGGGCGTGCTGCGCAACCAACTGGGCGTGAGCTACGCGCGCTTCGGCCCGGATGAAACGCAGTTGCTGTTGACACCCATCTCCTTCGACGCCTCCACGCTCGAAATCTGGGGCGCGCTGCTGACCGGCGGGCGGCTGGTGGTGATGCCCCCGGGTGTCCCCTCTCTCGAGGAGCTGGCGCGGGTCATCCGCGAGGCCCGGGTGACCACCCTCTGGCTGACGGCGGCCCTGTTCTCCCAGGTCGTGGAGGAGAACCTGGAGCTGCTGCGCCCCGTCAAACAGCTCTTGTCCGGTGGCGACGCCGTCTCCCCCACGCACGTGCGCCGCGTGGTCGACACGCTGAACCTGCCCGTCACCAACGGGTATGGCCCCACCGAGGCCACCGTCTTCGCGACCACCTTCACCGCGACGCAGGCCGCGCAGGCCGCGGAGTCGATGCCCATCGGGCGGCCCATCAGCAACGTGCGCGCGTATGTGCTCGACGTGCACGGTGAGCCCGTTGCCCCGGGGGTCGTGGGAGAGCTGTACCTCGGAGGCGAGGGGCTCGCCCGGGGCTACATGGAGCAGCCCGCGCTGACCGCGGAGCGCTTCCTGCCCGACCCCTTCCACGGCATCCCCGGCGCGCGGATGTACCGCACCGGAGACCTGGTTCGCTGGCGCGACGATGGGGTGCTGGACATCGTCGGTCGCGCGGACCACCAGGTGAAGATTCGCGGGTTCCGCATCGAGCTGGCCGAGGTGGAGGCCGCTCTGCGCGCCCTGCCCTCCGTGCGCGACGCCGCGGTGGTGGCCCAGGCGGGGGCCCACGCGGACAAGAAGCTGGTGGCGCACGTGGTGGCCGCTCCGGGGCAGCAGCTCGACTCACGAGCGCTCCGCGCGGCCCTGCGTCATCGGCTGCCCGAGTTCATGGTGCCGTCGGTGGTGGTGGTCCGGGATGCCCTGCCGCTGACACACCACAACAAGGTGGACCGCCGCGCGCTCGCCGCCCAGCCCTTGCCGCTCCAGGAGGACGGGGGCTCGGACGCCGTCGAGCACGCGCCGCGCGGGCATGTCGAAGAGCTGCTCACGCAGCTGGTCGGTGAGGTCCTCGGGATTCAGGACGTGGCAAGGGATGCGGCCTTCCACGACCTGGGCGGCCACTCCCTCAGCGCCACCCGCCTCATCTCCCGCATCCGGCGGACCTTCGCCGTGGACCTGCCGCTCACGCCGAGCTTCGCCGCGAGGACCGTGGTCGAGCTCGCCCGCGACATCACCGAGCGCACCCACGCCCCCGTCTCGAGCGACTCCGAGCCCACGCGGCTCCCGGACGATGTGCCTCGCGGCGTCTCCGCGTCACAGGAGCGCATGTGGTTCATCCACCAGCTCCAGCCAGGGCTGCGCGCCTATCTCCATCCCGAGACGGTGGAGCTGCGAGGACCGCTGGATGTGGCCGCGCTGGAGGACTCCCTCCAGCGCCTGCTCCAGCGACACGCCGCGCTTCGCACGCTCGTGGTCTCGCGGGAGGGACAGCCCGTTCCGCGCCTGCATCCCGTCGCGGAGCGCGTGCTTCACGTGGAAGAGACACCTGGGACGCTGCCCTGGGCCCGGCTGAGGGAGGAGGCCCAGCGTCTCTTCGACCTGGAGCAGGGGCCGCTCTACCGCTTCCAGTTGTTCCGCATCACCCCCGAGCACCACGTCCTCCAGCTCGTGATGCACCACCTCGTCATGGATGGGATGTCGCTGGACATCTTGTTCCGCGAGCTGGGACGCCTGCTGGCGGCCCCCGCCGGACAGAGGCAGTCGCTCCTGCCCGAGCCCGCGCTCACGTTCTCCGATTTCGTGGCCTGGCAACGCGCGCAACAGGGCGCCTCGCGTGAGGCCGCGGACCTCGATTACTGGGCACGCCAGCTCGCGGGAGCCCCCTCTCGACTCGCGCTCCCCACCCAGCGGCCCCGCCCCAGCGTCGTCAGCGACCGAGGCGCCGTCACGCCGCGCGAACGCCTGCCGCCCGCGCTCCGCCAGTCGCTCGGCGCGGTGTGCCAGCGCTACCAGGTGACACCCTTCATGGTGCTCCACGCCGCCTTCGCGGTGGTGCTGCACCGGTACTCCGGACAGGACGAGCTGTGCGTGGGCACACCCGTCTCGGGCCGCACGCATCCCGCCGCCGATGACCTGGTCGGCTTGTTCATCAACACCGTCGTCCTGCGCACGCGCGTGGAGGAGCGGGCCTCCTTCGTGGACCTGCTCACGCACGTGCGCACCACCGCGCTGGAGGCCGTCGCCCACCAGCACGCGCCCTTCGAGCGGGTCGTCGAGAGGCTCCTGCCCGAGCGAGTCCCCGGCGAGTCGCCGCTGTTCCAGGTCATGTTCGACATGAGCCGCCTGGAGCATCCGCTCGCGTCGGCCTTCCCCGCCCATGCGCCACGCACGCTGCATGTGAGCCCCGAGGCCAGCGCCTTCGACCTCCAGCTCACCGTCTACAAGGTCGAGGAGGAATACGAGCTCTTCTTCCGCTACCGGACCGAGCTGTTCGACGAGGCGAACATCCAGCGCTTCGCCACCCACTACCTCCAGCTCCTGGACCACGCGCTCCAGTCACCTGAAGTTCCCCTGCGACATCACCCGCTCCACTCGCGGGCCGAGCGCCAACACGTCCTGCGGGACTTCAACGCGACCCAGCGGCCCTTCGATGAAGCGGCCACCCTCGCGTCCCTGCTCCAGGCCGCCGTGGCGCGCACTCCGGACGCCGTCGCGCTGGTGACGCCGGAGACCACCCTCACCTTCTCGGGCCTCCACGCCCGCGCGGCCCTGCTCGCCTCTCACCTCGCCGCGCTCGGCGCGGGCCCTGAGTGTGTGGTCGGCCTGTGCCTGGAGCGCTCCGCGGACTCCGTCGTCGCGTTGCTCGCCATCCAGCTCAGCGGCGCCGCCTGTCTCCCGCTCGATCCGTCGCACCCCGTCACGCGCAGGGCCGCGTTGTTGCGTGCGTCCAACGCACGGCTCCTCATCTCGCGCCCGGCGCTGTTCGACGGCGCCCCACTCGATGTCGCGCTCGTCCAGCCCGGTGACGAGGCCCACGCCCCTCGGGCTTCGCCCCGGTCGCCTCGGCCCGACTCCCTCGCCTACGTCCTCTACACTTCTGGCTCCACCGGCGAGCCCAAGGGCGTCGAGCTCACCCATCGCAACCTCGTCCACTGCTTCGACTCGTTCGACGCCCATTACGACACCGCTCCCGGCTCGACGTGGGCTGCCTCCAGCAGCGTCTCCTTCGACATGCACCTGGAGGAGGTGCTCTACAGCCTCTCGCGCGGTGCCCGCGTGGTGCTCCGCCCTGTCGGCCCTCTCCATCTGGGGCGCGACATCCTCCAGCACGGCATCACCCACATCGTCATCACGCCCTCGTCGCTCGCCGCCGCCTTCGAGGAGCCCGGCGCCGCCGAGGCCCTTCGTCGACTCCGGGTCGTGGTCACCGGCGGCGAGGCCCTGACGGATGCGCTGGTGCGGCAGCTCGCCTTCACGAACACGCGCATCGTCAACGCCTATGGCCCCACCGAGACGAGCGTCTGCGTGGCCGTGGAGCGCTGTGATGCGCAGCACCCCGTCAGCCTGGGCAAGCCGTTGGACCGCAGCCGGCTCTATGTCCTCGATGACGCGCTCCAGCCTCAGCCCATCGGCGTGCCCGGCGAGCTGTTCGTCGGTGGAGATGGAGTGGGTCGGGGCTATCGCGCCCGAGCGGACCTGACCGCCGAGCGCTTCATTCCGGATGCCTTCAGCGAGGTTCCCGGAGCCCGCCTGTACCGCACGGGAGACCGCGTCCGGTGGAACGAGGATGGCACCTTGTCCTTCCTCGGCCGCACCGACTTCCAGCTCAAGGTCCGTGGCGTGCGCGTGGAGCTCGAGGAGGTGGAGGCCGCGCTGCTTCGGCTCGACGGCATCCGACAGGCCGCGGTCATCGCGCGGCAGTCGGCGCGGGACACGGAGCTGGTGGCCTTCTTCACCTCGGAGGAGTCTTCGCCTGATTTGCGTGCGCTGCGCAGGGCACTCGCCAGGCTGTTGCCAGAGGCCATGGTGCCCTCGCGCCTGTGCCCGCTCGACGCGCTGCCGATGAACACCAGCGGCAAGGTGGACCGGAAGGCCCTCGCCGCGCTTCCCGTCGAGCCCGCCGCCGACACCACTGCGCCCGTGGAGCCGCCCCGAGGCCCCGCGGAAGAGCTGCTCGCCCTGCTCTTCCGCCAGGTCCTCCATGTGGAGCAGGTCCACCGCGGCTCGGACTTCTTCTCCCTGGGCGGCCACTCTCTCACCGCCACCCGGCTGGTGGCGCGCATCCGCCAGTCCTTCGGCGTCGAGCTTCCCCTCGCCACCGTCTTCTCCACGCCCACCCTCGAAGCCCTCGCGCGTGTCCTCTCGAGTCCATCCCTGGAGCAGGCCGAGCCGCTCCCGGCGCCTGCGCCTCGCCGCGCGGATGAGCCGCTCCTCCCGGCGCCCGCTCAGGAGCGCCTCTGGTTCATCCACCAGCTCCAGCCGTCGCTGCGCGCCTACCACATCCCGGAAGCGCTGGAGCTGAAGGGTCCCCTCGATGTCGAGGCCATGGAGTCCTCGCTCCGGCTGCTGCTGGAGCGCCATGCCTCGCTGCGCGGAGTCTTCGTCCCCGACGACGGCCGCCCCGTGCCGCACCTGCGCCCGCTTCCCGCCGAAGTGCTGCAACGAGAGGACCTCACCGCGACGGAGGGAGACACCTCGACGCGCCTCCAGGCCCGGCGAGCCCCCCTCGATGTCGCGGCCATGGAGTCCTCACTCCAATCGCGGCAGGACGGCCACCCCGTGCCGCACCTGCGTCCGCTTCCCACCCGTGAGGACCTCACCGCGACGGCTGGAGATATTGCGGAGCGCCTCCAGGCCCGGCTGCGTGAGGAGGCCCGCCGCGCCTTCTCGCTCGCGGAGGGGCCGCTGTACCGCTTCCGTCTCTTCCGCTTGGGCGCCGAGCACCACGTGCTGCTGCTCGTGCTGCACCACATCCTCGTCGACGGGGTGTCGGTGGAGATTCTCTTGCGGGAGCTGGCCCAGGCATACGCCTCTCTGAGCCGGCACCGCGAGCCCGCGCTCCCCGCCGTGGCACTCACCCAGGCGGACGCGGCCGCGTGGCTGCGCTCCCCCGCCGTGCGCGCGCAAGAGGACTGCCACCTCGACTACTGGAAGCAGCAGCTCGCGGGGGCGCCCACGTCCCTGTCACTGCCGCTCGACAAGCCGCGCCCGGCGACGCGAGGAGACGAAGGCGCCTTCACCACGCCTCACACGCTCAGCCCCGCGATGACCCGCGCCCTGGCCGAGCTGTGCCGCGAGCACCACGTCACGCCGTTCATGGCGCTGTATGCCGCCTTCGCCGCGCTGCTGCACCGATACTCCGCGCAGGAGGAGCTGTGCGTGGGTGTCCCCGTCTCGGGCCGCACGCACCCCGCTGTGGATGACGTCGTCGGACTCTTCATCAACACCGTCGTCCTCCGCACCCGCGTGAGCGCCAGCACGTCCTTCGCCGGCTTGCTGTCTCATGTCCGCACCACCGCGCTGGAGGCCTTCTCCCATCAGGCCGCCCCCTTCGAGCGCGTCGTCGAGGCACTCCAGGTGGAGCGCACCCTCCACCAGACGCCGCTGTTCCAAGTCCTGTTCGACCTGAACCGGATGAACCGCGCGTGGGATGGACAGGTCGCGGAAGGGCTCACCCCTCGGCCGCTCTTCGTCGACAACGGCACCAGCCAGTTCGACCTGAGCCTCTCCGTCAGCGAGACCGCCTCGGGGTTCGAGCTGTATCTCCAGTACGACACCCAGCTCTTCAACGCGGCGAGCGCGGGTCGGATGCTGTTCCATTACGTGCGCCTGCTGAAGCACGCACTGGAGACACCGACCCTGCCCGTGGGCGCGCTGTCCCTGCTGGGCACCGAGGAGCACCGGCGGGTGGTGCGGGACTTCAATGCCTCACCGTGGGCCCTCGACGGCGACGTCCCCCTGGCCTCGCTCCTCCTCGACTCCGCCAGGCGCACGCCCGACGCCATCGCCCTCGTGTCCCCCGAGGGCTCGTTCACCTTCGCGCAGCTCTTCTCCCAAGCCTCGCGCCTGGCCGCCCACCTGACGGCGCTGGGCGCCGGGCCCGAGCGCGTCGTGGGCCTGTGCCTGGAGCGCTCCGCGGACTGCGTCGTCTCCCTCCTCGCCATCCACCTGAGCGGCTCCGCCTGTCTTCCGCTGGAGCCCGCGCACCCCTCCGCGCGCCGCGCCTCACTCCTGCGCAAGTCGGAGGCGTGCCTCATCGTCTCGCGCCCGTCGCTGTTCGACGGCACACCGCTCGACATCCCCTTCGTCCAGCCCGAGGACGCCACCAGGAGCGCCGCCCCTCTCGCGCCCCTTGTCACCGCGCGGATGGACCACCTCGCCTATGTCCTCTACACCTCCGGCTCCACGGGTGAGCCCAAGGGCGTGGAGCTGACCCAGCGCAACCTCTTCCACTGCTTCGCCGCGCTCGACGCCCTCTACGCCACTTCGCCCAGAGCGACGTGGGCGGCCTCCAGCAGCCTCTCCTTCGACATCCACTTCGAGGAGCTGCTCTACAGCCTCACCCGTGGCGCCCGCGTGGTGATGCGGCCCGTCGGCCCCCTGCACCTGGGGCGCGACATCCTCCAGCACGGCATCACCCACGTGTCCCTCACGCCCTCCGGGCTCGCCGCCGCGTTCGAGGAGCCCGGCGCACCCGAGGCCCTGCGACGTCTGCGCGTGCTCGTGTCCGGTGGCGAGGTGTTGCCCGACACGCTCGTGCGCCAGCTCGCCCTCACCGACACACGGCTCATCAACACCTACGGGCCCATCGAGACCACCCTCTGCGTCACCGCGGACGCGTCAGAGCCTCCCGTCAGCCTCGGCAGCCCCTTGGGGCACTGCCAGCTCTACGTCCTCGACGGCTTGCTCCAGCCCGTCCCCATCGGCGTCCCGGGCGAACTCTTCATCGCCGGCCCCAACCTCGCACGCGCCTACCGCGCCAGCCCTCACCTCACGGCGGAGCGCTTCCTCCCCAACCCGTTCGCCTCCACTCCCGGCGAGCGCCTCTACCGCACGGGCGACATCGCGCGCTGGCTCCCCGACGGCACCCTCGCCTTCATCGGCCGCGCCGACTTCCAGCTCAAGGTCCGCGGCGTCCGCGTCGAGCTCGCGGAAGTCGAGGCCGCGCTGCAGCGCCTCCCTGGCGTTCGCCACTGCGCCGTCATCCCGCGCCTCTCACCGCCCCACACGGAGCTCGTCGCGTTCGTCGCCCCCGACGCTCCGTCCCTCGACCTGTCTTCGCTTCGCGCGTCCCTGGGCCGCCTCCTCCCGGCGGCGATGCTGCCCTCGCATTTCGTCCTCATCGACGCGCTGCCCCTCTCCTCCTCCGGCAAGGTCGACCGCGGCGCCCTCTCCGCCTTCCCGCTCCCCTCCTCCGAGGCGGTCTCCTTCTCGCCCCCTGTCGGCCACACCGAGGTGCTGCTCGCCCTGCTCTTCAGCCAGGTCCTCGGCACCGACGCCGTCTCTCGCGACGCCGACTTCTTCTTCCTCGGAGGCCACTCTCTCTCGGCCACGCGCCTCGTCTCCCGCATCCGCCACGCCGTCAACGTCGACCTCTCCCTCTCCTCCTTCTTCTCCGCGCCCTCCGTCGCCTCGCTCGCGCGGCTCATCGAGTCGCAGCGCCTCGCCCAGCTCCCCGCGCTCTCCTCGCCTTCGCGCCAGCCTCCCGACGCGCCACGCCAGCCCACGTTCGCGCAGGAGCGGCTGTGGTTCCTCCATCAGTGGCTCCCCGGGCTGCGCGCCTATCTCATCCCCGAGGCCATCGAGCTCCGAGGCCCGCTGGACGTCGCGGCCCTGGACGCCGCGCTCCGGCTCCTGCTCGAGCGGCACGACACGCTTCGCATGCACTTCGTCTCGGAGGAGGACCGTCCCGCGCTCCAGCTGAGCGCCGTGCCCTCGCAGGTCCTCCACCTCGAGGAGGTGACGTCACCACCGGGAGCCACGCCCTCCATTCCCTGGGCCCGGCTGCGCGAGGAGTCCCGCCGCCTCCGCCCCCTCACACAAGGGCCGCTGTACCACTTCCGACTCTTCCGCTTGGGCGCCGAGCACCACGTCCTGTTGCTCGTGCTGCACCACGCCCTCGTCGATGGGCTCTCGCTCGACGTCCTCCTGCGCGAGCTGGCCCAGGCGTGCTCCGCGCTCCATGAAGGGCGGGCCCCGGACCTCGCACCCATCGCCCTCTCGCAGGCCGACGTGGCCGCATGGCAGCGACTCCCCGCCGTGCGAGTGCATGAGGAGGCCCACCTCGACTACTGGAAGGAGCAGCTCGCCGGAGCGCCCGCGTTGCTCTCGCTCCCGCTCGACAAGCCTCGCCCGCCCGTGCTCGGTGACGCGGGAGCCCTCAGCACCGTCCGGAAGCTTTCCGCCTCGCGGACCCAGGCCCTGACCCGGCTGTGCCGTCAGCAGCAGGTGACGCCGTTCATGGCGCTGCATGCCGCCTTCGCCGCGCTGCTGCACCGCTACTCCGGACAGGACGAGCTGTGCGTGGGTGTCCCCGTCTCGGGCCGGACGCACCCCGCGGTGGACGACGTCGTCGGACTCTTCATCAACACCGTCGTCCTGCGCAGCCACTTCACCCCGGGCCTGACGTTCACCGACCTCCTGTCGCAAGTGAGGACCACCGCGCTGGGGGCCTTCTCCCATCAGGCCGCCCCCTTCGAGCGGGTCGTCCAGGCGCTCCAGGTGGAGCGCGGCACCGACCACATGCCGCTCGTTCAGGTCATGTTCGACATGGGCCGGGAGATGACTTCGCCGCTCGACGGCGCCTTCCCGAAGCTCACCGCGCACAAGCTGCTCGTCGACAACAAGACCAGCCCGTTCGACCTGACCCTCGGTGCCACGGAGGTCGCGGACGGCATCGAGTTCGCCATCACGTACAGCACCGACTTGTTCGAGCCCGCCACCGTGGAGCGGCTGCTCACCCACTACCTCCAGCTCCTCGAGGGCGCGCTCCAGGCCCCGGGAACCGCCGTCGCGCGGCTGCCCTTGCTGACCGGCGCCGAGGTCCACGAAGCGCTGCACCAGGGCATCACTCCCGGCGCCCCGCCCGAGACGTGCGTGCATGACGACTTCGTGGCCCAGGCCCGGCGCGTCCCGGAGCGCATCGCGCTGGCCTTCGAGGGAGGCCAGTGGACCTATGGCGCACTGGAGGACTGGACCCGCCGGGCCGCCCACCGCCTCGTCTCCCAGGGCGTGGGACAGGACCAGCTGGTGGCGGCCTTCGGCTCACGCGACGAGTCGTTCGTGCGCACGGTCCTCGCCATCCACAGAGCGGGCGGTGCCCACATGCCCGTGGACGCACGGCTTCCTCCGGCGCGTGTGGCCCAGTTCATCGCGGAGAGCCAGCCGCCCTTCATCCTCGCGACAAGCCACTCGGAGAGCAGGCTCGCGGAGGTTCTCACCCTGGTCCCCGCGCAGCTGCGTCCCCAGGTGCTGACCCTCGATGCGTTGGAGCATGCGAGCCCGGCCGACCTGGGCCACCGCACCTCGCCCGAGGCCCTGGCGTATCTGGTCTTCACCTCGGGCTCCACGGGTGTGCCCAAGGGCGTGATGGTCCACCATCGCGGCCTGCGCAATCACATCCTCGGAATGGTCGACGGACTCAGGCTGCGGGAAGGCGACACCATCGCGCAGACGGCGGCCCTCAGCTTCGACATCTCCGTCTGGCAGATGCTCGGAGCCCTGACGCTCGGAGCCACCACGCTGCTCATCTCCGATGAGTCCGTCCGGGACCCGCAGCGCCTCGCCACGGAGCTGGCCCTGCACGGCGCCACCGTGGTGGGTCTGGTTCCGTCGATGATTCACGCGCTGCTGGAGGACCCTGTCGCCAACGCCATCGCGCTTCCACGGCTGCGCTGCATGATTACCGGCGGAGAGTCGATGCCGCCCGCCGTGTGCCGCGCATGGTTCGAGCGTCATCCGGGCGTCCCGCTGGTCCCCAGCTATGGCGCAGCGGAGTGCTCGGACGCCTCCACGCTCCATTGGATGGAGGCCGCGCCGGAGGGGAGCACCATCTCCATCGGCGTGCCCAAGCGCGCCATGGAGGTCCATGTCCTGGATGACGCCCTGCAACCCGTGCCTCCAGGCGTCGTCGGTGAGTTCTATCTCGGCGGAGTCGGCGTGGGCCGAGGCTACCGCCACCGTCCGGACCTGACGGCGGAGCGCTTCATCCCCCACCCCTTCTCGGAGACTCCAGGCGCGCGCCTCTATCGCACCGGAGACCTGGGGCGTCGACGCGTCGACGGGTGCCTGGAGTTCCTCACCCGCGCGGACTTCCAGGTGAAGGTGCGCGGCGTGCGCATCGAGTTGGCGGAGGTGGAGGCCGCGCTGTCCTCCCTGCCCTCCGTTCGCGCGTGCGCCGTCACCGTCCGCGAAGCCCGCCCCGGCGAGAAGGAGCTGGTCGCCTGGGTCGTCACCCCCAGCCACGAGTCCCTCGCGACGCTGCGCGAGGCCCTGAGCCAGAAGCTTCCGTCGGCCATGCTGCCCTCGCGCTTCGTCCCGCTGGCGACGCTGCCCCTCAACGCCAATGGGAAGGTGGACCGCAGGGCCCTGTCCCTCCAGCCCGTGCCCGCGATGGAGGAGCTCGAAGGGGAGCCGCCTCGAGGAGCCCAGGAGGAGCACGTGGCCCGGCTCTTCCGGAAGGTCCTCGGCGTGGAGCAGGTGTGGCGCGACTCCGACTTCTTCGCCCTCGGCGGCCACTCGTTGAGCGCGACGCGAGTGGTCTCCCTGGTTCGCAAGGAGCTGGGCGTGCAGCTCCCGCTGAGCACGCTCTTCACCCAGCCCACCGTCGCCCGGCTCGCGCAGGCCATCGACAAGGCGCCGCGTCTCCAGGTCCTGCCGACGCGTGTCCCCGATGCGACGACGGGCCCCCAGCTCGCATCCCGAGTGCAGGAGCGCCTGTGGTACGCGCTCCAGTTGCCCGACGCGCCCCCGTACGTGCTCAACCTGGCCTTCGTGCTGGAGGGCCCGCTGCGAGAGGCCGCGCTGGAGGCTGCACTCGCCGCGACGCTGGAGCGCAACCAGACGCTGCGCACCGTGTTCGTCCAAGAGCACGGCGCGCTCCACGTGCACGTGCGCCCCACGAGCGGCTCCGTGCTCGAGCGGGTGGACCTGTCCCACCTGTCCCCCGAAGCGGCGCTCGCGGAGACCCACGCCGCCGTGTCGCGACAGGACCAGCAACCCTTCGACGTGGCCCGAGGCCCGCTGTATCGCTTCGAGCTGCTCCGCCTGGACTCCTCCGGCACCCGGCACGCCCTGCTGCTCGCGGTGAGCCACCTCGTCTGTGATGGCCTGGGCCTGCGCGTGTTCCTGGAGGAAGTGGGGGCCGCGTACCGCGCGGCGCTCGACGGGGAGACGCGACTGCTCGCGCCCGCTCCGCTCCAGTACGCGGACCTCGTTCCGTCACAGCGCGGCGAGCAGGCCGACCGCCAGGAGGCGGCGTCGCTGGAGTCCTGGAAGCAGGCGCTGGCGAACGCGCCTCCCGTCCTGGACCTGCCCGTGGACTTCCCGAGGCGTGCCCCCGCGCTCAACGCGAACATGCGGACCACCCGCGTCGCGCTCAACACCTCGCTGGGCGCGGCCCTCCAGGAAGTGGCGCGGCGCGAGCGCGTCTCCACGTTCACCACCGTGCTGGCGCTCGTCCAGTCCTGGCTCCACCGGCTGAGTGGACAGGGACACGTGGTGGTGGCCTCGCCCTTCTCCGGACGCACCCTGCCGGAGACGGAGCGGATGGTGGGCTACTTCGCCAACGTCCTGCCCCTGTGCACGGACGTCACGGGCAACCCGTCCTTCCAGACCCTCCTCCGTCGCGTCCAGGGCGTGGTGTCCCATGCGACGGCCCACCAGGAGGTCACCTTCAAGAGCATCTCGGACGCCGTGTCACGCGAGGGTCCACGCACGGCCCCCGCGCTGGCCCAGGCGCTGGTGATGCTGGATACCTCGGGCGCGTTCGGCATGGAGCAGCTCTCCGTGTCGGAGCTGGACACCGAAGGCGTCATCCCCGCGTACGACGTGGTGGTCAGCCTGATTCAGGACGCCCGCGGAGCGCTCGGAGGGATTCTCGCCTTCGACAGCGCGCTCTTCGCCGCCGAGTCGCGCGAGCGCATGGCGCGCTCCTTCGAGCAGTGGGTCCACGTCTGCCTGCGGACCCCGGACGTCCCGCTCTCACGCCTGTCGCTGCTGTCCGACCGCCAGCGGGCCGAGGTGCTCGCCGCGCTGGACGGAGGGCCGCAGGAGATTCCCACGGGGGCCTGCATCCACACGCTGTTCGAGGCCCAGGTGCTGCGCACCCCCGAGGCCCCCGCCGTGGCTCACGGCGCGACGACGTGGAGCTACGCCGAGCTGAACGCCCGCGCCAACCTCCTCGCCCGCCAGTTGGTGACACAGGGGCTCCTGCCCGAGGAGCGGGTGGGCGTGGTGATGCAGCCCTCCACGCAGGCCATGGCCGTCCTGCTGGGCATCCTGAAGGCGGGCGGTGCGTATGTCCCGCTCGACGCGGACTGGCCCGAGGCGCGCAAGCGCGCGGTGCTGGAGCGCACGGGCATCCAGCGGCTGTGGGTGGACGAGGACGTCTGGGAGGACCACGCGTGGCTGGTGCCCCATGTGGCGGTGCCGACCTGCCCCACGTCCCTGCCCAGAGACCTGAGCCCGGGGCCTCGCCGCGTCGCGGACGCGCAGGTCGCGTACATCGTCTTCACCTCGGGCTCCACGGGTGAGCCCAAGGGGGTGATGGTGGAGCACCGCTCGGTGGTGAACCACAACCTGGCCATCGTGAAGCGCTTCGGCCTGCGGGCTGGGGACAGGATGCTCCAGTTCGCACCGCTCACCTTCGACGCCGCGGCCGAGGACCTCTATCCCCCGCTCGTCGTGGGCGCCACCGTCGTCCTGCGCAACGGGCTGGTCCCCGCGCACGCCATGACGCCGTACCTGGAGGAGACGGACATCACGCTCATCAGCCTCCCTCCCACGTACATCGAGGAGTGGATTCGCCAGATGGAGTCCTCGGGCCAGCGCCTTCCCCGCCGGCTGCGGCTGCTGGCGCCCGGAGGCGACGTGCTCAAGCGAGAGACGTATGACGCGTGGGTGCGCGTGGGCGGCGAGCACGCGCCGTGGGTCAACGTCTACGGCCCCACGGAGTGCACCATCACCTCCGCGACCTGTGACATCCCCGGCGCCGAGGGCCTGGGCACCTCGGACACCTTCCCCATCGGCCGGCCCATCCCCGGCGTGCGCATCTACCTGCTGGATGACGACCTGGCGCCCGTCGTCCCGGGCCAGCCCGGCGGTGTCTACATCGGCGGAGCGGCGCTCTCGCGAGGCTACCTGGGGGCCCCTCACGCCACCGCCGAGCGCTTCATCCCCGACCCCTTCCACGAGGCGCCCGGCGCGCGCATGTACCGGACGGGAGACCTGGCGCGGCTGCTGCCGGATGGGCGCCTGCGGTTCCTCGGGCGCGCGGACCACCAGGTGAAGATTCGAGGCTTCCGCATCGAGCTGGCGGAAATCGAGACGGGCCTGCGGCGCTTCGCGGGAGTCGAAGAGGCCGTGGTCCTCGCGCTCACCACCGCCGCGGGCGTCCAGTCGCTGCGCGCCTACGTCCAGGCCCCTGCCTCGGTGAAGGCGGAGTCCTTGCGTGAGCAACTGGCGGCGCAGCTGCCTTCGTACATGGTGCCCGCGAGCTTCATGGTGCTGGAGAAGCTGCCCATCAACGCCAACGGCAAGGTGGACCGACAAGCGCTGCGAGATGTGCAGGAGCCACCGCCTCGAGCCCCCCGTGAGGAGACACCAAGCTCGCCCCGGACACAGCGGCCCTTCCGCTCCTCCCTGGAGATGGTGCTGCACCGCCTCTGGAAGGAAGTGCTCGAGCAACCCGGTGTCGACGTCGGCGACGACTTCTTCACCGTGGGAGGCGACTCCATCCTCGCCATGCGCCTGCTGGCGCGACTGGAGGAGGAGTTCGGCCTGCCCCTGCCGCTGGCCGTCCTCTTCCAGAACCCCGTCCTGCGCGACTCCGCGGACGCCATCCTGGACTACCTGCGCGAGGAGTCCGTGCGCTCCAGCGTCGTCCGCCTGGCGAGCCGGGACCTCCCGCCGACCGCGGCTCCGCTGTTCCTCTTCCACGGAGGCGATGGCGAGGTTCATCACTACCGGGAGCTGGTCCCGCTCCTGGAGCCGCGCTTCCGCTGCCACGGCATCCAGGCCCCGGAGACGCTGACGCCGGACCGCCCGCTGGCGTCCTTCGAGGAGCGCGTGGCGACCTACGCCCGCGACATCCGCGCGGTGCAGCCCCACGGCCCCTACCGGCTGGTGGGCTTCTCCTACGGCGGCTATCCCGCCCTCGGAGTCGCCGCGCACCTGGAGGCGCAAGGGGAGCAGGTGGAGCTGCTCGCGTTGGTGGACACGCTGACGTCGGAGCTCATCGGCGGGTCCATGCCCTCGCTGACGCAGGGGCCGGTGCTGGGGCTGGCCGCGGAGCTCGGGGTCCTCGACGAGTCCGTGCCGGGGATTCTGGAGGGCCTGTCACCCGAGGCGCAGTGGGAGTGGCTGGCCGAGCAGGGCCGCGCCCGGGGACAGCTCTCCACGCACATGCGCGCCGCGGACCTCCAGCGGATGTGGAAGGTGCTGGGCGAGGTGCTGACGCCGCAAGCCGCGAAGTGGAACATCACGGCGCCGAGCGGCGTGCGCCCGCTCATCATCCGCAGCACGACCACACTGACGGAGTTCCACGACGAGGCGCTGGGGTGGACCCGCTACCTGCCGCGGGCCCAGCTCGACCTGGAGAGCCTCACCGGCCAACACGCCGAGCTGCTGCGCGCCCCCCGCGTCGAGGAGCTGGCGCGGATGCTCCTCCAGCGGGTGACGTGAGCCGAGGGGGGCGCTCCGCGCGTCAGCGGAAGCGTCCCTCCAGCCACGTCTTGGTGAACATGTTCGGGCTCAAGGGCTGCAGCGTCACGTTGTCGTAGCGCACGGTGAACTGCGAGCCCGAGGCCTCCTCGACCTCCAGCACTTCCTTGTACGGATAGACGACCTTGCCCGCGATGGGGTCCTTCACCGACTGATAGCTGCGGATGATGTCCGTGCGCAGGACGCGGCCCGAGGGCGCGTACCCCACGCGCTTGACGATGTTGAAGGACGGGTCCACCCAGATGCGAAGCTGGAGGTAGGAGGGCTGGGCGCCTTCCTTCGCGGTGAGGTGGAGCTTCCGGAAGGTGACGCCCTTCACGACGTCCTCGCCCTCGTCCTTCGCGTCGTAGTTCTCCGCGAGCCGGGAGCGGTCGAAGTCCTCCTCACAGGACACGGTGCTGATGATGTTCCCCCGCTGGGTGGTCCGCTGCCACTGCCCCGTCGAGGGCTCGTACTCCCACAGGTTGCGCCCCATGCGCAGGTAGCCGCCGCCGGCCAGGTGGCGCGGCTTGGTGACGTAGATGAGCAGGTCCCGGGTCGTGTCGCGCCGGTAGACCTCCAGCTCAATCAGGTTCTCCGTCCCGTCCTTGCGCAGCTCCCGGAGCCGCACCGTCCCCCGGTAGTCGCTCTGGAAGGACATGCGGTCGTCGATGCGACGAAGGACCTCCTCCGGGGACGGCTTCGCCTCGGGTTCAGCCCCCGCCAGCAAAGGAGCGACAAGCAGGGCGAGAACGGGCAGGACGCGGAACGTCGATGCGAGCATCACAGCGACTCCATGGCGGAACGAGGGGACAGCCAGGCAGCTCGGAGCGAGGGTACCAACACCGCGAGCGACGCACAGAACGTGACGAGCACCACCGCGACCACGGCGCTCCCCACACTGGCCGCGAGCGGCAGGTGGGGACTGAAGAAGAAGTCGGCCAGGGGCCCCGGAAGGGGGATGGCATCGCGCAGCAGCACACACGCGCCCAGCGCCGCCACGGCGCCGCTCACCGAGCCCAGGGCGCCCAACAGCAGGCCCTCGGTCATGAAGAGCACCG
Source organism: Myxococcus stipitatus DSM 14675 (assembly GCF_000331735.1). GTDB lineage: Bacteria > Myxococcota > Myxococcia > Myxococcales > Myxococcaceae > Myxococcus > Myxococcus stipitatus. The sequence goes on along the minus strand of NC_020126.1, from coordinate 2,127,482 downwards.
CCACCAGCGGACGCTGCAACCCCATGGCGCGCAGGGTGCCAATCTCCCGCGTCCGCTCCCGCACGGCGACACTCTGCGCCATGAAGAGCCCCACGACGACCACCGCGAGCATGATGAGGCCCAGCAGCACCGTCAGCGCGCCCAGCCCATCCGTGATGAAGCGCAGGAACCAGGACTCGTCCTCCCACGTGGAGACGTCCAGGCGCTGTCCACGCCAGCCCTCGCGCAGCATCGGGGCGAGCTTGTCGCCATAGGCCTTGTTCATGGCGGGGAGCACCTCGAAGCCCGAGGAGCGCAGCGCCTGCCGCCAGGAGTCCCCCATCGCGTTCAGGTCCCGTCCTCCACCGGTGCTGGCGAGACACTCGAGTTGCAGCACCCCCGCCGCGCCGGCGCGGTAGCCCTGCAGCTCCCCCAGGGTGGTGTTCGAGACGAGGATGCCCGAGGAACTCCCCAGCAGTCCCGCGCCCTGCATGATGGCCACCACCTCCACGTCCAGCGCGTTGCGACGCAGCGTTCCGATGGACTCCGTGAAGAGCGTGGCCATGTCGCCCACGCCCACCTTCAGGCGCTCGGCCATGGCCGTGGAGAGCACGATGGTCCTGGGCCGGGCGAGCGCGCCGAGGCTCCCCTCCTTCATGAGGATGGACTCCAGCGCCTGCTTCTCGCCCGCCACGTCCAGCGAGACGAGGAAGGACGAGTAGCGCCTGCGGGCCACGCCCACCGTGGCGCGGCCCCGTCCCCGCTCGCGCAGGTGACAGCCCTCCGGCACCAGCGGCGTGAGGACCTCGCGCACCTTCCCCGCGGACCCCATCACCGGGGCGACGCTGTCGGGGTGGACCTTGAAGTAGCCCCCGACGTTGACCTCGCCGCTCAGGAAGGTGGTGGTGGCCTCTCGATGCGCGGCGGCGACACCCGCCGTCAGCGCCATCGACATCACCAGCACGCCGCTGGCTCCCGCCACCACCAGGAACAACAACAGCGCCCGCTCCCGGTGAGCGCGGAGGTTGCGCAACGCCATCTGGAACAAGACGAACATGGCGTCAGTCCTCCCTCTTCAACATGGCCACGATGGGAGAGACCTTGCCGCCGCGCCACGCGGGCACCAGCGCCGCGGCCACGACGACGGCGAGCACTCCCACCCCAATCCCCACCACGCTCCCAGCGGTCAGCCTCGGCTTCAACACGGTGCCGCCCATGAAGAACTGGAGCGATTCGTCGTGAATCCCCACGCCCTCCCCCACGAGCAGCAGCAGCACCGCCGTGCCCAACGCCAGGCCCATGCCCGCGCCCACCACGCCCAGCATCAGCCCCTCGGTCAGGAGCACCTGGAAGACCTGCCGCCGCTGCATGCCCAGCGCCCGCATCGTCCCCACCTCGCCCACCCGCTCCCGCGCCAGCAGCAACAGCGTGGAGGCGGAGACCAGCACGATGAAGAGCGACATCAGCGCGGCGATGGCCAACAGCACCACCCGCGCGATGCCGACGCCGCCCGCCAGCATCCCGCCCGCCACGGACCAGTCCACCGTGGCCACCGGGAGTCCCTCCTTCGCGGCCATGTCGGCGATGCGCGCGGCCACGGCCTCCGGCTCCGCGTCGGGCGCCAACACCAGCGCGGCCTGGAGCACGCTGACGCCGCGCTGCTCGACGGCCGTGAAGTGCTCGGGCCAGGCCTCCGACGCCTTCGCGACAGGCACCTCCGGGCTCGTGGGCTGCACCGGCGCCGCCTCCTCCTCGACGATGCCCGCGGCCTGGAGCGTGAGGTCCCCCGTCACCAGCGGCTGGGACATCCCCAGCGACTCCACGTCCCGACGGACCTCCTCCGACTCGGAGGTGATGCGTCGGCCCGCGAGGAACCTCGCCGTCACCAGGTCCATCAACCCCAGCGTGTTCACCCGGCTGGCGTCGCCACCGAGCCCTCGGAAACGGAAGGTACCCCACACCTTCACCGGCACGTTGATGCGGCCGAACGCGCCCTCCGTGCCCATCACCACCAACGTGTCCCCAGGACGGACCCGATACAAAGGCAAGAGCGGCGCCAGCTCCCGCTGGAACTGCTCGTAGCGCGTGTCGAAGTTCTCGTCGGTCAGCGTGAGGAACTCGCGCAGCAGCACGTCCAGCGCGCCGTCATGTCCCAGGAGCTTCGAGAGCGCCACCACCAGGGCGCGAGCGCGCTCCGCGTCGAGCCTCGCCAGGAGGTCCGGCAGCTCCGCCACGCAGCGCGCCGCCCGCGTGCGCAGCGCCTCGTCCTGGGCGAAGGTGGCCCCCGCCTTCCGCTCGCGCTGGACCTCGTCGAGCAGCGCCGCGACGGGAATCTTGAAGGACTGCTCGTAGAGCCCCTGCCCCAGCAGCAGGCCCCGCTGTCCAGGAGGCGGCAGGCTTCCGCTCACCAGCTCGAAGCGCGGGAAGGCTCGGGGAAACTGCTCCAGGTCCGAGGCCAGGTACTCCATGCCCGTGGACTCGCCCTCGCCCACCTGCCGGGCGACGCGGTTCTCCAGGTACTCGAGCACCTCCAGGGGCGCGGCGCGGAAGCGAGCCCAGAACTCGGGCGTCCCGACCTCCTCCAGCGCCCGCTGGTCCTCGCGCGCCTCCGCCTCCCCCAGGAACGAGAAGGCCTCAGCCCGGCGGCCGTCATCACGCACGACGTCCTTCAGCGTCTGCTCCAGCTCCGACGCCAGCCGCTCCAGCCGCGCATCGCGCGACGCGGAGGCCGGCTCTCGCGCCACCGCGCGCACCACCGCCAGCTTTTCATCCAGGTAGTTGCCTCGGAACACCGAGCTCCACCCCACCTCCATGGGGACGACCTCGCGCACGCCCTCCACGGCCTTCAGGCGCGCCTCGATGGCGGGGAAGTCCGGCAGGGGCTGGAGCTCCGGCGCGTCGCCGTGGTCCATCACCACCGTGGGCACACCTCGAGACTTGGAGTGATACAGCTGCAGGTGCCCCGTCCCGCTCTCGATGAGGCTGTGCCGCGTCCCCTCCTCGACTCCCGCCAGGAAGGCGAACCCCAGGGTGAGCAGGGTCGCGCTCCCCGCCGCGAGGAGGCCGACCACCCAACTTCGGGGCCGGGCCCGGACGCTCTGGAAAGCCAACGACACAAATGTCACGGAAGGCTCCTCGCGCGGCAGCCACTGCGGTGGACGCTCCTGAAGACACAGGGAGTCACCCGCGGGCGCGCTCGACATGCATCAAGGTGAGGGAACGATAGAGAAGCCCCCTGGGGAAGGGCAAGGCTTCTCACCCGGGGTTGCGTGACAGCGCCTCGCGGATGAAGCTGCCCTCTCTCCGGAGAGTCCCCTTGCCGACCTCGTCGAGCCCCTCCCTCGCGCAGTCTCTCCACATCTGGGCGCGCAATGCGTCCAACGAGTCCGCGCTGCTCCGGGCCTCGCTGAGCCTCGGCCTCTTCCAGGCCCTCCCGAGAGAGCCCACGTCGGCGCCCCTCTCCGTGGAGGCGCTCGCACACCAGCTCGGTGCGTCCGTTCGCGGCACCCGCGCGCTCCTGGAATTGCTGCTCTGCATGGGCCTGGTGCGCATGGATGACGCGCGGGGCTACACGCTGTCCTCGTCCATCGCCGCGCTCCTGGATGACGCGGGATTCCACGCGAGGCTCCAGGCGGAGCGCCCCTGGTGGCACCCGATGGGGCGGCTCGACGAGGCGCTCCAACAGGGAGGCCCCGTGGTGGAGGACGCGGACTCGTGGGACGTCCTCGGGCACTACCGGGAGTTGTTCCTCGACCCGACCAAGGTCTCCACTTCGGCCGAGGCCGAGGACTTCTTCGACCGCTTCGCGCGAGGCGCCGCACGCACGCAGTTGCTCATCACCGTCGGACGGCTGGGTGTCCTGGACGCGCTCGCCTCCGGCCCCCAATCCCTGACGCGGCTTGGCGAGACCACGAAGCTGAGCGTGGAGGGCCTGCGTGTGGTGCTGGAGGTGATGGCGACGCTGGGGCTCGTGCGCGAAGAGGCCGGTGTCTGGGACCTCACGGCGGACGCGCGCCCCCTGCTGGAGGGCAAGGCGCTGGCCTACCTGGTCCGCGCGCTCTCCGTGTCGTCGCGCTACTGGGAGGCCCTGGGGCGGCTGGATGAGACGGTGCGCACGGAGCACTTCATCCTGGACCTGAAGGACCCGGAGACGAGCCGGCGCTTCTACGCGGACAACTCGCAGCAGATCACCGCGGTGTTCGCCACGCACTTCCAGCTCGGTCGCAAGGCCGTCGAGACGCTCGCGCAGGTCCGCCCCCTGGAGCGCGCCCAGGTGTTGGACATCGGCACGGGCTCGGGGGTGTGGGGCGCGGCGTTCGCGCGGGCCACGCCGACGACCCAGGTCACCTACTTCGACCAGGACGTCGTCCTGGAGCAGGTACGCACCAACCTGGAGCGCCTCAAGGTCGCCGAGCGCGCGCGCTTCTGGCCCGGAGACCTGCTCACGCACGACTTCGGCGAGCAGGCGTTCGACGTCATCGTGCTGCCCCAGGTGCTCAACGTGCTGAGGCCGGAGAGCCTGCCCGGACTCTTCGCCCGGGTCTCCCGCGCGTTGAAGCCCGACGGCGTGTTGCTCATCGCGGAGTACGTGCTGAACGAGCGCCGCGACGGGCCCCTGGAGCACCTCTACTTCGGCCTGCGGCGCTTCATGACCAACGAGGGCGACCTGCTGTCCGCCTCCGAGTACGCCCACCTCCTGAAGGACGTGGGGCTGACGGCGTCGGTCTGCCTCCCGCTCCCGACGCAGGAGCTGATTCTCGCGACGCGCTCGGGCGTGCCGCTCCCCAGCCGGCTCGCGGCCTGATTCAGGAAGGAGCCTGCGTCGCCTCGGCGGGCCAGGGATGCTCGCCGCGGTGGGCGACGACGACCTGCTGGATGGGCATGTCGAAGCCCCGCGCGGAGGTGAGCCCCACGGGGTCCAGCAGCGCGCGGAACTCCGGCAGCGAGAGCACGTCGCCTTCATTCGACACGTACCGCCGCAGCGCGAAGTAGAGCGCGTCGAGCGGCCCGTCGCGGCGGTCCGTCAGGAGATACCCCGAGATGAGCAACACGCCACCGGGGCGCAGCGCGCGGGCCAGCTTCGCGAAGAACCCGGGCAGGGACTCGGAGGGCAGCGCGGGGATGATCTGCGGCAGCAGGATGACGTCGTACGCCGCCTCGCCGTAGTCCACCGAGAGGCAGTCGCCCTCCCACAGCCGCGAGCGCGCCTCCAGCTTCAGCTTCGCCAGGTGAGGACGCACGGCATCCAGCACATGCGGCGAGTCCAGGAAGGTGACGTGCGTGGAGGGGTCCACCAACCCGAAGGCCGCGCCCCACACGCCCGAGCCCGTCCCCACGTCCAGCACCCGCGCGCCCGCGAGCGAGCGCATGCCGCGCACCAGCTCCGCCGCCTTGCGGCTCAGGCGCAGGTGGGACGCGAAGATGCCCGAGATGCGGGAGGCGTTCTCCTGGTAGATGCGGCGCGCCGTCTGAGGGTCTCTCAAGTCCAGCCGGAAGCGCTGCTCGCGCACGGCTTCGTCCAGGTGCCCCAGCGCTTCCCAGTAGGCCATGGTGGCGGGCAGCGCGCGCTGGAAGTACGGGAGGCTGTTCGCATCCAGCATCCTCGCAGCGTCCTCCGTGAAGGCCCACGCGCCATCCGCCTCGCGGGCGATGCCCATCGTCCCGAGCACCTTCACCAGCACCTCGAGCGACCGCGCTGGCACACCCGACGCCTCCGCCAGCGCCTCGAGAGAACCCACCCCCTTCACCCACCGCTCGAGCAAGCCCAGCTCCGCCGCCGTCACCAGGGCTTGCGTGCGCGCGAAGTTGCGCGCCGCGCGGTCGAAGAAGTCCTCCGCGCGCGTGTTGGGCGCGGCCTCCTGGGGCTCGAGGAACAGCGCGCGATACCACCCGAGCACGTCCCGCCCCTCCACGTCCGCGCCAGTCCGCACGGCCTGGGGAAGCAACGCCACCGCGTGCCACCCGTCGTGGTTCGCCTTCAGCCTCGACATGAAGGACGCATCGGCCAGGAAGGCCGCGGTGGACTCCGGGAGCGCATAGCCGCGTCCCACCTCCAGCGTCACGAAGCCGAGCGCGACCAGGGGCTCGATGACCGAGCGGACGCCTCGCACGTTGGCGGCGAGCCTCCGCGCCAGCTCCGTCAGCGGCACCGGGGTCGTGCCCAGCTGGTTCAGGAGCCCCAGCGAGACCGCGGCCTGGAGCGCGGCGGACTCGTTGCTCGCATCCCTCGCGAGGAAGTTGAGGTGCTGGACGAAGGAGGTCGAGGGAGCCTGGGACATGGAGCCTTTCTCACATCCAGCGGAACCAACGAAGCGCGCCGAGCACGGGCAGGAGCGCCCAGCCCGCGAGCACCGCCATGGGCGCACCGAGCGCCCACACGGACGTGCCCTCCAACATGATGGCGCGCAGCGAGTCATTGAGCGCGGTCAACGGCAACACCTGGATGAAGGGCTGCATCCACGTGGGGAAGTTCTGCGACGCGAAGAAGACGCCGGACACGAACATCATCGGCATGGAGACCAGGTTGATGAGGCCGCCCACGGCCTCGTCGGTGCGCACCCGGCTGGCCACGAGCAGCGCCAGGGACGCGAAGCTCATCGACCCGAGCAACCCCACGGCCAGCAGCCCCAGGTAGCTGCCGAACATGGGCACGCCGAACATCCACCGCGCGAACGCGCAGTAGAAGGCAATCTCCAGCACCGCGAACGCCGTGCGCGCGAGCATGAACGACACGAAGAACTGGGCGCGAGGCATGGGTGTCCCCGCCAGCCGCTTGAGCAGCTTCCCGCCGCGCATCGACACCAGCGGCATGGCCAGCGCCCACAGGCTGGTGGACATCAACGACATGCCCAGGAGCCCCGGGATGAGGAAGTCGACGTAGCGGTTGCCCGGCTCCTCCACGGGGGTCGCCTTCACCGCCTCGATGCGAGGCGCGCCGGACTCGGTCGCCAGCACCTGGGAGACGAGCAACCGCGCCGTGCGGCCTTCGGGTTGGCTCGGGTCCACCAGGGCCTCGGGCGCCGGAGTCCCCGGCACGAGCACCAGGGCCACCCGACCTCGGGCCAGCAGCCGCTTCGCCTCCTCCTTCGGCGCGGCCTGCGTCTCCAGCTCCGGCACGTCCTTGAGCCGCGCCAGCAGCGCGGAGGCCCCCGGGCCGTCCGCGACGGCGACTCGCACCGGCGCCAGGGACTCATTGCGGAAGGCGAGCCCCAGCACCAACGTGGTGATGACGGGGAAGATGAACGTCCACCCAATCACCTCGGGCTGGCGGTACATCACCCGCAGGCGCATCAGAATCAGCTGTCCCAGAGAGCCCATCACGCGGCCTCCTCCCCAAGCCCCTCGCGCAGCGAGCGTCCCGTCAGCCCCAGGAAGACATCATCCAGCGTGGGCCGGTGCGTCGACAGGTGCCGGAGCTGGACGCCCACCCCCTCCACTTCTCGCAGCACGGCGGGGAGCGCCACGTGCAGCTCCTTCACGCGCAAGGAGATGCGGTCCGCGTGGCGCTGCGCGGACACCACCGCGGGCAGCGGGCGGAGCCGCTCCAGGTCCAGGGCGGGCTCCGCCACCAGCTCGATGACCTGCTCGGCGCCCAGCGTGGCGACGATTTCCGGCGGCGTGCCCCGCGCGATGACGCGCCCCCGGTCGATGATGACCAGCCGGTCGCAGAGCACCTCGGCCTCGTCCATGTAGTGGGTGGTCAGCACCACGGTGCGCCCGCGGGACTTGAGCTCGGCCACCACGTCCCAGAGCGCGCGGCGCGACTGCGGGTCCAGGCCCGTGGTCGGCTCGTCGAGGAACAGCAGGTCGGGGTCTCCCGCCAGGGCCAGCGCCAGGGCCAGCCGTTGACGCTGACCGCCGGACAGCTTCCCCACGCGGGCATGACGCTTCTCGCCAAGCTGCACCAGGCCGATGAGCTCCTCGACGGGAAGGGCGCGCGGATAGAACGAGGCGAACAGGCGCACCGTCTCCTCGACGGTGAGCTGGTCCACCAGCCGGGTCTCCTGGAGCGTCAGGCCCATGCGACGGCGCAGCTCCACGGCGTTCTTCTTCCAGTCCAGGCCGAGGATGCGCACCTGGCCGGAGGTGGGCTCTTGCAGGCCCTCGAGGATTTCGACGGTGGTCGTCTTGCCGGCGCCGTTGGGGCCCAACAGGCCCATGCATTCGCCGCGGCGGATGTCCAGGTCGATGCCGTCCACGGCCACGACGTCGCCGAAGCGCTTGACCAGGTTCTTCACCTCGATGGCGAGGTCTTCAGGGGGAGTCATGGGAGCCGCCGCAGTATGGGGCCCAACGTCCTTCGCGGAAAGCGGCGGGAGGGTGCTACGGTCCGTCGCCGTGGCCCTGAGCGATGGATTGGATGCGCGGGTTGACCGGCTGGCGTTGCCGTTCAACGAGTATGGCGTAGACCCTTACGGAATCTCCCGGAAGCACGTGAGGGATGCGCTGCGGGTCTTCGCGCTCATCTACCGGTACTACTTCCGGGTGAAGTGCCACGGCATCCAGCACATCCCCGAGAAGGGCCGAGGGATGCTGGTGGGCAACCACTCCGGCGGCGTGGCGGTGGACGGCGCCATGGTGCTGACCTCCACGATGCTGGAGATGGACCCGCCGCGCCTGGCGCAAGGGATGGTGGAGCGATTCCTCCACAAGTTCCCGGTGTCCTCGCTGTGGGCCAGCCGCACGGGACAGTTCACGGGGCTGCCCGAGCACGCGAAGCGGCTCCTGGAGGACGACCGGCTGTTGATGATCTTCCCGGAGGGGGCGCGCGGGACGGCGAAGCTGTTCCCGGACCGGTACTCGCTGGTGGACTTCGGCACGGGGTTCATCCGGCTGGCGTTGCAGACGCGCTCGCCCATCATCCCGTTCGCGTTCCTGGGGGGCGGGTCGGCGATTCCCACGGTGTTCAACGCGTATGCGCTGGGCAAGCTGCTGGGGGTTCCGTACGTGCCGCTGACGCCCTACCTGTTGCCGGTGCCGCTGCCGGTGCAGCTGGAGATTCACTATGGCGAGCCGCTCGTCTTCCATGGGACGGGAGACGAAGAGGACCACGTCATCGAGGGGTATGTGGCGAAGGTGAAGGAACGCATCGCGGGTCTCATCGAGCGCGGCCGGGCGGAGCGTCAGCACCGCGGGCTGTCGAGGAAGCTCTTGCCATGAGGGTGCTCATCCCGGGTATCTCCGGAGGAATCGCGCGCAAGCTGGCGCTGCGGTTGAAGCATGCGGGCCACGAGGTGGCGGGCGTGGACGTGCGTCCGTGGGAGACGGCGCGCGAGGAGGGCATCGAGGTCTTCCGAGGCGACGTGCGCAAGCGCGCGGCGGAGGACGTGTTCCGTCGGTGGCGACCGGAGGCGGTGGTCCACATGGCCACGGTGACGGCGTTCACGGTTCCGGGTGCGGAGCGCGGGCGCATCAACCTGGACGGGACGAAGGCGGTGTTCGACCACTGCGCGACGCACGGGGTGAAGCAGCTGTTGTTCGTGGGTCGGCACACGTTCTACGGGGCGGCGCCGGACTCGCCGCTGTACCACTCCGAGGACGAGCCCCCGCGGGCCTTGGAGGCCATTCCGGAGCTGGCGGACCTGGTGGCGTCGGACCTGTATGCGGCGACGGCGTTGTGGCGGTTGCCGGCGGTGACGACGGCGGTGTTGCGGTTGCCGTACACGTTGGGGGAGCCGGGAACGGGGACGTTGGCGACGTTCCTGAAGGGTCGGCGGGTGCCGTTGGTGTTGGGGTATGACCCGCTGTTCCACGTGTTGCAGGAGGCGGACGTGGTGTCGGCGCTGCATCTGGCGTTGGAGAAGCAGTTGCGCGGCGATCTTCAACGTGGCGGGGCCGCCGCCGATTCCGTTGTCTGTCATCGTGAGGGAGACGGGCCGCACGGTGGTGCCGTTGCCGGCGCCTGTGTTGTCATTCCTGATGGGAAGGGCGGGGCTGCCCAAGTTGTCGACGGGGGCGCTGGACCACCTGCGCTATCCCATCGTCGTGGACAACCGCCGGTTCCTGGAGGCGACGGGGTTCGAATACAAGCACAGCGTCGCGGACACACTGCGCATCTACCGCGAGGCGGCGCCGGTTCCTGTCTCGAGTGGGGTGCTCTAGGAACGGAGGGAATGGGCTCCGTCAGAGCGGCTTGAACAGGTTCGCAGTGACCTGCCAGCTCATCTCCTCGTTGAGCACGATGGCCGTGTGGTCGCTGCGGAACTTTGTCGCGGTCCCAGGCTCGTAGCACTCCTCGACCCGAATCCTCACGATGCGGGCATTGGCATTACCCGTGACGGCCGTGACACGGCCGACCACATCGTAGTTGAGATGGTAGCCGACTCGGACTCGCTCGCCGACCTGCGGGACTGGGAGGGTGACCGCTCTCGGAGGGCGCTCCACGCGCTGGTCGACCTCCACCAGCATGAACCAATGAAGTTGCATGTATCCCTCCATGAGCCGGGCACGGTGCTCTTCTTCAATCCACGAACACCCCGTGATGATGGTGTGCACGACGGCCAGTTGGTCCAACAGGAAGATGAGGATGCCCGTCCCCACCTCTCCTTTCCAGATGCGGAGGGCGTCTTCGAGCAACAGCTCATTGATGAGCATGTATGACTTTTCGTCGCTCTCCTCCTGCACCTCCTTTCCCGCATCTTTGTTCAGACTCTGGAGCTCACCTTGCTGGGTTCCCATTTCTCGGGCTTTGTCTTCTTGAGCGTGTCGACCTTCTTCTTCACATTCTCTTCGATGCGCGCCATGCGCTCATCCCGGCTCAGTCGCGCCTTGACGATGGAGTCCAGGGACTCGGCCAGCTCCGTCTCCACCTTCCGCTGTGAGTCGGACAATGTCAGCGGAGCCCGGAACGTCTTGAGCGAATCCAGCTTGTCCACGAGTGGTTTGGTCTGCCCGTGGAACTCCGTTGCCTTCTTGCTGTGCCGGTCGACACTGATGTTGCTGAGCTGCTTCTTCATTTCGTTCGCATCCGCTTCAGCGAAGCGCTTCACGAACTCCTGCACGATGTTTCGCGACTTCAGCGCCTCATAACCCAGACACAGGCAGGCGTAGGTGAGGATCTTGAGCGTCTTGTCGCTCCGAAACAGGGTCCGGTCGAACATGCCTCCCTCGCCACCGAGGCCCGAGGCGATGTACTCGAGGCCAGTGGCCAGGATTCTCACCTGGGTCCCCGGCAAGCGGCGGGGCTTGGATATCTTGGAGAGGGCCGACCAGCCCTCGAGGTTCTGGAGACTGAAGGAGAACTGCACGCCTTCGTCTGCGGCCACGAACTCCATGGTGCCTTGGTTGGACGTAAAGACGTGGTTGACGTTGCCCCAGTCAATCACAGAGCCGGCGATGGTCCCCCGAACCAGCTTGAGGATGGCCTGCTCCGTCTCCTTGGCGTCGGCCGCGAACGTCCCCATGTCGAGGTCTTTGATGGTCTGCCTGGGACTGAGGTCCGGACGCGGGCACCCCTCCAGCCACAAAGCAGCGCTGCCATAGAGGATGAAGTCGCGCTTCGCGGCCTCGAAGGCTTTCTTCAGCTCCTTCAGAATCAGCGGATAGACGTCCAGGGAGCCAATCCGCCGTCCGATGGGCGTCCGCATGTTGGGGTTGGCTCGCTGATAGGCGCGGAAGGCGGCCTCGAAGGAATCACTGGGCGGGTCCACCCTGCGCGTCGGCATGATGGGCGCAGGGATCCTGTCAAGGCGGTGCCCGCAGTACCCGCACCTCCCTGCGATGGCCTCGCGAGGGGGCGAGTTGAGATTCGGTTTTTTCCCAGGGCAGCGAGGGTTCAGACATTGCGCCATCGATGGACTCCGCTCGAGAAGTCCCACAGGGATATCACACCCGGATGACCTGTACCCGTGCACCGCCGGGCGCTGCAGCCCAGCACCTCCACGAGCAGGCCGGTGTCGATAGACGCAGGCAACATCACCTGTCGTGAAGCCTTCCTCACAGTGGAACATCCTGCTCCGCGGGATTGAAGGATTCATGAGATGGGAAATCGCAGCCGCGCCTGGGCACTCGCCTGGTTTCAAGCGCCGTCGTCGTGACATGACCATCCATGATGTCGTGTCCGACCCCATCTCCATGGGTTGTGCGCCATTGAATGAAAGGCAACCTCTTTCGCTTGCCAGGATTGAGACGCACGGAACAGGATCTCCCACGTGGCGCGTCCCTCTCGTGGGCGCGCGGGGGTATGGCTTGCTGTCACAGGCGGATACCGTGCTCCTCGACTCGCTGGACCGGCACGCTCGCCGACGCGCGGAGAGAATCCCTACCCTCAGTGTCCTCGTCGGCCCCCAGACACAGGCACTCCTCCTCTGGGATGAATGGCTTCATCGCAGCGGCCTGAAGGCCGCTTCTTCCAACAGCTGTGACCCCTCCTCCGCAGTCACGGCCTGGGCCACCCTGCTCGCACACGAACGCAACCTGCCCCGTGACGCGGAAGCCTTCGTCATCCTCTCCCAGCGCGCCTTCTCCCCGCGCGAACTTCACTTCGAGGGAAAGACGCTCCATGAGCGCCGCGTCCTCTTCGAGCGACTCGAGCCCCCTCGCTCCGAGCCCACCGCCTGGGCATTGTGCCGCCAGCTCCTCGAGCACCCGCCTCCCCCAGCGACCCTCCCCACTGGATTCCTCGAGCACATCGCTCACAATCCTGCCCAGGGCCTCCATGCGCTCCTCCCGCTCATTCCCGCGGGTCGCGCTCCCGCCCTCCAGCTCCGCGTCATCCCTTCCGACCCGCGTAGCCTGCACGCGGCTACGGCCCTCTGCACCGCCGCCCCTTCGCTCCACATCGCCTGCCTGCTCTCTCCCGAGTCCCTGTCCGAAGCGCTGGGCATCAAGGACTCCCATGCGCTCGCCATGCTGCGCGAGGGACTCATCGAGCTGCCCACGCCTGGGCGCGTGAAATCCCGCGCGAAGCCGCGCACGCCCGCCGGCCGCCAGAAGGACGAGGCCCGCGCTCGCAGCAAGGCGGAGCGCTTCCTCTACGACAAGGTCCTCCAGAACCACCCCGCCACTCGGGGCCTCTTCACCCTCAATGCCACCGTCGACCTCCACGACGGCGGCCGCCCCCTGGAAGTCGACTTCCTCAGTCGCGAGCTCCGCATCGCCCTCGAAATCGACGGCTACCACCACTTCCTCGAACCCGAACGCTTCCGCCGCGACAGACGCAAGGACCTCGCCCTCCAACGCGCGGGCTACTGGGTGGTCCGCTACCTCGAAGAGGACGTCGTGCCTCGGTACGAAGAAATCCTGAAGACCCTCGAATCGCTCATCGCCGCCCGGCGAGCAGAAGCCTCCGCGCAAAGGACATCACATGGACACTCCTGACAATCGATTGGCGGGACTCATCCTCACCTGGCTCGCCCCTCGCCCCCAACGCCGAGGCACCCGCTCCGACCTGGAGAAGACCCTTCGCGCCTTCGTCGAACACCGCCTCAGCCGCGCCGAGTGGAAGTCCCGCCTCGACTCCGAGCTGGAGGCCCTGTTGAGCGAAGGCCTCGTGAAGCTCCAAGGCAAGGCTACCCTGGAGCTCACTCCCCCGGGAGCCTCGCGCGTCCTCCAGTTCCTCCGCGTCGAGCAACTCCCCAAGGGTCTCACCTGGAAGAAGCTCAAGGCCACCTACCTCCTCGCCCACTGTCTCGACCTCCCGCTGTCGAAGCCCGTGGCCCAGCGCCTCTCCGACGCAGACGGCATGCGCGCCGCCGTGCTCGCGCGGGAGTACCCCGCCGTCGCCGAAGGGGCGCCCTCACTCTCCCAACTTCGAGACCGGCTCCTCTGGAAGCAGCTCGGCGTCGACTCACAGAAGCCCTTCTCGCTCCGCGCCGTCCAGGCACACCTCCTCGGCCAGTTGCTCGAGTCCGAGGTGAAGGACCCGCGCAAGGCCGTTGAACAGCTCGCGGCACGCGCGGCGGGGGCCTCGCGCACGGACGCGGAGGCCCTGCGACAGACGCTCCTGCGTGACTGGGCCTTCACCGCGGCCCCTGCCCCCGCGCGAGACCTCGCGCCTCCGCCCACCGTGGACTTCGCCGAGCGCGTCCTCTCCGTGGCCCGAGCCCTCCCCACCGGGCGCTTCGGCCGCGACAAGGTGTTCATCTCCCACGTCTGGAAGGCCCTCCAGCCCGAGTGGAGCAGCCGAGAAGCCTTCGACGCCGCGCTCCTCGAAGCCAACCGCACCCAGAAGCTCTCCCTGACTCGCGCCGACCTCGTCTCCGCCATGAACCCCACGGACGTCGCCGAGTCCGAGGTGCGCTCACTCGGCGCCAGCTTCCACTTCGTCGTCATCTGATTCGCCCTCTTCAGGAGCGTGCATGTCCAGCGACCCTCGACTCGAGGTCTTCCTCTCCGACGGTGGTGAAGTCTTCAGCGGCGTCCAGCAGGGCCAGTACCTCTGGCAACCGGACCCGTTCGACGTGGAGACCCTCAGCGCCCCCGCCCGCCGCGCCTTCACGCGCCTGCTGGGCCGCGCCACCACGTCCCCGCCGCCCGACACAGGAAAGCTGCTGCTCCTCCTGGGCGAGTCCGGCTGCGGCAAGACGCACCTCGTGCGAGCCTTCCGCAACCTCGCCCACGGGCAGCAGTGCGGCTTCACCGGCTACATGCCGATGACAGTCGATGCGACGCACTACGACCGCTATCTCCTCTCCAACCTCATCGACTCGCTGGACCACCCGTACGACGTGGCCCAGGGCGACGACAGCGGGCTGATGCACCTGTCCAACCTGCTGATGGCCCAGTGCACCAGCCTCTTCGCGCCGCTCATCGAGCACGAGCAGAAAATCCTGGAGGACGACGAGCTGCACGGCACCGTCCGAGCCGTCGCGGACGAGCTCCTCGCGGACCCTCGCTTCCGCAATGTCGAGGTGGACCTGCTCCGCGCGCTCATCTACTTCCAGCGCAGAGACCCGCGCATCAACCGCCGCCTCTTCAACTGGCTGCGCTGCGAGGACATCGCCCCCGAGGACCGGAAGGTCATCGGCGAGCTCGTCCCCCGCACCTCGGATGACAGCGCCGCACGCATGGTGGAGCAGCTCGGCCGCCTCATGGGTGCGCTGGACCACGCGCTGGTGCTGTGCGTGGACCAGGTCGAGGACATCAGCGACTTCGAGCAGCGTCCGCAGATGGAGAGCTCGTTCCGCCGAGCCATCGCCACGCTGGCCGCCATCGCGGGCAAGGTGCCTCGTGCCGTGGTCGTCGTGTGCTGCCTGTCCGACTACTGGGAGAAGATGCGGCCCCTGCTCACGCGCTCCATGGTCGACCGCATCGAGAACGACCCAGAGCCCGTGATGCTGGAGCGCACCGTCACCGCGGACACCGCGCGAGACATCGCCGCCCGTCGCCTGCGCTACCTCTATGAACAGCGCGACGTGGCCTTCGACCCCACCGACCCGACCTATCCCATCCCCGCCAAGGGCTTCGATGCCCTGGGCGGACAGCGCGCCCGCGACGTCCTCAACGAGTGCCGCCGCTACCGCGAGCGCGCCATCGAGCAGCAACTCCTGCCCGACACCTTCCCGCTCCCCCACCCCACCCGAGGCCCAGCCGTCGGGACGCAGCCTCCTGGCGCGGGAATCGACCTCGAGCAGGCCTGGACCGACTTCCGCGCCGCCTACAAGGAGAAGCTCCCCGAGGACGCCTCCGACATCTCCGCCCTGGTCGCCTGGGCGGTCGAGATGAGCAGCGAGGAGCTCGGCGGCTCGCCGCGATTCACGGTGAAGCCTCGCAATGGAAACGACCTGCTCGACATCGGAGAGCACCCGTCCGGCAACAAGTTCGTCCTCGCGCTCTGTGACCGCAGCTCGAAGGGCGGAGGTCTCGGCCGACAGATGGCCGATGCGCTCAAGGCCGCCGCGGGCAGCACACCCGTCCTCATCCGGACCTCCGACTTTCCATCCTCCACAGGGACCATCGTCTCGGACCAGTTGGGCAAGCTCGTCCGGCAGGGCGGGCGCAGGGTCGTCCTCGGAGACAGCGAGCTGAGGGACCTGGTCGCCATGCGCGACTTCCGCGCGCTGCATGTCGGGCAGCCCTCCTTCGCCGCGTGGAGCCGCTCGGCCCGCCCCATCACCCGACTCAAGTCCATGGGGGACATCCTCGGCCTGGAGCGACTCGGGCGCCCGGCTGCCGCGGGGACCTCGAGCCCCAAGCCTCAACCTCCGAGGCCCGTGGAAGCGACTGGCTTCCAACCTCGAGCCTCGCCTCGGAATGGCCTCACGGCAGGAGGGCAGACGCAGATGTTCAATGACGCCGCCACGACGCCCTTCGGCCGAGCCTTGCCCGTCCCACCGCGCGAGCCGGGTTCCCTGGTGGCACCAACACCTGTGCCCCCGGTCGCGCCCACGCCCGTGCCGCTCCGAGTCGCCCGCGCCGACACTCCCGCACCGAACGCGGGCCTGGCGAACAACGATGCGGACCTCGGGCCGTTCCACCTCGAACCGGCGGGCCAGCTCCTGCCGGAACAAGAGCCTCGTGTCCCCCCGCCAGCGGCCGTCCCTGGGGGGCTCAAGCCCCGGCCTCGCAGCACGCCCGCGTCGGGGACTCCGATTCCCTCCGAGGTCCTCACGGGCGCGCTGAAGCTCGGGAGCTCGGAAGGACTGCTCTCACAGCCCATCTCGTTGGAGCCCTCGGACCTGACGCGTCACAGCGCCTTCCTGGGCGGCACGGGCAGCGGGAAGACGACGCTCGCGCTCAACATCCTGGAACAACTCCTGCTGCGTGGCATCCCCGTCATCCTCATCGACAGGAAGGGAGACCTCGCCACCTACGCCCGCGCGGAGTCCTGGGCCGAGCCCCTGGAAGACGCGGCCTTGCGCGAGCGGCGGCGCCTGCTCCGCGAGCGCGTGGACGTGGCGCTCTACACCCCGGGCCGCTCGGACGGCAGACCCCTGGCGATTCCCGTCGTGCCCCATGGACTCGAGTCCCTGCCCGCCGAGGACCGCGACCAGTCCATCCAGCAAGCGGCGGATGCCATCGCGGGGATGCTCGACTACCGGACCAGTCCCAACGACAAGGCCGCGAAGGCCGTCCTCGCCCAGGCGCTCCGCTTGTTGATGAATCAATCCCTGGGCAAGGAAGTCACGCTGGAGCTGCTCCAGCAGTTCATCATCGCGCAGGACCCGGCGCTCCTGGAGGCCACGGACGGCATCCCCACCAGGACCTTCGCCAAGCTCGCCCAGGACCTCAGCGTGCTGCGCATCAACCTGCGCACGATGCTGTCTACGGGCGGAGAGCGGCTCGACCTGGACGAGCTGCTCGGACGCGGCGTGCACGGAGTCCCTGGGCGCACGCGGCTGAGCATCATCAGCACCAAGTTCCTGGGGGACAACTCGCGCATCCTCTTCTGGGTGTCCCAGCTCCTCTTGGAGACGCTGCGCTGGGCCAGCCAGCACCCGTCCTCGAAGCTCCAGGCCGTGCTCCTCTTCGACGAGGCGGACATGTACCTGCCCGCGACGAGCAAGCCCGCGACCAAGGAGCCCATGGAGAGTCTGCTCAGGCGAGCGCGCTCCGCGGGCGTGGGTGTGATGCTCGCGACCCAGAGCCCTGGCGACTTCGACTACAAGTGCCGCGAAAACGTGCAGTCCTGGTTCGTGGGGAAGATCAAGGAGGAGAACGCGCTGAAGCGGGTCCGCTCGCTCTTCGCCGATAGTCGCGTCGACGCCGATGCTCGACTTCCGGGTCAGAAGCCAGGGCAGTTCCACGTGCTGAGCGACGGCCGCGTCCAGCAGCTCAAGGCGGACTGCTCCGTCTTCAAGACGACGCAGCTCCCCGAGGACCAGATTCTCGAGCTCGCCCGGCTCAGCCGGAAGCAGTCGGGGTCGGACACGCCATGAGCTGAACGGGCGGGTCGAGTTCCTGCTAGGAAGCGCGTCGGAATGAGCACCCGGCCGCTTCCTCCTCCGTTGGACCGCGAGCGCTTCGATGCGCTCGTGGCCCAGGGCTTCAACCAGGTCCCCGTGTATCGACGGCTGGAGCCTGGTGCCCTCCGGCCCGTGGACCTGCTGCGGGCCCTGCCGCCCGAGCACCGGTTCCTGCTGGAGAGCACGCGCGTGAGCGCGGAGGGGCGCTACTCGTTCGTGGGCGCCGAGCCCTTCCTGCGCTTCTCCGCCAAGGGCGACCAGTGCTTCGTCGATGACGTGCTCCAGCCCGGCACTCCGCTGGAGACACTCCGCGCGCTGCTCAGGAAGTGGCGCGGTGTCAGTCAGCCCGGACTGCCTTTGTTCCTCGGCGGCGCCGTGGGCTTCTTCGCCTACGAGGCGCTCCACTACTTCGAGTCACTGCCTCGTCATCCTCGCGACGACCTGAAGCTGCCGGACATCGCCCTGTCCTTCGTGGACACCTTCCTCGCGGTGGACCACCTCGAAGGCCACGTGCTCGCCATCGCCACGGGCGATGACTGGGCGGATGCGCGGCGACGACTGGATGCACTCGAAGCCCAAGTGCGCCAAGCCGTCGCCACGCCGCCTCCCGCGCCGCCAGACCCGAGCACGCCCCTCGCCGAAGCGCGCTCCAACTTCACCCCGCCGGACTACCTGGACGCGGTGGAGCGCGTGCGTGAGTACATCCGCGCGGGAGACACGTATCAGGTCAATCTCTCGCAGCGGCTGGAGGTGGACTTCCCTGGCGAGTCCCTGGCCCTCTACGAGACGCTGTCCGCCACGAACCCCGTTCACTTCGCCAGCTATCTCGAAGGGGATGGCTTCCAGGTCGTGAGCGCCTCCCCGGAGCGGCTCGTCCGGGTGGAGCAGGGGCGCGCCATCACCCGCCCCATCGCGGGGACGCGTCGCAGGGGGACCGCCGAGGAGGAGGCCCGGTTCGTCCAAGAATTGCGCACCAGCGAGAAGGAGCGCGCCGAGCACGCGATGCTCGTCGACCTGGAGCGCAATGACCTGGGACGCGTCTGTGCCTACGGCACCGTCGAGGTGGTTAAGCTGATGGAGATTGTCGAGTACGCCCACGTCCTGCACATCGAGTCGGAGGTGACAGGACAGCTTGCTCCGGGAGTCGAGCCCCTCGACGTCGTGGGAGCGCTGTTCCCCGGCGGGACGATTACGGGCGTGCCGAAGATTCGCACCATGCAGCTCATCTCCGAGTTGGAGCCCCAGACGCGCGGGCTCTACACGGGCTCCCTCGGCTACCTGTCGTTCACAGGGGACCTGGACCTGAACATCGTCATCCGCACGCTGCTCGTGAAGGACGGCCGGGCCTACGCGCAGGTGGGCGGAGGCATCGTCCACGACTCGCAGGCACGGCAGGAATACAAGGAGACGCTCAACAAGGCGCGCTCGCAACTGCTGGCGCTCTCCGCGAGCAGAGGGGCGCGATGATTCTCCTCATCGACAACTTCGACTCGTTCACCTTCAACCTCGTCCAGGCGCTCGGAGCTCAGGGGGCGCGCATGAAGGTGGTCCGCAATGACGCCCTCACCGTAGCGGACATCGAAGCGCTCAAGCCCGAGCGCATCGTCATCTCTCCAGGCCCTGGGACACCGGATGACGCGGGCATCTCGCTGGAGGTGATTCGCGCCTTCGGCGGACGCGTGCCGCTGCTCGGGGTGTGTCTGGGACACCAGTGCCTCGGGCAGGTCTTCGGCGCGAAGGTCGTGCGAGCCCCCCTGCCGGTGCATGGAAAGACAGCGGACGTGCGCCACTCGGGGCAAGGCGTCTTCCGCGCGCTGCCAGACCCGTTCACCGCCGCGCGCTATCACTCGCTGGTCGTGGACCGTGAGAGCCTTCCGGACTGCCTGGAAGTGACGGCATGGCATGAGGGGCTCATCATGGGCATGCGCCATCGGGAGCTGCCGGGACTGGAGGGCGTGCAGTTCCATCCCGAGTCCTTCCTCACCATCCACGGCCCTCGGCTCCTCGCCAACTTCCTCGCGACTTGAAGGTGCCTCCATGTTCTCCACGGTGGCGGTGAATGGCGAAGTGACGCGCTGGGAGGACGTGCGCCTGCACGACTTCGCTCAGGGCTTCTTCTTCGGCGCGGGGTTCTTCACCACGTTCCGCATCGACGAAGGGACACCGCTGTTCCTCGCCCGGCACCTGGCGCGGCTCTCCGCGAGCATCTCGGCCTTCCCCTCCGCGGTCCGCGCTCCGCCCGCTGAGCTGCTGCGTGAGGAGGCCGTGCGAGACACCTTGCGCCGATGCCTGGACGCCGACGCCGCGCTCGGCCCTCGCTTCACGGGCGTGGGCAAGCTGGCCGCGAGCGATGGAAAGCTCCTGCTCACCCTGCGGCCTCCTTCACCGGATGCGGAGCGACTCCAGCGAGAGGGCCGCGCGGTGGACTCGACGGAGCTCGGGGCGTACCGCCACGGTGAGCCCACGCCCAATCACAAGGGCCTGTCCTACTTCCGCCAATACACCCTCATGGCGAGCATGCCGCTCCTGGCCAACGAGCGAGGCCACGCGTGCGAGCTCCCCACCGCGAACCTGTTCGCCCTCATCGACGACCAGCTCGTCACGCCGCCGCTCGAGGCGCCCTGCCTGCCCGGCATCATCCGCCAGGTGCTCCTGGACGCGGGCAACCTCAACGGCATGCCCGTGGTGGAGCAAGACCTGCCACTCGCGCGGCTCGCGGAGGCACGGGCCTGCGTCTTCACCAACTCCGCTGTGCTGGTGACAGGCGTCACGCGGTTGCTGGGACGTGACCTGCCCGACAGCCTCTCCCTGGCGGAGCACCTGCGAGCCCATGTGCTCCGCGTGGCGGCGCGCGAAGGATGAGCCGCTCCCTCGTCATCGTCCATCGCTGGGATGGACGCCCCAACACCGACTTCTACCCGTGGCTCTCCGAGCGGCTGCTGCAACCGCCCGCGCCCTTCGACACGGTCCACACGCTGGACATGCCCCAACCCAGCGCGCCCACCATCGACGGCTGGGTCTCCACACTCACGCGAACTCTCGGCCCCGTGCCGGACGCATCCACGGTCTTCCTCGGCCACAGCGTGGGGTGTCAGGCCATCCTCCGCTATCTCGCCACGCTCTCGGAGGGCCACCGCGTGGAAGGCGCCGTGCTCGTCGCGGGTTGGTTCGACGTCGCCAGGCGATGGGACGCACTGCAGCCCTGGTTGGACACGCCCATCGACTTCACTCGCGTCCGCGCGGCGCTGGGCCGCTGCGTCGTCCTGCTCTCGGACGGAGACCCGTTCACGCCCGACTGGCGGCGCAACCGCCAGCTCTGGGAGGAGCACCTGGGCGCCGAGGTCCGAGTCATCCCCGGTGCCCGCCACTTCAACAACCCACGCGAGCCCGCGGTCCTCGAGGCCGTCCTGTCCTGCTTCGGCCCGTGACGCCTCAGACCGAGCCCTGCTCCACGCGGAACCCCAGCCCCTCCGCCACCTCCTCGTCGCGCAGCACTCGAAAGGCCCCCTCGGCCACGTCCAGCGCCACGCGCCCTACCGCCTCACGATGCAGCGTCACCACCGGATGCCCCACCGCGGCGAGCATCCGCTTCACCTGATGGTGCCGTCCCTCCGTCAGCGTGAGCTCCACCGCGTCCACCTCTCGCAGCCGAGCCTCCGCCGGACGCGTCAGCCCATCCTCCAGCGCCACGCCCTCCCGGAGCCGCTGGAGCGCCACCTCCCCCGGACGTCCCTCCACCCGCGCCACGTAGCGCTTGGGCAGGTGTGTCTCCGGAGCCGTGCCATGACGAACGAACCTCTCGTCATTGGTGAACAACAGCAACCCGGTGGTGTCCCGGTCCAGCCGACCCACCGCGTACCACTCGTAGCCTTGGAGTGACTCCGGCAGCACCGCGCGCAGCCGCTCGAACACCGTGCCCACGCCCTCCGGGTCCGAGCCATGCACCACCGGCCCCGCCGGCTTGTGGAACAGCAGCACCCACGGCCGTGCGTCCAAGGAGCACTCCCGCCCATCCACGCGCACCACGCGCCCCGGCCCCACCGGCGCGAAGGGCTCCACCTCCACCTGTCCATCCACCTCCACGCGGCCCGCCCGGATGGCGGCCTCCGCGGAGGCCCGGGGCATCACCCCTGCCCGCCCCAGGGCGCGCGCCAGCCAGTCCGCCCGGCCTCCCTCGGGCACGCCCTCCGTGCCCCGCCGCCGCGCCGCCTCCAACCATCGGGGCGTCTTGCTCCTCCGCGCCATCCTCTCGTCTCCTTGCCTCTCCACCCCGACATCCCATGTTCACATTGGAGAACCAATGAGAGCTTCTCCACGGAGCCCCCGGCGGACAGGCGGACACCCGCATGTCACGATTTGACTCCACCCGCCGCCCTCTGCCATTGCGGCCTCGTGGCTGTCCCCCCTGAAATCGCCGAATCGCTCCAGCGCCACGCGCCGCCCTCGGGCCCCTCCGTCGCCTTCGCGCTGCGCCTGGCCGAAGCCCTCCACCGCTACGGCACGCCCGCGCACCGCCTGGAGGACCTGATGAAGCGCGTGTCAGGCCGGCTGGGGCTCGAGGGGAGATTCTTCTCCACCCCCACGTCCCTCTTCGCGTCCTTCGGCCCGCCGGAAGCCCTGCGCACCAGCCTCATCCGCGTGGAGCCCGGGGACATGGACCTGGAGCGCCTCACGCTGCTGGACGTGCTCGCCGATGACGTCATCCACGCCCGCCTGTCGCCCGCGGAGGGCGCGCTGCGCGTGGAGGCCATCCTCGCCCGCCCGCCGCGCTTCGGGCCGGTGCTCCAAGTCCTCTGCTGGGCCCTGGCCGGAGGAGCCGGCGCCCGTCTCTTCGGCGGTGGGCTGAAGGAGATGGCGGTCGCCACGGTGAGCAGCCTGCTCATCGGCATCCTGAGCGAGGTGACGCAGCGCCAGCCCTCCTCCGCGCGCGTGCTGGAGCCCGTGGCCGCCATCCTGTCCTCGTCGCTCGCCGTCCTCGCCGCGAGCTTCCTGGGCACGATGTCGATTCAGGTCGCCACGCTGGCGGGCCTCATCGTCCTCCTGCCCGGCCTCACGCTGACGGTGGCCCTCAACGAGCTGGCGACGCGCCACCTCATCTCCGGGACCTCGCGCCTCACCGGCGCCGCCGTCGTCTTCCTGCAACTGGGCTTCGGCGTCGCGCTGGGCAGCCGGCTCGCGGAGGTGCTTCCGCCGCCGCCCGTCGTCCCGCCGCTCCCGCCGCTCCCCGCCTGGACCCAGGCGGTGTCCCTGGCCGTCGCGGGCGTGTCCATCGGCGTGCTGTTCCGCGCGCGGCCTCGCGACTGGGGATGGATTGCCGCGGCGGGCACCTTCGCGTTCCTCGGGGCCCGGGTGAGCTCGGGCCTGTTGGGCCCCCAGCTCGGCGCCTTCGTGGGCGCCGTCCTGCTGGGCATCGGCGGCAACACGCTGGCGCGGCTGCGCAACAAGCCCTCCGTCACCATCGTCGTGCCGGGACTGATGCTGCTCGTGCCCGGCAGCGTGGGCTTCCGCAGCCTGTCGTCACTGCTGGAGCGCGACGTCGTGGCCGGCGTGGACACGGCCTTCAACATGCTGATGGTGGCCGTGGCGCTGGTGGCCGGACTCCTGTCCGCCAACGCCCTGGTCCCCCCGCGCAAGGTGCTCTGAGGGCCGCAGAGGCCCTCAGGACATGCGCGTGACGTAGAGGGCCACGAGCGACAGCAGGAAGTACGGCACCAGCGCGCCCGCGCCCGCGTAGTCCTTGGCCATGCGCTGGCCGAAGAAGAGGCCCACCAGCGAGAGGGCGGACGCGAGCGCCCCCCAGAAGGCCCAGGTCGCGCTGCCGGAGACGAAGAGCGACACGAGGCCCACGGCGCTGAGCGCGCCCGAGGCCAGCTCCATCAGGGTGATGACGCCGAGCATGAGCGGCACCACGCCCCTCAAGGGGCTCTTGGCGAAGTGGCCCGTGAGCCAGCCCAGGTTGCCCTTCCAATCCACCACCTTGTCCGCACCGGACTGGAGGAAGAGGATGGCGAGGAAGGCGGCGCACAGCGCCTGGAGAAGCCACGCGGTGAACTGGGTCGATTCGAGAGGCGGCATGGCGCGGCACTCTAGCCGCCTGGGGGCCGAGCCCAAGTCTTCTCCTTCGGAGACCTGAGGGGCGGGCCTGGGGCCTGCTCCCCCTTCCCTCCTGGCGAACCATCCCTAGCTTGGCCCTCATGGCATCCGAGCAGACCGCCCGGCGAGTGTTCACCGGCCTCATCCTGCTGTCCCTCGTGCTCCTGGCCCTCGTCGTCCAGCCCTTCGCCAAGGCCTTCTTCCTGGCGGCGGTGCTGGCGGGGGCGCTCTACGGCGGGTACAGCTGGCTGAGCCGCAAGCTGCGCGGGCGGAAGAACATCTCCGCGGGCCTCGTCTGCACGGCGGTCATCCTCGCGCTGCTCATCCCGGTGGGAGGCTTCACCGCGTTCATCGTCGCCGAGGTGTCCTCCGGCGCGCAGTTCGTCACCAGGACGGTGCAACAGGAGGGCGTGGAAGGACTGGTGCAGAAGCTTCCGGCCCCCTTGCGCCAGGGCGTGGAGGGCCTGCTGAAGCGGCTGCCCGTGGAAGAGGTCCACCTGGACGAGAAGCTCCAGCAGCAGGTCAGCAGTCAGAGCGCGACGGCGGCGCGCGCCGTGACGGGGGCCGTGGCGGCGACGGGCTCCATCGCCTTCCAGACGGTGATGATGCTCATCGCCCTCTTCTTCTTCCTCACGGACGGGAAGGAGCTGGTGGAGTGGCTGGAGAGCGTGTCCCCGCTGCGGCCCGGGGAGACGCTGGAGATCATGCGCGAGTTCCGCAGCGTGTCCGGCGCGGTGCTGTTCTCCTCGCTGGCCACCGCGGGGGTGCAGGCCCTGGCCGCGCTCATCGGCTTCCTCATCGCCCGGGTGCCCGCGCCGCTGTTCTTCGCGGGCGTCACCTTCTTCCTCGCGCTCATCCCCGCCGTCGGCGCCGCCGTCGTCGTGCTGGTGGCCGCGGCGTTGATGTTCTTCAGCGGACACCCCTGGGCCGCGCTCTTCCTGGCCATCTGGGGCACGGTGGTGGTGGGCCTGGTGGACAACATCGTCAAGCCGCTGCTCGCCAAGCGCGGCATGCACCAGCACGGGGCCATCGTCTTCTTCTCGCTGCTCGGAGGCCTGGCGGCGTTCGGCACGGTGGGCCTGCTGCTGGGCCCGCTCATCGTCGCCTTCTTCCTGGCCCTGGTGCGCATCCACGAGCGCGACTACGGCCGCAACCACCCGGACCCCGACAGCCCCTCCACCCCCGGCCCCCACACGCGCCGAGAGCCGGACGGCCCGGGGCTCGCCACGAAAGGCACGAGCCCCGGCCCGTCGACCGCCCCCGAGCGTCACTGAGGGCGACCGGAGGTCCCTGCCGGGAGGGGACGCGTCAGAACGGCGAGCCGTTCGCGCGGCGGCCCGGCGACGTCGTCTGGGTGGACAGGGTGGTGTGCAGCACGAAGGTGCTGCCCGTGCCCAGGTCCGGGCTGCGGTTCGCGGAGACGCCATCCGTGCCCGTCAGCGTCGACGGCAGCACCACGGAGTCCACGATGGTGCCGGACGCGTTGCGCACCGACACGGTGTCGCCGCCGTTCGTCAGGCTCAGCGTGCCCGTCGAGCAGGCCACCGCGCCCGGCGTGCCCGAGGGAATCCCCGCCGCCGCGCCGAACACCACCACCACGCCCCCGGCCGGCACCGTGGTGCCCGCGGGGAAGGTGTGGCGCATCGTCCCGGAGTCCCACACCGTCCAGCCGCCCACGCTCACGGCCGCCGAGCCCGTGTTCACCAGCTCCACGAACTCACCCGCGACGTCCGAGCCCAGCTCGTTCACCAGCACCTCGTTGATGATGAGGCTGCCCGTGCCGCCGCCCGTCGTGGTGATGGCGAAGGCGCCATCGCTGGTGTCCGTGATGCTGGCGGACGCCGTGTCCGTCACGCGCACCCGGGCCTGCGTGCTCTGGGACGACGGCAGCGTCCACGCGAGGCTGCCCGCGGAGGCCGGCGTGCTCGCCGACAGCACCGTCCAGGTGCTGCCATCCAGCGTGTACTCCACCTTCACGTTCGTCACGTTCGCCGACGTCCAGGTGATGGAGCGCGCGCTGCTCGCCGTCCAGCTCTCGCCGCCGTTGGGCGACGTCACCGTCACGGTGGACACAGGCGCGTCCCCGGGGATGAGGAAGTCCTTGATGATGCCCATGTGCTGCATGCTGGCGGCGCCGCTGTCGCTCGCGAGCGCGGGGGACAGCTCGGAGATGGGCGTGTACACGCGCGTGTCCACCACCAGGCCCGAGGAGAAGGTGCTGCCGCCGATGACCACCGACGTCTGGACCTGGCGCAGGTCCGTGTCCACCAGCACGTGGTCATACGGCTTGGCGCGGCTGGCGTTGGTGTTGGTGTTGCCATTCTTGTCGGCGGGGTACGGCGCGGCGGTGGTCACCACCTGCGACAGGGTGGAGAAGCTCGCCTCGGAGCGGCTGTCGGTGTTGAGGTCGCCACCGATGACCAGGTAGTCGCCGGCCGGGACGTTGCTCTGGATGAACGACACCAGGGCCGCGGACTCCGTGTTGCGCACGCTGGAGCTGGCCGTCAGCAGGTGCACGCTCACCGCCCACAGGTCCTTGGGCCCGGGGATGTCGATGCGCGCCCACGCGAAGTCCCGGTTGGACACCTGCGCGTCATCCCACTCGCCCGAGGCGATGATGGGATAGCGGCTGATGATGCCGTTGGGAATCTGCGCCCCGCCCTCCCGGTAGTACGCGAACTGCGGGCCGAACGCCGTGTCCACGAAGGCACGGATGTCCGTGGCGGAGTTCGAGCCGTAGTTGAACTCCTGAATCATCACCACGTCCGGGTCCGTGCCCTGGAAGATGCGGGTACCGTGACCCAGGCTGTAGTCCTGGCCATTGCCGCTGGTGATGTTGGCCGCCATCAAACGCAGGCGCACGGGCGCCAGTGAATCCTGACGCTCGCTCAGCGCGTCGTCCGTCTGGGGCTCCACACCCTCGCCACACGCGGCGAGCCCCAGGAAGAACACCACCAGCCAGTGACGCCATGACGACAGCATCCGAGTGACTCCAGTACAGTTGTTTCGCACGAAATCCGGTCCTGCCCTTGGATGAAGAGCGGTTGAGGGTCGGCAACGACTGCTGAACGGGTGGTCCGGGCAAGCCGCCTCCGGAGCCACCGCGTCAATCTACCCGGCTCTCTGACAGGAACGGCGCTTGAAACAAGACTGAAACATGACGCGCCGTCCTACAGCGACGCGGCGGTGGAGAGAGCGACGAACAGATAACGCAATCCCTTGCCCGCTGTGACGAACACGACGAAGGGCAGCGGGCGCACTCCCACCACGCCTCCGGCGATGACGAACGCATCCCCGACGATGGGCAGCCACGACATCAGGAGCGCGGGGGCGCCCCAGGTGCGCAGGCGTGCCTCGACCCGCTCCATCCGGGGCCCCTCGCTGGCGCGGCGGCGCGCGTACCAGCGGCCCAGCGCGCCTCCTCCGCCCCGCGACACCCACTTCCCCAGCAGGTAGAGCGACAGGGCTCCCACCACGTTGCCCACCGTCGCCACGCTCGTGGCCAGCACCGGCGGCGCGCCGCCGTAGATGAGCGCCGCCAGCAGCGCCTCCGAGGGAATGGGCACCACCGAGCCCGCGAGCATCGCGACGAGAAAGAGTCCGGGAAGACCCCAGGCAGTGAGGATGGCGGCGTCGGGCATGGTGGTGGGTAGGAGTGGCCCCGGCAGTGTGCCATGGGCCCACGGGCTCCCGCAGCGAATCCCGAGAGGTCGCTTGCCCCCACCTCGAGTGAGCCGTGCGCGCGCAGGAACTGCACACCCCACCCGCCGCGCGCAGGACTTGCGCGGGCCCTGGGGCCTGGAGCCCTGCCCTCCGAGGGAACACGCGGCCCGGCGCGGCCCTTGCTTTGTGACGCGGGCATCACTTCACCGTGAAGGAATTCCGCGTCATGAGCAGCAACGACATCCCCGCCCCGGGCTCGAGCAATGACCTCCGCATTGTCCCCGTGGAGATCGCCCCGGAGACGTTCTGGGTGGGCAAGCGGGAGCCCGGCAACATCTTCTACGCCAATCCCTACCTGCGGCACTTTCGTGGCACGGATGCGAAGACGCAGCGGTCCTCGGAGTTCAACCTCCTCATCGACCCGGGCTCCAGCAGCGACTTCTCCACCATCCACACCAAGGTGACGTCGTTGATTGGCGGCATGGAGCGGCTGTCCGCCCTGTTCATCAACCACCAGGACCCGGACGTGGGCTCGTCGGCGAGCATCATCTCCGCGCGCTACGCGCCCCGCGCGGGCCTGCTGTGCTCGGAGGACACCTGGCGGCTCATCGTCCACCAGAACCTGCCGCGCAACCGCTTCATCCCCACGGAGAAGTTCGCGCAAGGGCTGAGCGTGCCCACGGGACACAAGCTCCTGCCGGTGCCCTCGCCGTTCTGCCACTTCCGGGGCGCGGTGATGCTCTATGACCCGCAGACGCGGGTGCTCTTCACGGGTGACCTGTTCGGCGGCCTCACCGACGCGAACGCACGCGGCCTGTGGGCGGAGGAGTCCGACTGGGCGGGCATCCGCGCGTTCCATCAAATCTACATGCCGGTCAACGCGGCCCTCGCACGCGCGGTGGCCACCATCCGCAAGCTCACGCCCGCTGTCGAAATCATCGCCCCGCAGCACGGGCGCGTCATCCGAGGCCCCCTGGTGCACCAGTTCCTGGAGCGGATGGAGCGGCTCCAGGTCGGGCTGGACATCATGGACGAGGCGCAGGACCGCACCCACCTCCAGGCGTGGAACTCGGTGGTGGACCGCGTGCTGGCGCTGGCGCGGGGCTACCTGGGTGACTCGGTGGACGTGAAGCTGGGTGCGAGCGAGGACCTGGCGGACACTTCCACCTTCGAGGGCAACCGCCTGGTGGTGAACCGGCTGGGCAAGTGGACCGTGGAGCACGTGGTGGATGTGCTGTGCAAAGGCGAGCCGCCGGAAATCGCGGGCCCCATCATGGTGGAGGCCACCAGCGCCGCCGCGGAATACAACCTGCCCACGCCGCACCTGGACATCGAAGGCGCGGGAGCGCCGTCGCACATCTCGCTGCTGGACCCCTGAGTCGACGGGACCCGGGACCAGACAACGCCGAGGGAGGGAGCGGTGGGTTCGACGGAAGACGACTCCGGGGTGGTGTACCTCGGAGGAGGTCAGCAGGAGCAGGTGCGGGCCGTGGCGAGGACACCTCCTCCCGTGCCCTCCACCGAGCTCCCTTGGGGCCCCGCGCCCGTGACGCCGCCGCCCCCGCCCGTGTCCCTGGCGGAGACGCTGCGCCCCGTCACGCCCGTGTCGCCCCATGGGACCCTGCTGCAAGGCATTCCCACGCCCGCGCCACCACCGGTGGCCTCGGTGCGCGGGCTGGTGCCGGGACAGGTGGTGGCTCAGCGCTATCGCGTGGAGCGCTGGCTCGGCGCCGGGGGCAGCTCCACGGTGTACGAGGCGCTGGACCTGCACCTGGGCCAGCGCGTGGCCCTCAAGGTGCTGGCGACACCACATGCGGATGCATCGACGGTGGCGCGCTTCCGCCAGGAGGTGGAGCACGCGCGCGCCCTGGAGCATGTGAACATCCTGCGCGTCCACGACGTGGGGCTGGATGGGGACCGGCACTTCCTCACGGTGGAGTTGCTGGACGGCGTGGACCTGCGACAGCGGATGCTGGAGCAGCGGCCCACGCTCGCCCAGACCTTGCGCTGGCTCACCCACGCGGCCGTCGCGCTGGAGCACGCGCATGGGCGCGGCGTGCTGCACCGGGACGTGAAGCCCGCCAACCTCTTCGTCACGCGCACGGGGGTGCTGAAGCTGATGGACTTCGGGCTCGCCAAGAGCCTCCACGTCATGGGCACCACCGCGCAGGGCACGGTGCTCGGGACGCCCGAGTACATGGCGCCCGAGCAGGTGATGGGCAACCCTCCGCTGTCCCCCGCGACGGACCTGTATGCGCTGGGCGTGGTGGCCTATGAGCTGTGCACCGGACAGCTCCCCTTCCGCCACACCGACCCCGTGCCGCTGATGTTCCTGCACGTCCAACAGGCCCCGGTGCCTCCGACGACGCTGCGCCCCAGCCTCCCGGTGCCCTTCGAGCAGGTCATCCTGAAGCTCCTGGAGAAGCGCCCCGAGGACCGCTACGCCGGCGCGGGTGAGCTGCGCTCGGCGCTCTCGAAGCTGTGGCCCTGGGCACTCAAGGAACAGGCGTGAGTCCCGCGGCGGTGGGGCGTTCCTCCGCCGTGGGCCAGCGCGACATCCGGAGGGACACACCGGGCCGGTGGCACAGGTGGAGCACGCGGCCTCCTCCCGGATGGAAGAAGTAGAGCGAGCGCGGAGCCTTGAAGCTCGCGTCGATGGCGCGGTCCTGCTCCGGCCACGCATCGCGCGTCGTCCACCACGAGGAGACCACGGGCCTCGAGCGCAGGTGGTGATGCACCTCCACCACCACGCTGGTGACGTCCTCGGCGCCCCACTCGAGGGAGAGCTCCCGCCCCGGGATGCGCTTCTCGTCCATGAGTGGGAGGGCTCGCATGCCCACGTAGGCCGTGACATCCACCTGGGCTCCGCGCAGGGGCTCGACGAAGCCCAGCTCCAGACGGCGGGTGTTCGGCGGGAACTGGAAGGTGAACACCATGCGCCCCAGCTTCGTCGCCGTGCCGCTCACGTAGGTGCGGGGGCTCGACTCGCGCAGGAGCACGGGCTCTCCCGCGCGGAACTGGTCCACGTCGTGGGGCGCCACCAGCGCGAGGCCCTTGTCGGGCAGCGCCACGCGCTTCCACCCGGGCGAGGGGTCTTCAGGAGTCCAACAGGGCCCCGGCTGGGCCAGCACCGCCGCGGTCATCCAGGCGAGGAGGGCGCTCATGTCAGGTGCTCCGCGTCGACGCCGAGGTGGAGCGTGACGTGAGCGCCGCCCCGCCCAGCATCAGCAGTCCAGCGGCCGCGAGCCCCGCCACGCGCAGCGTGCCGTCGAGGTTGACGGTGTCGTAGCCCAGCGCCTTGCCCACCGCGATGGCCACGAAGCAGAAGCCCGCGTCGCGCACGAAGAGGGCCCCGCGCTGGCGCCCCCAGAGGACCATCACCACGCCCACCACCAGCCAGCCCAGCGTGAGCACCAGCCTGCGGGCCACGTGGTCCTCCGCGACGCCCAGCGTGAGGAAGTGAAAGTAGAAGGCCCACGACGCCGCGATGGTCGCGCAGGTGAGGCCGTACCAGACCAGTCGATGCCGAGCCAGGTCCGGAGGCAGCACGTCATGGCGCGGAGCCCGCACGAGCGCGACGACGGACGCGGCGAACATCAGCGCGAGCCCCACCAGCAGCAGCGGGTGGCGAGTCGCCGCGTACCAGAGGCCCCCCAGTCCGGAGAGCGACAGCACCGCGACGGGAGCGGCGAGACGCCAGGGGCCTGGGAGCTCGAAGAACGCCAGCACCAGCACGCCCGTCGCCGCGAGGACGAGGAGCACCTCCTTGTCCAACCGCAGGTCCCGCCAGAGGAAGATGCCGGCCAGGGCCAGCAGCCCCGCGCCCAGCCCTCCCAGCACCTTCACGTCCCACTTCTCCATCGTCTCGGCCATCGATGTCCTCCCCGCGACGGTGTCGCGAACGGAGGGCTCGATTGCAGGGAAGCGGCCAGTCTCCAGGTCGACGGCATCTCGCGGGGTTGCACGCAAGGCAGGACGCGTCGTGTGCAGCACGTGGCACAACATGGAGCGGGGGCTGCACACGCTTCACACCCGGGCCGCGCGGGGACGCTCAGGTCTCGCCCAGGACCTTTCCAGGCGCGACCACCGCGAGGAGGAGCGCCACCGTCCCCGCGAGGGCCGCGGCGATGGCGAACTGCGTGGCGAAGTGACCTCGGGCGAGCGCCAGCGCCGCCACCGTCAGCGAGCCTCCCAGCAGCCGCGTCGAGTAGAGGCTGCTGGTGATGATGCCTCGGTGATGCCAGGCCACGCGCGACTGGGGAGCGATGAGCGAGGTGCTCGCCGCGGGCCCCAGCCCCATGCCCAGCACGGCGAGCGAGGCGAGCGCGGCCATCGTCCCCCAGTCGTACACGGCGGTGAGCGCCAACAGGCCCGCGCCGGTCGCGGCCACCGCGAAGCCCACGCCCGCGCTCAGCCGCATGCCGCCGCGCACCAGCAGCTTCACGCCGAAGGTGGAGCCCACCGACCACCCCAGCAACATGGGCAGGAGCGTCAGCCCCGCGACGATGGGCGTCTTCCCCTCGTGCTCCGTCATCCACAGGGGCACCCACGCGGCCATGCTGTAGAGCAGCGCGCCCCCCGCGATGCCTCCGGCCACGCCGCTGAGCACCGTGCGGTCCTTCACGAGTTCGATGGGCAACAGGGGCGCTCGCGACTGGCGCTGCTGGAGCACCAGCCCCACGGCCACCGCCACGGCGCCGAGCACACACAGCACCCGAAGCCAGGTGTCCCCGGGCTCCAGCGAGAACAGGAGCAGCGCCGCCGACGAGCCCGCGAGCAACGGGCCCCACCGGTCCAGCTTCACGTCCGCGCGCCGCGGCGGGTCCCGGTAGGAGAAGGAGAGCAACAGCGCGGCGAACACCCCGACAGGCACGTTGACGAGGAACACCCACCGCCACGAGGCATTCATGACGAGCCAGCCGCCGATGAGCGGGCCCACGGCGTTGCCCGCGCCCCAGGCGCCCGTGAAGAGGCCCTGGACGGTGGCGCGCTCGCGCAAGGTGTAGAGGTCCGCGCTGATGGTCAGCGTGGTGGGCTGGAGGGCTCCCGCGCCCAGGCCCTGCACCACGCGGAAGGCGATGAGGGCCTCCACCGACTGCGACAGCCCGCACAGCGCGGAGCCGACGAGGAACAGGCCCATGCCGGTGAAGAAGACGGGCTTGCGGCCGATGCGGTCCGCCAGCTTCCCGGAGATGAGCACGCCCACGGTGGACGCGAAGAGGAAGGCGGAGAAGACCCACGAGTAGAGGTGCTGTCCTCCCAGCTCGCGGGTGATGGTGGGCATGGCGCTGGTGACGACCGTGCCCTCGAAGGCGCTGACCACCAGGGCCAGCAGCACCGCGCCCGTCGCCATCCGCCTCGCCGCGCCGGGCTGGGCGGAAGACACCGGCGCCACCGATAGACCGCTTCCTTCCATCGCTTACGTGTAACCGGAGACAGGCCATGCGAAAATCGCAACTTCCGCATAGTCTTCATGCGGAACCCGCATGACCCAAGAACAGCTCCAGGCCTTCCTCCGCGTGGTCCAGGAAGGCCGCCTGTCCCAGGCGGCCCGGGGCCTGGGCTTGTCCCAGTCGGGCTTGTCTCGGCAGCTCCAATCCCTGGAGTCGGAGCTGGGCACGCGCCTGCTCGTCCGCACACCAGGAGGCGCGGTGCTGACGGATGCGGGAGAGCGATTCCTGCCGCATGCCCAGCGCGCGCTGGATGCGCTGGCGGCGGGGACGTCCGAGCTGGGGCGGCTGTCGAACACGCCGCGTGGGCCGGTGTTGCTCGCCACGCTGCACACGGTGGGGGCGTACCTGATGCCGGACATCATCCCGGCGTTCGTGCGTGCGTATCCGGAGGTGCGGCCCCGGCTCAGCGAGGGCTCCGCGGCGTCGATGGAGGACGGGGTGGCGCGCGGCACGCTGGACCTGGCCATCCTGAGTCTGCCGGTGCGGCACACGGACCTGGTGGTGCAGAAGTTGTGGGAGGAAAGCGTGGTGCTGGCCGTGCCGCGCGGACATCGGCTCACGAAGAGCACGCGCCCGGTGTCGCTGGCGGATGCGTTGGACGAGACCTGGATTGTCATCCCGAGCATGTCGGGGACACGCGCGATGGAGGCGGAGTGCGAGGCGCGCGGCGTGACACCCAAGGTGGTGCTGGAGACCGACAACGCGGAGGCCATGCGGCGCATGGTGGAGCGCGGTCTGGGTGTGGCCCTGGTGCCGGAGCTGATGACGCGGGCGCCGCAGTCGCGCGGGTTCGACGTGGTGCCGCTGGGGAAGAGCGGCCTGAAGCGCCAGGTGGCACTGGTGCATCGAGGCGAGGGCTATCTCACCGCGGCGGCGCGGCAGCTCAAGGAGGCCATCGTGACGAGCGTGCGCGCCATGCCACCTCCTTGGGGAACCGGTGGGCGCGGCACCACCTCGGGGTCCACCAGGGGACGCTCGCCCGCTGAGCGCGCCACGGCCGCCGAGCCCAGGAAGCCATGACGCCAAAGCCTTGCCCTTCCCGAGGGCAAAGACAGTCGAGCTGAGCGCGGCGCCAAGGTTTCCGAGAGAGAGACCAGCGTCCGCGGGTGTCAGGCAAGTGGTCGAGAGCGAACGCCTGTCGCGAGGGCCTTTGACGCCCCGCGCATCGCCGCCACACGCTTCCCTCTCCTCATCCCTCAACCGAGCGGAGCGCACATGATACGGACATTCCTTGGAGCCATGGCTGGGTTTGCCTTGGCGGCGGGTCTCGCGGACCAGAATCCTCCACCGGAAGCCAGCCCCGCTCCCGCGAGCCTCACGGCCTCTCCGCAGGAGGTCTCCACGACACTCCCCACGCCGCAGGCGGCGCAGATACCCATCTGCTGGTCAATGACGGATAGTGGGTCGTCCTCGGAGTTGCTGCTGAAATCCATGTATACGAACAGCTGCGCTTTCGTGTCGCGAAACTGCAACGGCGTCACCTGCAGGTTCACCTCCAACTGCTGCGCCGCGAGCACCTGGGTTCGCGTCAACCAAGCCGACTGGGAGCGGCTGCGTGACTCGGGAAAGCTCAGCGGCCTGCGCTACCAGATGATTCCCTGGAACGGGACCAGCTACTCGGTCATCCACAAGAGGCTCAACGGCCCGGTGATTGAGCTGATAACCCCCGGCGAGTTCCTCCCGTAGAACGGGGCCCCTCCGCCGTGTCGAGGTCCAGAAGCCTCGACACGCCCACGAGCCCGTCCCTCTGGGTGAAAGAGCTGAGACATTCCGTTGCAGGCTCGGTGAGCGGGCGAGCACTGCAGCGCCCCCGCTGGGCGGCAAGTGAGGTACTCTGTGGTGCACAAACATTTGCACGGACCGAGGAGCGCTTGATGCCGCTGAAGGTGATGACGTTCAACGTGTTGCAGGGTGGCGAGGAGCGGTTCGACGACATCATCGCCTTCCTGGCTCGCACGCCTCCGGATGTCATCGTGTTGCAGGAGTGTCTCGGCTGGGATGACGGAGGCCGCCTGCGCCGGGTCGCGGAGGCGCTGGACGTGCCCCAGGACGAAGCGCACCTGGTGCTGGGACAGTCGCGCTCGCGCCCCAGCGGCCGCTGCTACCACGTGGCCGTGGTGAGCCGTCCCCCGATTCGCTCGCTGCGCGTCCACAACGACCGCCACTTCCTGGGCCACAGCATCGTCGAGTGCGAGCTGGAGGCGGGCGGACCGGTGACGCTCCTCGGCACCCACTTCGACGCGCATCACGAGAAGCTCCGCTACGTGGAGGCGCGCTACCTGCGCTCCATCCTGGACCCGGCGAGGTTCCGCGAAGGCCAGTACCTGCTGGCCGGAGACCTCAACTCGCTCTCGCGGAGGGACCCGTACCCGGTGGACCTGGCGGACCGCCTGCGCCGGGCGGGGACGGACAAGTTCGACCACCCACCTCGCTTCGACGTCATCGACGACGTCGAGGACTATGGCTGGGTGGATACCTTGCAGATGCGCGGGTCGCCCTCGCGGTGGGTGACGGCCCGGCGCAACCGGGGCGGCGTCACCATCGACTACCGCACGGACTACGTCTTCGCCTCGCCGCGCATGGCCGAGCGGCTCATCTCCACGGACGTCATCGACGTGGGTGATATGTCCGACCACAATCCGGTGGTAGCGACATTCCGCTGACCCGCGTTGGCGACAGCAAGGAGAGCTCGGTGGCAGGGACGGACAGTTATGCGGAGTACGTGATGGAGCTGCTCGAGAAGGTCGGCCCCATCCAGGGTCGGCGGATGTTCGGCGGCTGGGGCTTCTATTTCGAGGGGAAGATGTTCGCCATCATCTCCCAGGGACAGCTCTTCCTGAAGGTCGACGACATCACGAAGCCCGAGTTCGAGGCCGCTGGCTGCAAGCCCTTCATCTACGAAGGCAAGGAACGGCACGTCCAGATGGCGTACTGGACGCCGCCCTCCGACGCGAGCGACGACGCCTACGAGATGCTCCCCTGGGCCCGCCGCGCCATCGACGCGTCACGCAGGGCCGCGCTGAAGAAGGCGCCCAAGAAGCAGCCTCGCGAGAAGAAGCCCCCCGTCGCCAAGAAGGCGCCCACCAAGAAGAAGGCTCCCGTCGCGAAGAAGGCTCCCGCCAAGAAGAAGCCCTCTGTCGCCAAGAAGGCCCCGGCCGCGAAGAAGGCCGCTCGCCTCAAGCGGTCTTGATGGTCGCGGCGGACTCCAGGCCCAGCTCGGCCACGGAGACCTCCCGCATCCGGAACTTCTGCACCTTGCCCGTCACCGTCATCGGGAACGCCTCCACCAGCTTCCAGTAGCGCGGAATCTTGAACGTGGCGATGCGCCCCGAGCAGTGCCGGGTCAGCTGCTCGGGCGTGAGCGTCACGCCCGGCTTCGGCTTCACCCAGGCCATCACCTCCTCGCCATACTTCGCGCTCGGGACACCGATGACCTGCGCCTCGCTGACGCCGGGGTGCGTGTGCAGGAACTCCTCCACCTCGCGCGGGGAGATGTTCTCGCCGCCTCGGATGATGAGGTCCTTGATGCGGCCGACGATGCGCACGTAGCCGTCCGCGTCCATCGTCGCCAGGTCCCCGGTGTGCATCCACCCCGCCGCGTCCACCGCCTTGGCCGTGGCCTCCGGGTTCGCCCAGTACCCCAGCATCACGCTGTACCCCCGCGTGCACATCTCCCCCGCCGAGCCCCGAGGCACCACCGCCCCCGTCTCCGGCTCCACGACCTTCACCTCCAGGTGGGGATGCACCCGCCCCACCGTGGACACGCGCTTGTCCAGCGGGTCATCCAGCGCGCTCTGCGTGGACACCGGTGACGTCTCCGTCATCCCGTAGCAGATGGTCACCTCGCGCATGTGCATCCGCGACTGCACCTGCTTCATCACCTCCACCGGACACGGCGAGCCCGCCATCACGCCCGTGCGCAGCGTCGACAGGTTGAACTCCCCGAAGCGCGGGTGCTCCAGCTCCGCGATGAACATGGTGGGCACGCCATACAGGGACGTGCAGCGCTCGGCCTGCACGGCCTCGAGCACCGCCAGCGCATCGAACGCCTCGCCGGGAATCACCAGGGTGGAGCCATGCGACGTGCACGCCAGGTTCCCAATCACCATTCCGAAGCAATGGTAGAAAGGCACCGGAACACAGACACGGTCCTCGGGGCCGTACTTCAGCGCCTCGCCAATGAAGAACCCGTTGTTCAGCACATTGTGGTGCGACAGCGTCGCGCCCTTGGGCGAGCCCGTCGTTCCAGACGTGTATTGGATGTTGATGGGGTCATCGAACTGGAGCGACGACTCCCGAGCCTCGAGCGTGTGCTCGCTCACGTGCCTGGCATTGGAGAGCAGGAGCTGCCAGTCGTCATCCAGCACCAGCGCCACTCGCAGCGCGGGACAGCGGGGCCGGACCTCCTCCAGCATGGCCCGGTAGTCCGTCTGTCGAAAGCCTTTCGCCAGCAGCAGCACGCTGGTGCCTGACTGGTTGAGGGAATACTCCAGCTCCGCCGTGCGATAGGCGGGGTTGAGATTGACCAGGATCGCGCCCACGCGCGCGGCGGCGTACTGGGTCACCACCCACTCGAAGCGATTGGGAGACCAGAGGCCCAGCCGGTCCCCCTTCTCCACGCCCATGGCCAGCAGTCCCTTGGCCACCTGCGTCGTGAGGTCCCAGAACTCGCGGTACGTCGCGCGGTACCCCTGGGAAACCACAATCAAGGCCTCCCGCTCACCGTGGCGCTCCACCGTCCGCCGCAGGTTCTGCCCGAGCGTCTCTCCCAGCAAGGGGGTGACACCGAGGCCATGCACATACGAGGGCGTCTGGCTCATGCCCGCCATCGTCCCGCCGCCCCCGGACGCCCGGCAAGCCTCCCCGCCTCGAACGCCCCCCTGGTTCACCCACGCCCCGCCCCCCAGGGCACGCTGGATTCCAGCCCCCTCCTGTCCACTTGTCCCACACTGGCGGGGCATCCTGGCCTCGAGTGGGGGATTCGGTGGTGCGGTCACACCCTGCACCGCATTAAATGGAGGGGCTCATGGATGACTCCAACGCCAGGCTGGTCAAGGCGCTGCTGGATGCTCGCCAGCGCCACTGCTTCCCCCCGGACGTGCGCCGGGCGGCCCCCGAGTTCGTCGGACAGGTGCTCGGGCTGCTGTTCCCCCACTTCGCCGAGCGCCTGGAATGTACCGCCGCCGCCGTCCGCCGGGACGTCACCACCGTGGAGGCCAGCCTCCACCGGCTGCGCGAGTCGCTGCTCTCCCTCTACCCCGGCATCGACGCCCACATCCCCGCCCGGTTCATGGAGCGGCTGCCGGACATCTACGAGTGGCTGCGCCAGGACTCCCAGGCCATCTACGACGCCGACCCCGCCGCCCGCTCCGTGGACGAGGTCATCCTCACGTATCCAGGCTTCCTGGCCATCGCCATCTTCCGCGTGGCCCACGCCCTCCACGAGCTCGACTTCCCGCTGCTGCCGCGCCTGCTCTCGGAATACGCCCACCAGCGCACCGGCGTGGACATCCATCCGGGAGCCACCATCGGCCGCCGGTTCGTGATTGACCACGGCACGGGTGTCGTCGTCGGTGAGACGACGCTGATTGGCGACAACGTGAAGCTCTATCAGGGCGTCACCCTGGGCGCCCTCATGGTGGAGAAGGGCCTGGCCGACAAGAAGCGCCACCCCACCATCGAGGACGACGTCGTGGTGTATGCCAATGCCACCATCCTGGGTGGCGCGACGGTGGTGGGTCGCGGCAGCATCGTCGCTGGCAACGCGTGGCTCACCCAGAGCATCCCGCCCAACTCCGTGGTCACCCGACGCAGCGAGATTCGCCCCCGGGGAGCCGACGGCGCCCTGGACTCCATCGAGTTCCATATCTGAGTTCCCCCACCACCCCTACCCGCGCAGCCCCCTAGACGAGGCCCGACATGAAGGCGAACAACATCCTGGAGACCATCGGCAACACGCCGCACGTGCGTATCAACCGGCTGTTTCCGTCTCGCGTCACGGTCCACATGAAGCTGGAGCGCGCCAACCCCGGCGGCAGCATCAAGGACCGCATCGCCCTGTCCATGATTGAGGACGCGGAGAAGCGTGGGCTGCTCAAGAAGAACAGCATCATCATCGAGCCCACCAGCGGCAACACCGGCATCGGCCTGGCCATGGTGGCCGCGGTGAAGGGCTACAAGCTGGTGCTCGTCATGCCGGAGTCGATGAGCATCGAGCGCCGCCGGCTGATGGCCGCCTACGGCGCGACGTTCGAGCTCACCCCGCGCGCCCTCGGCATGAAGGGCGCCATCGCCCGCGCCACCGAGCTTGCGTCCCAGGTCCCCGACGCGTGGATGCCTCAGCAGTTCGACAACGAGGCCAACATCGAGGTGCACAAGCGCACCACCGCGCAGGAGATCCTCAAGGACTTCCCGGACGGGCTGGACTACCTGATTACGGGCGTGGGCACGGGCGGACACATCACCGGCTGCGCCGAGGTCCTCAAGCAGCACTGGCCCAAGCTCAAGGTGCTCGCGGTGGAGCCCACCAAGTCGCCCGTCATCAGCGGCGGGCCGCCCGGCCCCCACCCCATCCAGGGCATCGGCGCGGGCTTCATCCCGAAGAACCTGCACACCAACGTCCTGGACGGCACGGTGCAGGTGGCCGAAGAGGACGCCTTCGAGTTCACCCGCCGCTCCGCGCGCGAGGAGGGCATCTTCGTGGGCATCTCCTCGGGCGCGGCGCTGGCCGCGGTGAACCAGAAGCTGGGCGAGATGACGGACGGCAGCCGCGTGCTGTGCTTCTGCTACGACACGGGCGAGCGCTACCTCTCCATCGACTCGCTCTTCCCCGCCCAGGGCTGAGCGGCGTCAGGCGCGGAAGTCGCGCACCAGCTCCACCAGCCGGTCCATCTCCGACGGCAGGTTGTAGAAGTGGGGCGACACGCGGATGCGCCCCCGGCGGACGGAGTGGGCGACGTGGTGCTCGGACAAGTAGGCGCCGAGCTCCCGCACCCGCGCCCCCGGGGGCAGGAAGGTGAAGATGCCCGCGCGGTGCTCCGGCGCGGGCCCCACCTCGCAGCCCAGCTCGAGCAGGCCCTGCTCCAGGCGCGCGAGCAGCTCGCGGATGCGCGCCTCGATGTTCTCCACGCCCACCTCCTGCAACAGCTCCATCGCCGCGCCCATCGCGTAGAGGCCGGGGTACGCGGAGCTGCCTTCCTCGAACTTGCCCGCGTCGGAGCGCAGCTCGAAGTGGGTGCGGTTGAAGTTCCACGCATCCGTGGTGCTGCGCCAGCCCACCAGCACCGGGCGCACCTGGGGGAGGACCTCCTTGGCCACGTACAACACGCCGATGCCGGAGATGCCCAGCATCCACTTGTGGCTGTCCGCGCTGAGGAAGTGGATGCGGCACTTCTTCACGTCCACCGGGACGCAGCCCACGCTCTGGATGCCGTCCACGCAGAAGAGCACCCCCGCGCGCTCGCACAGCGCCCCCACGGCCTCCAGGTCCGTGCGGTAGCCCGTGGCGAACTGCACGGAGGACACCGCCACCAGCCGCGTGCGCGGGGTGAGCGCCTGGGCGACCGCCTCCGGGGTGACGCCGCCGGAGGGTGTCTGGATTTCGCGCACCACGACGCCCCGGTCCTTCAGGTGCAGCCAGGGATAGACATTGGAGGGGTACTCCAGGGAGGAGGCCACGGCCACCTCGTCGCCGGGCTTCCAATCCAAGCCCTCCGCGACCAGGCCCAGGCCGTGGCTGGTGTTGCGCACGAAGGCAATCTCACCGGACTCGGCGTGGAGGATGCGGGCCGCCAGGGCGCGGATGCGCTCGCAGTGGGCCTCCCAGCCTCGCTCGTGGCTGATGCCATGGTAGACGAGGTCGTCCATCCACCCGCGCACGGCCTCGGCGGCGCGAAGGCTGGTGGGGGCCACTCCCGCGTGGTTGAGATAGAGCTGCTCCTGCAGCACGGGGAAGAGGGCGCGGTAGGACTCGAGGGGACGCGTCATGCCTTCGAGTCTACTCTCATCAGGAGCCCACTCCCCGGGAAGTGGGTGGATGGGATATGCCTCCAGGACATGCGATGCGACTTTCGCGGTCCCCTGCGGAGCACCGGATTGCTGTGCACCTTGCTGGCGGGGTGCGCGAGCACCGTCCAGGCGCCCTACCCGGCCATTCGCGCGGACAGCTCTCCCGCGGCGCTCGAGCGGGGCGCCTCCATCTTCCACGCGAGCTGCGAGGCCTGTCATCGCGGCGGGGACGTGGAGACGGCCTCGGGTGCGCCGCTGCATGAGCTGCCGTCGTACATGGGGCGCTTTCACGCGTCGAACCTCACCTCCCATCCCACGGCGGGCATCGGCGCCGTGTCGGACGAGGAGCTGGCGCGCGCCATCCGCTACGCGGTGAGCCGGGATGGACGGCTGATGGTGATGCCCAGCTACGGGATGGGCGACAAGGACCTGGCGGCGGTGCTGGGCTTCATGCGGTCGAAGCACCCGCTCTTCACGCCGGAGGCGAAGCCCGCGCCCCGCTCCGAGTTCAGCTTCATTGGGGGACTGGGCTTCCGCTTCATCACGGGGAACGAGCCGGTGCAGCGGCCCCCCATCGGCATCCCCGTGCCGCCCAAGGGGCCCACGCTGGAGTACGGCCGATACATGGCCCACGACGTCTATGACTGTGCGTCGTGTCACACGCCGGGCTTCAGTCCGGAGAAGACGTCGGACGACGAGGTCTTCTCGGGAGGCATGGCGTTCAAGGACTCGGAGGGGAACGAGGTCCTCTCCAGCAACATCACGTTCCATGGGACGGGGCTCGCGCACTGGACGCTGGAGGACTTCACGCGCGCGGTGCGCGACGGCATCGCGCCGGACGGGTCCGCGGTGCGGATGCCCATGCCTCGCTTTCGCGGCATGGACAGCGATGAGGCCCGGGCGCTCTATGACTATCTGCGCTCGATGCCGCCTCGGAAGAACGCGGTGGAGGGCGCAAGGCCCCGCCTCACCGCGACGTTCCAGCGTCCGGCGTGGGTGACCACGGCCCAGGGCAGCGCCCCTCCGGACGCCCCCGTGTCCTCGCCCGCCGTCGTCGCGACGCCCGCGAAGACTGCCTCGAGCGAGTCCGCCACGGCGAGCGCGCCCGCATCCGCGGCGGCCAGCGACCCGGGCTCCAGCCCCCACGCCGCTGGGCCAGCGCCGTCCGATTCGCACCCGCCGCTCCCCTCGCCCGCTCCCGTGGACGCCTCGAAGCTCTTCACCCAGTTCGGGTGCGCGGCCTGCCATGCCCCGGGGGCCCGCTACCATGCGCAGATGTCTCGCGCGGCGGGGCGCACCGAGGAGGAGCTGGTGCAGTGGATTCGGACCCCGGCGCGGTTCCTGCCCGGCACGCCGATGCCCACCTACGAGGAGCTGCTCGACGTCGCCACCGCGCGGGCCCTGGCCCAGTGGGTGAAATCCGGCGGCCCCGCCACGATGGCTTCCGCCACGCACTGACGTCCGAGGACTCCACCGCGACACTGTCCGTGCGCGCCTCGCGCCCTCGGCCATCGCGCTGCCCCGCGAGGCGCCGAGTGGGCGCACCCACGCAAGCGAGGACGTCTCCGCAATCCATGCTCCGTCCTCCACTGGGACGGAGAGGAAACCCCCGCGCGAAAATTCGAGCGAAATGACCCGAGAAACCAGCCCCCTTCGTATCTGGGTGGAAGTTCCTCGGGATGTCGCGTGACACCACCGAGGCGCGTGCCACCCCGGTGCGAACCGGCCCCTGCCCCGGGGTGGTGCGTGTCACTTCCCGAGCCCCCGCGCTCCCGCCCCCCGTGGGGTCAGGAGAGGGCTGCTTCCGAGGCGCGGCTCGCATAGCGTGGATGCATGACGGAGTGCCTCCTCAACATCGACCTGGGTGAGCTGCCCGACGAGGACGAACGGCTCTACGCCTTCGCCCAGGTGGCCAACATCGCCTGTGGTGCGCATGCCGGTGACGACGCATCCATGCGCCGTGCCCTGGAGCTCTGCGCACGCCATGGCACGCGCGCCTGCGCGCACCCGTCCTACGAGGACCGTGAGGGCTTCGGACGGCGGGCCTTCGACGTGGCGCCCGATGTCCTGCGAGGCCAGGTGGCGAGCCAGTGTGCGCGCCTCGCCCGGCTCGCCCGCGAGCAGCGGGTGCCCGTCGTCTTCGTCAAGCCGCACGGCGCGCTGTACCACGCGGCCAATGCCTCACCCGCGCTGGCGCGAGCGCTGGTCGCGGGAGTCGTCGAGGCACTGGGCTCGGGCATCACCCTCATCGCGCCGCCAACGGGTGCGCTGCGAGACGCCGCCATCGACGCCGGCCTTCCCCATGCGCGCGAGGCCTTCGCGGACCGAGGCACCCGACCGGATGGCTCGCTGATTCCGCGCGGCCAGCCCGGCGCCGTCCTCACCGACGCCGCACAGGTGCGTCGGAACGCCGTGCGCCTCGCGACCCACGGGGACATCGACACCCTCTGCGTGCACGGCGACACGCCCGGGGCGGTGGAGCTGGCGCGCGAGGTGCGCTCCACGCTGGATGCGCTGGCCCTCCCCATCCAGCCCCTGGGGGATGGCGCGCTGCGCTTCTCGCTGCCCGACACCGTGGAGCGACGTGCCGCGCGCGAGGTGCTGAAGGCCCTGCCCGGTGTCGTCGATGCCGTCGTCACGGAGCAGCACGCCTGCGTGTACTTCGACCCCAGCGCGCCCCCGGAGGAGCCTCGGCTGGCCCTGTCGCGGCTGCTGTACGCGCCCATGGACACGGTGGAGCGGGCGCTCGTCACCTTGCGCATCCGCTACGACGGCCCCGACCTGGAGAAGGTCGCCGCGCGCGCGGGACTGTCCGTGGACGACGTGGCCCGGCTCCACGCGGCGCGCGAGTACACGGTCCGGTGCGTGGGCTTCCTCCCCGGCTTCGCGTACCTGGGGGAGCTGGACCCGCGCATCGTCGTGCCCCGGCTCCCCACGCCGCGCATGCGGGTGCCCGCGCTCGCGGTGGGCATCGCGGGGGCACGCACGGGGGTGTATCCCTTCGCCTCTCCAGGCGGATGGAGCTTGATTGGCACGGCCATGGACTTCACGGCCTTCCACCCGGACCGAGGGGCGGTGTTGCAGCTCGGTGACCGGGTGCGCTTCGAACAGGTGGGATGATGGCGGGCTGGCTGGATATCACGGGCATGGCGGGGCCCGTCATGGTGCAGGACGGCGGAAGGCCGGGGCAGATGCATCACGGTGTTCCGCCCGGCGGAGCGCTGGTGCCGGAGCTGCTCGCGCTGGCCAATCGCGCGGTGGGCAACCCCTGGGGCGCGGCGGCGCTGGAGTGCCTGGGGCCCGTGGAGGTGTGCGCACGAGGAAGGGCCCTGCGCCTCTCGGTGGATGGACACCCCTC
This sequence comes from Myxococcus stipitatus DSM 14675, assembly GCF_000331735.1. Lineage (GTDB taxonomy): Bacteria > Myxococcota > Myxococcia > Myxococcales > Myxococcaceae > Myxococcus > Myxococcus stipitatus. The sequence goes on along the minus strand of NC_020126.1, from coordinate 2,083,086 downwards.
CTTCCTGTTGCCCGAAGGAGAGCGCTTCCGAGTGCCCGCGCCCGAGCGCTCCAGCGTCACCTGCCTCGCGGTGGACGGAGGGCTGGAGGTGCCCCAGGTCCTCGGCGGACAAGGCACGCTCCTGGTCGCGCGACTCGGGGGACATGAAGGCCGGCTGCTGAAGACGGGAGACTCGCTTCCCGTCGGAGCCACCCGCGCGAGCCCCGAGTCCGTGGCGCTGTTGTTCCCGTGGGAGGATGAGCGCCCCATCCGGCTGACGATGGGCCCGGACACGGAGGACTTCGACGCGCTGATGGCGGCCTCGCTGTTGGGGAGCACCTTCACGGTGTCGAACACGAGCGACCGCGTGGGCATGCGGCTCCAAGGCCCCGCGCTGGCGCACGGCGACGAAGGCGCGAGCACGTCCCGCCCCATGGTGCGAGGCGCCATCCAGGTGACGCTCTCGGGCGAGCCCATCGTCCTCGGGCCGGACCACCCCACCACGGGGGGCTATCCCCTCATCGCCACCGTCATCCGCGCGGACTGGGGACGCCTGGGCGCGCGACGTCCCGGCGCCACCGTCGAGTTCCAGGCCGTGACGCGCGACGAAGCCCGCGACGCCTGGAGCGACTTCGCGCGGCGCTTCCGAGGCGACCCGTGAAGCAGGAGGGCTGAGCCCATGCGGCTGCGCACCGAACGGCTCATCCTCCGCGACTTCCAACGCGAGGACACCGCCACCGTCCTCGCCTACCAGTCGAAGCCCGCCTATCTCGAGCACTACGAGCGGCCACCCCCGACGGAAGAAGAGGCCCGCGCCTTCGTGGACATGCTGTGCCGCTGGGCCGAGGAGCAACCTCGCTCGAAGTACCAGCTCGCCATCACCCTGGACGGCGGCCGGGTGATTGGCACCTGCGGCGTGCGCAAGGCGGCCGCGGAGGACACCGTGGCGGAGTATGGCTGCGAGCTCGACCCGGAATACTGGCGACGCGGCTACGCGCTCGAGGCCTCGCGACACCTGCTCACGTGGAGCATCGCCACGCTGGGCCTGCGCGAGGTCTTCGCCCTCACCCGCCCCGAGAACCAGAGCGCCATCCGCCTCGCGGAGGCCCTGGGCTTCCGCCGCGTCGAGGACGGGCGCTACGAGCTCACCTGTCCCTGAACCGCCTCTTCCTCCCGGGGCAGCGAGAAGGTGAACGTCGTCCCGTGGCCCAGGAGGCTGCGCACGCTCACCTCGCCGCCGTGGGCCTCCACGATGCCTCGGGTGATGGAGAGCCCCAGCCCCACGCCGCTCCCGGGAGTGGGCGTCATGGGACGGCGGAAGCGGTCGAACACCACGGGCAGCACCTCCGGCGCGATGCCGGAGCCCGTGTCCTCCACGCTCAGCTCGACCTGGCCCGAGCGCACCTCCGCCCTGACGGTGATGCGTCCCCCCGGCGGCGTGAAGCGGACGGCGTTGCCCACCAGGTTGGAGAACACCTGATGAATCCGGTCCGGGTCGCACCACACCTCGACATCCCGCTCGGGCAGCCGCACCTCCAGGCCGATGCCTCGCTCCAGGGCCAGCGGCTCCAGCTCCGACGCCTGCTCCAGCAGCCGTGAGAGCGACAGCGAGACACGCCGCACGCGGAAGCCGCCGCCTTCGATGGCCGCGAAGTCGAGCAGGTCGTGGATGAGCCGCTCCATGCGCAGCGCGGAGCGGTTGAGCGTGTCCAGGTGCTGGCGCGCCCGTCCATGCTGCGGCGCCACGAAGGGCGCCAGGAGCGAGGACGTCATCGAGATGACGCCCAACGGATTGCGCAAGTCATGCGACACCATCGCGAGCAGCTCGCCTCGCAGCCGCATCTGCGACTCCGCGGCGCGGCGGGCCTTGCGCTCCGCCTCGTACAGCCGGCCATTCTCCACCGCCACCGCGGCGGAGTCCGCGAGCGCCTGGAGGAGCGACACCTCCCGCGTCCCCAGCTCGCGCCGCTCCGCCCAATACGCGCCAATGGCCCCCACCGGATTCGCGCGCCGCACCGGCACCATGACCAGACACTTCACGAAGGTGGTGCGGTAGGCCTCGCACGACACGCGCTCATCCGCGAAGACGTCCTCGATGATGGCCGGCTCGTCATTCAGGATGGTCCAGCCGGAGATGCACGCATCCACGGGGAACCGCCGTCCCTTCCACAGGGGCGCGATGGCGTCCTCGTCCGCGTAGTGGACCAGGTCCCCTTCTCTCAGGACGAAGGTGACGCCATCCGCGCCGCTGAGCTGCCGCGCCGCGCGGCGCACCCTCGCGATGATGTCCTCGAGCTCCCGCAAGTGCGCCAGCTCTCGCACGACCTCGAGCAGCACGCGGGTGTCATCGAACGTCAGTGCCTCGAGCGGCGGACGCTCCTGAAACGTTCGCAAGGATGGCCTCCCTGGAGCAGGCTTCAGTCAACGCACACGGTAAGAAGGACGCCACCCTCAACCCTCCCGGCCGTAGGTATAGGGGTTTGCTCCGCGCGAGACCACGCGTCACCCCACACCCACCCGGGGGTTCTCGCTGGAATGAAAAATGGCGGCCCCGCCGCTCAGCGTTGGAGCAGGCGCGACAGGAACTCGCGGGTGCGCGGGTGCTGGGGCTCGCGCAACACCTGCTGCGGCTGGCCCTGCTCCACCACCTTGCCCGCGTCCATGAACAAGACGCGGTGAGCCACGTCCGCCGCGAAGCCCATCTCGTGCGTCACCACGCACATGGTCATGCCCTCGCGCGCCAGCTCGCGCATGACCTCCAGCACCTCGCCCACGAGCTCCGGGTCCAGCGCGCTGGTGGGCTCGTCGAAGAGCATCAGCTCCGGCTTCATCGCCAGCGCCCGGGCAATCGCCACGCGCTGCTGCTGCCCGCCGGAGAGCTGCGAGGGGAACGCCTCCGCGCGCGAGTCCAGGTGCACCAGGGCCAGCATGCGCTTGCCCAGCGCGCGCGCCTCGTCCTCCGACATGCCCAGCACCTTGCGCGGCGCCAGCGTCACGTTGTCCAGCGCGCTCAAGTGGGGGAACAGGTGGAAGCGCTGGAACACCATGCCCACGCGGCGGTGCAGCGCCTGGAGCGCCTTGGGCTCGTCGCGCACGGGCGTGCCTCCGACGATGACCTCGCCCTCGGAGGGCACCTCCAGTCCACACAGACACCGCAGGAGCGTGGACTTGCCACAGCCCGACGGGCCCACGAAGACGACCACCTCTCCGGGCTCCACCTGGAGGTCCACGCCCTTGAGGACCTCCAGCGACCCGAAGCGCTTGTGCAGATTGCGAACCTCGACGAGCGCCATGGCCATCCTCACGATTGACGGTGGAGGCGCTTCTCCAGCGCCGCGGCCAGCCGCGTCAGCGGCAGTGTGGCCATGAGATAGAACAACGCCACGAGCGGCCAGATGGCCAGCGGCGCCGCCAACTGGCTCGCCAGCTCCTGCCCCGCCCGCGTCAGCTCCGCCAGGCCGATGATGGACACCAGCGAGGAGTCCTTCAGCAGCGCGATGCCCTCGTTCGTCAGGGGCGGCAGCACGTTGCGCAGCGCCTGCGGGAGGATGACGAAGCGCATCACCTGCGCGTGGCTCATGCCCAGCGCCCGCGCCGCCTCTTCCTGCCCCGGGTCCACCGAGGCGATGCCCGCCCGGAAGATCTCCGCCACGTACGCGGCGCTGTTGAGCGTCAGCGCCAGCACCGCCGCCACCATCGGCGCCAGGTCCACGCCCAACAGCTGCGGCAGCGCGTAGTAGATGAAGATGATTTGCACCAGCAACGGCGTTCCGCGGAGCCCCTCCACGTACGCCGCGCACAGCCAGGACAGCGGCTTGAAGCGCACCCGCCGCCCCAGCGCCACGGCCAGCCCCAAGGGCAGCCCCGACACCAGCGCCAGCAGCGTCAGGCCCAGGGTGAGCCCCAGCCCCACCGCCAGCCGCCGGGCCACCTTGCCCCAGGGCACCTCCGCCGCGGCCTCCGCCTTGCGCGCGGACTCGCCGAAGTAGCGCTCCTCCAGCGCCGCGAACTTCCCGTTGTCGCGCAGCCGCTGGAGCGCCGCGTTCACCGCGTCGCGCAGCTCCGGGTCGTCCGGCCGCATCGCGATGCCGTACTGCTCCTCCGTGAGCAGCCCGCCCGCGGGGCGCAGCCCCTTGAAGCCGTGGGTCAGGAAGTAGCGCAGCGTCGGCCCGTCTCCCACGACACCCGCCAGGTTCCCGTTGCGCAGGTCCTGGAGTGCCAGGTCGATGCTCGGGTACTGCCGCACCTCCACGTCCGGGAACTTCTGGAGCACCAGCGCGGCGGTGGTGTTGATCTGGATGCCCGCCACCTTCCCCCGGAGGCTCTCGATGCCCGTGACGGACAGGTCATCCTCGCGCGTCACCACCAGCTGCCCGGCGGTGTAGTACGGCGAGGAGAAGCCCAGCCGCTGCTGGCGCTCGGGCGTAATCGTCACCGCCGACATCACCAGGTCGAACTTCCCCGCCATCAGCGCCGGGAACACGCCGTCGAAGGACGTGTTCGTCCACTCCACCTTCGCGCCCAGCTCCTCCGCGATGAGCCGGCCCAGCTCGATGTCGAAGCCCACCAGCTCCCCGTCCTTCACGGACTCGAAGGGGGGGTAGGTGCCGTCCGTCCCGATTCGCAGGGTCCGGCCCTTCCAATCCCCCCGGGAGGCGGGCGCCTCGCTCCGGCCACACCCCGGCAGCCCCCACAGCCCCCAGGCAAGAAACAGCAGGGCCAGCCCGAACAGGGGGGTCCGGCGACACAGGAGACGGAGGCGAGACATGGGAAGAACTGCTCACATGCCCAACATTCCCTGAAGCATCAACTGTTTCCGGCCCTGGCCCAGCAAGCCTTGATAGCCGGGCAACTTGTGGGGGCCTTGGCCCGATACTCCTTCTACACCATGAAGACCACTTCCTCCGGTCCCCGCATCCAGCCTCGTCCGCTTGACACTTCCGCCACCCCGGCGCGCAATGAAGTGAAGCCCCAGGTGGCGAAGGGGGACTCGCGTGACGCCTCCCGCTTCGACACGGGCGCCGCGAAGAAGCCCGCGGTGGCGCTCTCCTCGCCCCTGGCCTCGTCCCAGGGGACCCGGGTGGCCCCCGGCACCTACCCCACCGTCGCGGACGTGAAGGCCATCTCCGCCATGCAGGACCCGGTGGCCCGCAACCTGGCCATCACCCAGGGCTACTCCGACCTGTCCAACGCCCTGGGTCAGATGCTGGGGAAGGAGAACGCCAACTGGTCCACGTTCGCGACGTGGGCCTCCAAGCAGGCGGGCGTGAGCATCCGCAACGAGGACATGCCCAAGTTCCTCACCGACGCCCTCAACGGCGCCGCGGACCTGGCCGGCCCGCTGAAGAAGGTGGACGACGTGCTGCGCAAGCTGGGCCTGCCGTCGCTGCCCCTGGCGGACATCGCCGCGGCGGGCAAGGACGCGCTCAACAACGTCAGCAACTCGATTGCGGAGGGCAACCGCTTCGTCTTCAACGAGGTGGGCCAGGAGTTCGCCCGCTTCATCGAGACCTTCCAGGGCGACACCGCCTACGACGCGGCCAAGACGCAGAAGTACCTGGACGGCTTCGGCCAGGACAAGCCCCTGCTGAAGGAGGCCTTCGGCCACTACGCCAAGGCCATGTTCGAGAAGGACCCGAACACGAAGGCGGAGCTGATGCTCCTGGGCAACGACAAGATTGGCCTGCACGAGCAGACCCAGCTCACGCCCTTCATCGAGAAGGCGCTCAACGCGCCCGTGAAGGACACCTTCCGCGACATCCTCCGCCAGAGCATCGAGTCGGGCATCAACGGCCTGCCCTTCCCGGCGAAGCTCGCGGGCAAGGCGGCCCTGAAGTCGGGCCTGGTGGACGCGGCGCTCAACCCCGTCGTCGACGCGACGGCCACCGTGTTCCGCCGCCTGGCCACCGAGCACATGATGAAGCTGGCGGTGCCCGGCGGCGCGCTGAAGCTGGGCAACGACCTGCCCCCGCCCGCGGGCATGGAGTCCACGCTCTTCCCGCCGCACCTGCGCGCCATCCAGAACCCGGAGCTGCGCGCGCTGCTCGGCAAGCTGGACTCCAGCCCCGACAGCCTCAAGGGCACCGCCGCCAAGGACTGGAGCAAGCTGGACCAGCGGATGGACTACATCATCGACCTGTTCCGCACGCGCCAGTCGGACCCGCGCCTGTTCGACCAGCCCTTCGGCAAGTCGGGCACCACCTACCCGCTGCCGGCCACGCAGCAGCGCGCGGGCTGAGGTCTCGAGGTACCGCGCGCGCCCGCTGTCCTGGGCGCGCGCGCTGGCGTCTCAGGACGCCTCGTCCACCACGAACTGCTCCAGCCGGGCGATGCCCAGCTTCTTCATCCGGCTCTGGAGCGTGGAGGGCTTGAGGCCGAGCAGCGCCGCCGCCCCACCCGGCCCGTAGACGCGGCCCCGCGTGAGCGAGAGCACCCGCAGGATGTGCTCGCGCTGCACCGCCGCCAGCGTCAGCACCGCGCCGGGCTTCATCGCCGCGTCCGGCGCCGCGGCCTCTACCGGGGAAGAGGCTTGCGCGGGGACCGGGGCACCTCCAGACGAAGTGCCCACGTCGAAGGCCGTGGCTCCCAGCTCCGTGCCCGGGGTCAGGATGGTGGCGCGCTCCAGCGCGTTCGCCAGCTCGCGCAGGTTGCCCGGCCACTCGTACGCGGCCAGCCGGCCCAGCCCCGCGGGTGACACGCGCATCCCGCGCCGGCCCGTGCGCTTCGCCTGCTCCTCCAGGAGGAACGTACACAGCTGGGGCAGGTCCTCGCGCCGCTCGCGCAAGGGCGGCAGCCGCAGCGGGAAGACACTCAGCCGGTAGTAGAGGTCCTCGCGGAAGCGCTTCTCCGCGATGGCCTTCTGCAAGTCGACATGCGTCGCCGCGAGGATGCGCACGTCCGAGCGCACCGTCTTGTCGCTGCCCACCGGCTCGAACGCCTTCTCCTGCAGCGCGCGCAGGAGCTTGGCCTGAAGCTCGACGGGCAGCTCGCCCACCTCGTCGAGCAGCAGCGTGCCACCGTGGGCCATCTGGAAGCGGCCCGCGCGGTCCTTCGTCGCGCCGGTGAAGGCGCCCTTCACGTGGCCGAACAGCTCGCTCTCCAGGAGCCCCGCCGGAATCGCCGCGCAGTTGAGCGTGACGAAGGGCTGGTCCGCCCTCGAGCTCCAGCGGTGGATGGCCCGCGCCAGGCGCTCCTTGCCCGTGCCCGTCTCGCCCGTGATCAACACCGGCGTGTCCGTCTCCGCCACCTGCCGCGCGCGCCGCGCCAGATCCCTCATCACCGGACTCAGCGACGTCTCGAGGATGCCCTCCGAGTCTCCGCCGAGCTGCGCCTCCAGCAGCTTCGCGTGCTCGTGGTCCTGGCGGTGGAGCTGCTCGAAGGCGGCGCGCTGCTCGGCCGCCTGGAGGGCCGTCGCGAGCATCTGCCCGTACACCTCCACCAGGTCCACGACGGGCTGCGGATACGTCTCGCACTCCGCCCGGTCCAACGTCAGCACGCCGTACGTGCGCTCGCCCGCGCACAGCGGCACCACCATGCACGCGTGCCCCGCCGGCAGGTCCAGCACGCCATCGAACGGGTCTCCGTCGCCGTGCGAGTGGTCCTCCTCCGTGAAGGCCCGTGCGCGCCGCGTCTCCAGCGCCTGCTTCAAGGAAGGGAACTCCGAGAGCGCCAGCGCGTGGTGACGCACCTTCGCGTTCGCGAGCGGCCCACGCGCCGCCACCGACACCAGCTTGCCGTCCCTCAAGAGGAACAGCGTCGCCAGGTCGAAGCGCACCACGCGCGTCAACCAGTCCAGTCCTCGACGAAGCAGCTCCTCCACCGAATCCTCGGTGGTTGCCAGCTCGACCAGGTCCCGAGCATCCTTCGCGCCCTCGGTAAGGCCAGACAGTTCATCCGACATGCCGCATGAATAATAGCGTTCCACCGAAATTGCAGTGGCGGCCATCACCGAGATTTCGTTATTCACCGTCCAGGCGGCAACGGCCAGCGGGGGTTGAAAGTCAAGCCCCTGAAATCATTGAAGTGGAATGGCTGGCACGAGGTCTGCTGTAGGCAGTGGCATCGAACACCTTCCCAGGGGCCCCCCCGGCCCCTCAACCCAAGGAGCAGTAACGACATGTTGACCGTTGGCGACAAGCTTCCGAACTTCAAGGTCAAGTCCACCGTGAGCCTGGAGAAGGGCAAGGAGTTCCAGGACATCACGAACGAGTCCTACAAGGGCAAGTGGATCGTCCTGTTTGCCTGGCCGAAGGACTTCACGTTCATCTGCCCGACGGAGATCGCGGAATTCGGCAAGAAGAACAAGGAGTTCAACGACCGTGACGCGCAGGTGCTGGGCCTGAGCACCGACAGCGAGTTCGTGCACCACGCGTGGCGCACGCACCACCCGGACCTGAAGAACCTGCCCTTCCCCATGCTGGCGGACGTGAAGCACGAGCTGTGCAGCGCGCTGGGCATCCTCCACAAGCAGGAGGGCGTGGCGCTGCGCGCGACCTTCATCATCGACCCGGACGGCATCATCCGCCACGTGTCCGTGAACGACCTCTCCGTCGGCCGCAACGTCTCCGAGACCGTCCGCACGCTGGACGCGCTCCAGACGGACGAGCTGTGCCCCTGCAACTGGAGCAAGGGCGAGGAGACCCTGACCCAGAAGCTGGCGAAGGCGGGGTAATCCACCATGGCCTCGCTCGAAGTCGTCCGCTCTGAGCTCGCGGACGCCCACAAGGACACCCGCCTCAACCTCCAGGCCGTTCTGGAGGGTGGAAGCCTCACGCCGGAGCAGCGCTGGTGTGTGGCCGTCGCTTCCGCGTACGCCGTTCGCAACGAGCGGCTGAAGGAAGCGATGCTCAACGAGGCGCGGAAGGCACTCGCGAACCCCGAGCCCGTCATCGAGGATGCGCGCGCCGCCGCCTCGCTGATGGCGATGAACAACGTCTACTACCGCTTCCGGCACATGATCGGGAAAGAGTCGTACTCGACCAAGCGCGCCGGACTGCGGATGAACAGGCTCGCGCAGGTGCTGACCACCAAGGTGGACTTCGAGCTGGTCTGCCTCGCGGTGAGCGCCATCAACGGCTGCGAGATGTGCATGCAGTCCCACGAGAAGGTCGTCCTCGAGGGCGGCCTCTCCGAGGACCAGGTGCACGACGCCGTCCGCATCGCGTCGGTCATCCACGCCGCCGCGGTGGGCCTGGAGTCGTAAGCCTCCCGTCGCGAGTCAGCTGTGCTTCACCCGCGCCCTCCGGTGGAAACGCCGGAGGGCGCTCCGTTTTCCGGCGCCGCGCATCTGAAGAGGCGTCACGGAAATAAGAACGAAAGGAACACACCATGTACAAGAGCCCCAGCCCCCTCCCCGAGAAGACCCGCGCCACCATCGCCGACTCGCTCAACGCGCGGCTCGCGGACGGCCTCGACCTGCACTCGCAAATCAAGGTGGCCCACTGGAACATCAAGGGCCCGCAGTTCGCGTCGCTGCACCCCCTGTTCGAGACCTTCGCGGTGAGCCTGGCCAACCACAACGACTCCATCGCCGAGCGCGCGGTGACGTTGGGCGCCAAGGCGTATGGCACCACCCGTCACGTGGGCAAGGCGAGCCGCCTGCCGGAGTATCCGCAGGAGACGACGCGTGACCTGGAGCACGTGAAGCTCCTGGCCGAGCGCATCGAGGTGTACCTGGACGGCCTGCGCGAGAGCCGCAAGCTCTTCGTCGAGGTGGATGACGCGGACTCCGAGGACCTGGCCACCGGCATCATCGTGGAGTTCGAGAAGCACGCGTGGTTCCTGCGCGCGTCACTGGAAGGCTGACGCGTCAGGCGGCACCCGGGACAGGCGCGCCGTGAGTGTGCACGGCGTTGCACGTCCCGAGCAGGCGTCCGGAGCAGCCGGGCGCCTTTGTTTTCGCGAGGTTGAGTAGGGCACGGAGGTTGCTGTACTGGCGCTCGTCCCCATCGTGCAGGCGCGGTGGGGCCTGCTCTCGAAGGAGCCCCTCGATGCGCCCCGTCCTCGCTCTCTCCCTGGTCCTCCTCGTCGCCGCGTGTGGCGAGGGTGACGTTCCTCCCGATGAACTCGTCGAGACCTCCAAGGCGCGCGTGGAGCGCGCGGTGGCGGCGGGACATCTGGCACGAGGCGCGCTGGAGATGTTGGGAGTGATGCCCGTGTACACGTGCGGCGAGCCGCGCCGCACGTTCCTGGATGTCGCGATGGTGGACGTGCGCACGCGGGTGTCGTGTGTCACCACGAGCATCAAGTCCATGGACGCGGTGACGGACGCGGTGCTGTTCACCTTCGCCGAGAGCGGCTGCGAAATCCACGGACTGAAGTTCACCGGCCGCGCCGTCATCCAGTATCGCGGCGGCGAGGACCGGATGGAGGTCGAGGCCAGCCTGCACGAGCTGGAGGTCGACGGGCAGCCGCTGAACGTGGCGGCGGGCTATGGCACCTGCGGGGACCAGACGAGCGCCTGGGCGCAGGTGTACACCGCGGTGCCGGGACAGCCGGACCACGGGATTCAGCTGGACGTCCGGGTGACGAAGCGTCCGGGGCTCCCGCTGCTGGGGGGCACCACGCTGATTCTCGACGGACAGGGCGCGCTGGTCATCCCGGATGGGCGGGTGGACCGGCTCGCCTTCACCACCCTCCAGTACGAGGTGGGAGAGTTCCTGCCCAAGGAAGGCACGCTCACGTTGCAGACGGTGGACGGACACTTCGTGGAGGCGAGCTTCCAGCCGGGCCTGTGGCGGCTGGGCAAGGTGAAGCTGACGGTGGATGACCACAAATCCGTGACGGTGCCCATCGTCCGTTAGCGCGGAGTACACGCGCCCTGGCTTTCCGCTAGGGTGCGGCCCCGTGAGCGACGACGTCACGACGATTCCCGCCTTCCGCTCCGTGCCGCGCACGGGCGTCATCTTCGTCACCGCCGAGGCCACGCGCCGAGGCTACCGTTCCAGCGACCCCGACTGGTGCAACCTGGGCCAGGGGCAGCCGGAGACGGGAGACCTGCCGGGCGCCCCACCCCGGCTGGACACGGTGAACATCGACGTGGCGGACATGGAGTACGCCCCCGTCGCCGGCCTCTGGGATGTGCGCGAGGCCATCGCCAGCCTCTACAACCGCCTCTACCGCCGGGGCATGCCCAGCCAGTACAGCGCGGAGAACGTGTGTCTGTCGGGCGGAGGACGCGCGGCCCTCACGCGCGCGGCGGCGAGCCTGGGCAGCATCAACCTGGGCCACTTCCTGCCGGACTACACGGCCTACGAGGAGCTGCTGGACGTCTTCAAGGCGTTCACCGCCATCCCCATCCTCCTGGAGGGTGAGCGCGGCTACGCCTTCACCCACGAGGACCTGCGCCGCGAGGTGCAGGGCCGCGGCCTCTCCGCGCTGCTCTTCTCCAACCCGTGCAACCCCACCGGCAAGCTGGTGCACGGAGAGGAGATGGCGCGCTGGGTGGGCGTCGCGCGCGAGCAGGAGTGCGTGCTGCTCATCGACGAGTTCTACTCGCACTACATCTGGACGGGCCGCCCCGGGCACCTGCCCGTGGAGAGCGCCGCGCGCTACGTCGAGGACGTGAACCGCGACCCCATCGTCATGTTCGACGGCTTCACCAAGAACTGGCGCTACCCGGGTTGGCGCATGACGTGGACGGTGGGCCCCAAGCAGGTGATTGAGGCCGTCTCCAGCGCGGGCAGCTTCCTGGACGGCGGTGGCAGCCGGCCCTTGCAGCGCGCGGCCATTCCGATGCTCCAGGAGGAGCCGGTGGTGGCGGAGACCTTGGCCATCCACTCCGCGTTCCGCGAGAAGCGAGACCGCTTCCACTCGCGGCTGGAGCGGCTGGGCATCCGCACGGACCGGGCGCCGGACGGGACGTTCTACGTCTGGGGCAACGTGTCCGGCCTGCCCGCGCCGCTCAACGACGGCATGGGCTTCTTCCGCGCGGCGCTGGAGCACAAGATCATCACCGTGCCCGGCGAGTTCTTCGACGTGAATCCGGGCAAGCGCCGCGCCCGTCCCTCGCGCTTCCGCAGCTACGTGCGCCTGTCCTTCGGCCCGTCCATGGAGGTGCTGGAGAAGGCCCTCGGCCGGCTGGAGGCCATGGTGCTCCAGCACAGCCGCGTCTGACGCGGGCCGTCCGCTGCGCCCCGGCCAGAAGCCCTATGCTGGGGCGCACATGAGACTGCCCTCCTCCCGGCTCGCGCTGCTCGGCGTCCTCTACTTCGTGCAGGGGATGCCGTTCGGCTTCCAGGCCACCGCGCTCCCCGTCTATCTGCGCGAGCGAGGGGTGTCGCTCACCACGCTGGGCTTCGTCGGGGTCCTCGCGCTGCCGTGGGGACTCAAGGCCCTGTGGGCGCCGCTGGTGGACCGCTACCACTCCTCGCGGCTGGGACGCCGGCGCTCGTGGATCCTCCCGATGCAGGCGGGCCTGACGCTCACGTGTGTCGCGGCGGGGCTGCTCGCGTCGGAGGGCGGCTCGCTGCGGCTGCTGCTGGGGCTCATCCTGGTGATGAACCTCTTCGCGGCGACGCAGGACATCGCGGTGGATGGGCTCGCGGTGGACATGCTGCGCCCGGAGGAGCTGGGGCTGGGCAACTCCGTGCAGGTCGTGGGCTACAAGCTGGGCATGCTCACCGGAGGGGGCCTGCTGGTCTGGGCCAGCAAGTACCTGGGCTGGTCGGGTCTGTTCCTCTCCATGGCCGCGCTGTGCGCCGTCGCCCTCGTCGTCACGCTCCTGTCGCGAGAGGTGCCACCGCGTGAGCCCTCCTCCGCGTCCGCTGTCGAGAAGGCCGCGGAGCGCTTGAGCTGGGCGCAGTGGTGGGAGCGCATCCGGATGTTGGTGACGGGCCCGGGTGTCGGCTGGCTGCTGCTCTTCATCGGCACGTACAAGCTGGGCGAGACGATGGCGGACGTCCTCTACAAGCCCTTCCTCGTCGACGCGGGCATCCCCGCGTGGAGAATCGGCCAGTGGGTGGGGACGTGGGGCAACGTGGCGTCCATCGCCGGCTCCATCGCGGGAGGCGTGCTGGCCATGCGCATGCCCATGCTGGGAGCGCTGGGGCTCACCGCGGCGCTGCGCGTGTTGCCGCTGATGGGACGGTGGTGGCTGGCGAGCCACGGCGTGAGCGACGCGGGAGTCATCGGCGTGACGCTCGCGGAGGAGCTGGTGGGTGGCGCGCTCACGACGGTGATGTTCGCGTTCATGATGTCTCGCGTGGACCGGAGTATCGGCGCGACGCACTACACGCTGTTGGCCAGCATCGAGGTCTGGGGCAAGGCGCCCGCGGGCCCGCTCGCGGGGTGGCTCGCGGATTCGACACATGGGCTCGGGTGGGGCTACGCGCCGGTGTTCCTGCTGGGCGCCGCGCTGTCCGTGGCCTTCCTCGTGTTGTTGATTCCGTTGCGACAACAACACGCGCGAAAGGTGACTGTCGTTCTCACGGAATGAGCGCCGCGGCCGCTCGTGGGACAGCGGAGAAATGTCAGCCACGGCTGCTATTTGTTTCCCCGTCGTCCTCCTCCAACTTCACGGGGAGAACTTCCCGTGAGAGGGATTCCACATGTCATTCTCAGTCATGAAGTCACTGCTGGGCGGTGTCGTGTTGCTGTCCGCGCCCGTGGCGTTCGCAGGCAGCAGCACCACCATCCCCGCCTTCAACGCCGCGATCACCGCGGCCCGAGCGACGACGAGTCCGGGAGGCACCGCCATCCTCCGCTCGGAGTTGAGCGACGCCGTCGACGGCTTCCTGTTCGACGACGGCCACGTGGACGCCACCGAGCGAGCCTACCTGGGAGACCGCATCAACAACGCGTCGTTCAACGTGGGCCTCACCACCTTCGCCAAGTACTACCTGTATGATTTCCACGAGCTGAACGACGGGGCGACGACGTACGCCCCGCTGTGGCTCGCCGCGGTGTCGCAGACGCCCGCGGCGCTGTATGGCGCCTCCGGGGCCCTGGCGAACGCCTCCACCATCGTCGAGGGCGAAATCCCCGTTGGGCAGAGCGGCGTGGCCAACCAGTTCACGCTGACGTACAAGGCGCGCGCCGTGTTCGGTGAGCAGTCCGGCCGGGAGTTCTTCCCCATCACGCCCCGTGAGGTCATCGCGCGGCTCTCCGCGAGCATGGAGAACGGCACCGCCAGCCCCGACGAGGTCGACGGCGCGATGGCGCTCATCTCCCAGGTGTCCCTCAACAGCAAGCTCATCTACGTCTCGGATTGGTACTGCCGCGAGTACTGCGGCTCCGGGGGTCCGGGCAGCACCGCGGGCTACACCATCGCGGCGGTGAGCGTGAACCGGCGCTTCGTGCGCATGGTGAACGTGCGCACCTGGTCGGAGTGAGCGCGGCTCAGCGTCGCACGCGCCACTCGAGGCCCGCGGGAGGAAACGTGCCTCCCACGTGAGTCCACTCGAGGCGCACCTGACGGCGGCCCTCGGGCGGTAGCTCGAGGACCGCCAGCACGCGGCCCTCTCCGCGTTGGTTGACGCGGACATCCACGCGCTCGCCGTCCACCCTCATCGCGAGGTTCAGGACACCGGCCTGAGGGAAGAACTGCTCCTGCGGATGGAGCCGAGGCGAGGTGAGCAGGAGCTCCACCTCGCACGGCTCGGGGGCCGGGTTCTCCAGGGTATAGGCCAGCTCGTACGAGACGCCCCGGCCTCCGTCGCAGGTCCGGGGCGTCTTCGTGGCTTCGCTTCGCGACGTGGGCGTCAGGACTCCCACGTCGGCCGCGGGGCCCGCGTGTCCGGGCGACAGGGACGACATGACGAGGTCGCCATCGACGTCGCCGCGAGACAGGCGCAGGGTGCGGCCACCGACAAAGGTGCTCCCTGCCTCGAGCACACCTTGCAGGGGAGGAAAGGCGGCGATGGTGAGGAGTGATTCGCTGTCTCCGCTGGTGGCCAGCGGGTGCTCTCCCTTCGCGATGGCGGCGAGCTCATCAGCGGAGAGGGAGCGCGGGCTGGACACTGTCGCGAGGCGGAAGCGTGCGCCGGGGTCGACCTGTCCCTTCGCGTCCACGGCCGTGAAGTTCACGAGGGCACAGAGCGTGCCGCCCTTCTCCTGACGTGCCTCCAGGACGAGTGCTGTCGCGCCGGGCTTCACGGTGAGACGGCCCTCGAAGCTTCCGCGTGTGCCCAGACGCACGGACTCCAGCTGGGACAGGTCGAGGTCGTCACGGAGCAGCGGGTGGGCCTCGCGCTCCTGTGCGGGGCGGGAGTCCAGGTGGGAGTCCATCAGGCCCGCTGCGAGCACCGCGGAGGGGCCTCGGAAGAAGAGGCCCCGCGGGTCCGGCACCTTTCCGTGCTCCGAGGACACGAGTCCCGTGAAGTCCTCGTCGAGCGGCTCCTGCTGGTGCGGAGTGAAGGGCTCGCCGCGGGCGTCGCGGGGGAACTGCGGCGTGAGGTACTTGGAGAAGAGGCCGCCCTGGATTTCGAGATGGATGGGACGGCCCGACGTGTTCCGGACGACGAGGGAGCAGCGCTGGGGGCCCTCGGGGAGCGAGTCCTGGACGCGGCGCCCGTGGGCGTCCTCGGTGAAGGACTCACCGACGCGATTGACGGCGCGAAGGAACAGGCGGGCCTGGCCGGAGAAGGTGTAGCCGCCCTCGCTCTTCCCAGGAACCACGCGCCCCATCGTCGACCCGATGACGCCCGAGGTGCGAATCGTCTCGGGGTTCGTGTGGAGGAGCAGCGGGGCGCCCATGAAGGTGCCTCGCACGGGCTCGAGCGCGGAGACAGGGAGGACGTCCGCGTCGAGAGCACCCGCGGACAGTGGAGGCCGCGTGTGCTTCCGCGCTTGAGGCGCCGCGGGGACCTCCTGTGAGTCATTGGCGGAGTCCTCATGCGCCGTGGCCAGCGAGGGAGGCGCGGGCTTCCGCGCCTCGCGTGCCGAGGGCGGCTCTCGCGGTTCAGCATCGGACTCGGAGTCAGCGTGCACCGGGGACGGTGGAGTGCGCTCGTCCGGAGCCTGGATGGGCACGCGCGGAGTGCTCCGAGAGGACTGCGACTCCACCGCGCGTTTCGCCGCACGCTTCGTGGCGGACACACTCACGGCGTTCACAGGCGGCTTCGCTTGTCCCTCCTGCACCGTCGAGCCCACGGCCGAATTCGGAGGCCCCTTCGGAGCCGCCACGCTCGCGGCCTGCTTCGCCTGCCCCTTCGGAGCCGTCCCGCTCGCGGCCTGCTTCGCCTGACCCTTCGGAGCCGTCCCGCTCGCGGCCTGCTTCGCCTGACCCTTCGGAGCTGCCGTACTCGTGGCCTGCTTCACCTGTTCCTTCAACGCCGCCGTGCCCGCGGCCTGCTTCGCCTGCCCCTTCGGAGCCGTCCCGCTCGCGGCCTGCTTCGGTGCCGGCGCGGACTCCTGTTTCCGTGCGGGCTCCCTGACGGAGTCCGAACCTTTCGCGGCCGCAGCGGACTTCCCCCCTCCCGACGGTGCCCGTGTCGGAGGAGCGGATTTCGCGGCGGAGCGTCTCGAGGGTGGCTTCGCGGGAGGCATATGGACGGATCCTCACAGAGAACGCGCCCAGAAGTCGCCTCGACTCGACCCCCTCACCTGTGCTCAGCGGGGCGACACCCGGGTCCACTCCACCCCGAGCCTCCCGCGCCCCTCAGGCCCGAGCCCACTTCCTCCACACCCCCCGCGACACCACGAGCACCCCCATCGCAGGCAGCACCCAGGGAAGCCCCCGGGCCAGCCGGTGCTCCCAGACATCCACACGGTCGGCCACGAGCAGCAACATCCAGTGTCGGGCCCGGTGGTCAGGTATCCCGTACGCAGCCCTCCGCAGCAGACCACTGAGCCTTCGGGGCGGCTGTGCGGTGCCGTACACCGGAGGCAGCCGCGCGCGCCCCGCATGCTTGAACACCCGCACCCCCGAGAGCTGCCAGCGAATCGGCGCCCGCGCCCCCGCGAGCGGCTGCGGAGCCGTCTCCATGGGGACACCGGGGCGACTGGAGAACTCCAGGTCCGCGGCGGCGCCGGGAATGGTTCGATTCGGCATGAACACCACCGTCTCGCCCCCTTTGATCTCCCCCATCTCCGCGCCCATGTAGCCCGTCGGCAGGATGTCCCCGAGGAACAACACCTCCTCGTCCTCCATGTCGTCCGGAATCTTCAGCGGCCCCACGTCCGCGAACGGCACACGCACGTACTCCGCCTGTCCGCCGTCGTAGCCGCCCGTCGTGTGCGAATAGCCATACACGCCGCAGGCCACGTCGCTCGACGGGTTGCTGTTCTCACACAGCGCCGTGAGCCCGCGCTCGCAATAGAAGCAGATGCCACAGGAGATGTTGAACGGCACCACCACCCGGTCGCCCTTCTGCAACTGGGTGACCTCCGAGCCCCGCTCCTCCACGACGCCGGTGAACTCGTGACCGAACGTGTGGCCCACCCGCGTGTCCGGCACCAGGCCGTGCATCAAGTGCAGGTCCGAGCCGCAGATGGCGGTGCGAGTCACCCGGAGGATGACGTCCTGAGGGTGCTCCAGCTTCGGGTCTGGCTTGTCCTCCACTCGGACCCTGAAGGGTCCCTGGTACGTCAATGCGCGCATGAGGGCCTCGTTCCCGTTGTGTTACGGGTGACGACGCCCGAGCCACGCGGCAAGGCGCACCCTTCACGAGCGCCTGCTCGTCCTCCCGCCTTCAGTCGGCAGCGGGTTCGACCGGGAGCTCCGTCGCGCGCCACATGTACCAGCTCGCCACCGAGCGCCAGGGACGCCAGCGCTCCCCGAACTCCAGCACCGTCTTGGGGCGCGGCATCTCGGGAAGCCCGTAGGTGAGCATGAAGCCCTTGCGCACGCCGAAGTCATCCACCGGCAGCACGTCCGGCCGACCCAACCGGAAGATGAGCAGCATCTCCACGGTCCACTGGCCGATGCCACGCACCTGGGTGCAGTGCTCGATGAGCTCCGCGTCCTCCATCTTCCGCACACGCGCCAACGGAGGCACCGTGCCGTCCAGCGACTTGCGCGCCAGGTCCTGGAGCGCGGCCAGCTTGTTGGCGGACAGGCCCGCTTCGCGCAACTCCGTGTCGGCGGTCGCCAGCAGGGCCTGCGGCGTGAAGCGCCGCCCCTTGCCCACCCGCTCGCAGACCCGCCCGAAGATGGCGGCGGCGGCCTTGCCGTGCAGCTGCTGGTAGACGATGGACTCCGCCAGCGCGGCGAAGGGGCTGTGCAGCGGGCCCAGCTCGAGGCGGAAGCCGCCCACGCGCTTCATCAGCGCGCCCAGCTTCGGGTCCACGCGAGCCAGCGTGCGGCGGACCTCGGGGGTGAAGGCTTCGGGAAGAAGGCTCGGAGTGGCAACGGGCGCGGGGCGGAGCATGGAGGGCCGCATGCTGACGCTCCATCCACGCGGTGCAACCCGTTTCTTGTGTCACTCCACCCCTCCACGTCGGGCCGCCCCACCGCCCCTGGACCGCCTCGCGGCATTCCCAAGCACAGGTCAGCCCCGGTGTGTGCGGACCGGAGAAACGGCATCGAAGGTGCGCTCACGCGCCATCCGCGCCCCCCAGCCCTGGGGATGCGTCCTGGAACCGATAGCCCGGCAACGAGGAGCCCCGTGCCCGCCCGGTAGCCCGGCTTGGCGACCACTCGTGATGTATACGAGCGGACAGAGCGAGGCGCCGGGTGTTGGCAAGTCGCGCGGCGTCGGAAGCGAGCCTGGGGCGACTCGAAGGCCCGCGCTAGATAGAGACATGGGTCGGCCCCCCGAACCCTGACGCGAGCCCAGGGAGCCACGAAGCATGCCCGTGGAGAGAATGGCTGGAAGCACCAGTCTCGTCGATGTCATGGACCGGGTCCTGGACCGCGGGCTTCGTTGGGACGACACCGTCCACGCCGCGTCCCTCCAGGATTCTTCCGAGGACACCGCCGCTCGCGTCGTGGTGACCTTCCTGGAGGTCTGGACGAACGACTCCCCGCACCCTGGTGACACACCCCGTCCCTCTCCCGGAGCCTGACGCATTGGCCTCTCCCGCCCCTCTCTCCACCGCCCACGCCACCAGCGCCGATGCACGCCTCGCCCTCGCCGAGCAGTTGCTCACCTGCGACGCGGCGCAAGACTGCGCGCGCGCGGTGGTGGAGTGGCTGGTCGTGCATGCTCCCGCCCCCGCCGTGGCCTGTCTGACGCGCGATGAGCCCGGAGGAAGGCTCGGCTGTCTCGCGTCCGCGGGCCTGTCCGAGGCCCAGCACGTCGCGCTGACGGAAGGGCCGGACGCGGACACGGAGCACCCGCTGGCGGAGGTGCTCACCCAGGCCGTCCCCTGCTTCTTCCCACCCGAGCGCGCGCTCATCCCCATCCCGGGAACGGGAGGACTGTTCGCCGTTCCGCTGGGCCGCGAGGGCGCATCCCCCGTGGGCCTGCTGCTCATCTGGGTCAACGGCCCCACCCTCCCCTCCGAGGTCGCCTGGGTCGCCGCCCACGCGGGGCCCTACCTCGCGAAGCAAGTCACGTCCGGCCCGCTGGGCCTGGGCGGTGGCGCGCTGTTCCGCCACATCATCGACGCGGTGACGGACCCCGTGCTGCTCACGGACCTGGACGGACGCCTGCGGCTGGCCAACGCGCGCGCGGAGTCCCTGCTCGTCGCGAGCCCCGACGCGAGCGACGGCCGCAAGCGCGCCGTCCACCTCAACCAGCGCGTGTTCACCACCGCGGTGGCCAGCACCGCGCGAGGCCCCGTGCCGGGTGTGAGCTGGCGCGAGATTCCCCTGGTGGACCCCTCCGAGGGCCTGGACCTGCTCTTCGAGCTCGTGGGCACGCGCGTGTATGCCCCCGACGGCCGCGAGGCCATGGTGAGCGTGCTGCGCAACGTGACGGACCTGGGCCGCGCCACCCAGGCCCTGGGCGAGAGCTACCGCCGCCTGCGCGCCACCGAGCGCGAGGCCCGCAGCGAGCGCCACCGCCTGGACCGCGTGCTCGACTCGGTGGCGGACCCCATCATCCTCTCCAGCCCGTCAGGCGGCGCGGTGATGATGAACGAGCCCGCGGAGAAGCTCTTCACCTCCTCCACCGAGGGAGGCCGCGCCGCGCAGCGCCGCGTGCGCTCCAACGACGCCGTGTTCTCCTCGTTCCTCGCCAACCTGCTGGACACCGGAGGAGGCCCCCGCTGGCGCGCGCAGCTCAACCTGGTGGACCCGACCAGCGGTGGCACCCGCCCCATGGAGGCGGTGGCCACCAAGGTCCTGGGAGACGGCGGAGAGCTGACGGGCATCGTCACGCTCTTCCAGGACCGGGGCGAGGCCATGGAGAAGGCGCGCCTGCTGGAGCGGCTCAAGGAGGTCTCCACGCTGCTCGAGGCGCGCGTGCAGGTGGCCACCGCGGAGCTGGCCGAGCAGAACGAGAAGCTGCGCCGCCAGGCCATCCAGCTGGAGCAGGCCAGCGCGGCCAAGTCGCAGTTCCTGGCCAACATGTCCCACGAGTTCCGCACGCCGCTCAATGCCATCCTCGGCTACACCAACATGCTCCTGCAGGGCGTGTCGGGGGAGCTCACCCCCATCCAGCGGCGCAACCTGACACGCATCGACTCCAACGGCCGGCACCTGTTGGAGGTCATCAACGAAATCCTGGACATCACCCGCATCGAGGCGGGGCGGATGCCGCTGCACCTGTCGGACTTCGGCATCCCGGAGCTGCTCCAGGAGGTGATGGCGGAGATGGACCCCATCATCGTCCGCAGCAAGCTGGCGGTGAGCACACACCTGGGTGCGAAGCTGCCCCAGGTCCACAGCGACCGACAGAAGATGAAGCAGGTCGTCCTCAACCTCCTGTCCAATGCCCTGAAGTTCACGCATGAGGGCTCTGTGAGGGTGTCGGCGGAGTGCGCCACGCCTTCGTCCCTGCTCACCATCTCCGTGACGGACACCGGGATTGGCATCGACCCGGCCTATCAGGAGAAGATTTTCGAGGACTTCCAACAGGTGGACAGCTCGCCCACCCGTGCCTATGGGGGCACCGGGCTCGGGCTGTCCATCTGCCGTCGTCTGGCCGACATGCTGGGGGGACGCGTCACCCTTCAGAGTATCCCGGGGCAGGGGTCGACCTTCACGCTGCACTTTCCACGACGCCCGAGGCGGACATGACGAATCCCTCCCCGAATCTCCAGCCGCTCGTGCTCGTCGTCGACGACTACGACGACGCGCGGGAGATGTACGCGGAGTACCTCGAGTACTCGGGGTTCCGCGTGGCGCAGGCCCGGAATGGCCAGGAAGCACTGGACCAGGCCTTCGCGCTGGTGCCGGACATCATCCTGATGGACCTGTCGCTGCCCGTCATCGACGGCTGGGAGGCCACGCGCCAGCTGAAGAAGGATGACCGCACGCGCACCATCCCCGTGGTGGCCCTCACCGGACACGCGCTGACGGGCCAGTCGGACGAAGCCCGGGGCGCGGGGTGCGACTCGTTCGTCACCAAGCCCTGCCTCCCGGATGAGCTCGTCACCGAGGTCCGCAACCTGCTCGCGCAGCGCGCGGTCGCGGCGACGCGGTAGGGCCTCTCCATGCCGCGGCCCTCCCGCCCCTCCAGCAAGGCCAGGCCCCCAGGCCGGCGCGGGACATCCGCGAGGGAGGAGACTCCCCGCAAGCAGAAGCCTCGAAGCGCCAGTGCCCCCAAGCCCCGCACGCCCCCCGCCAAGGCGAAGCCCCTCCGGCGCAAGGCCTCGCGAGGCGCCAAGACGCGTGAAGTCCCAGAGGTCCAGGAGGACTTCAGGGGTCCATGGTATCTCCACGGCGTGGTGCGAGCGAAAGGCCCCTTGAAGCTGGGCGCGCTGGGGCTGGGCATGCCACCGGCCCGGATTCACGGCGTGCGGGAGGGCGCCTTCACGGCGCTGGTGTCCCCCATCTCCACGCACCGGGTGGACCCGACGCGGGCGAACCTGATGGCCCACCAGCGCGCCTCCGAGGTCATCCTGCGCGACCACACGCTCCTGCCCGTGGCCTTCGGCACCGTGCTGAGCTCGCGGGCACAGGTCCAGCAGTTGCTCCGCACCACGAAGGCGGTGCTCACCACCGCGCTGAGCGCGCTGGACGGCAAGGTGGAGCTGGGCGTCAAGGTGCTGCACCACCGCGAGCACCTGGCCCGTCGCATGGAGCTGGAGGACCTGGGCCTGCGTCGTCGCGTGGATGAAATGGAAACGGAGCACGAGCGGAGGCTCTGGCACGCGGTGGAACTGCGCGCCGCGCTCGACATGGCCGCGATGCTGGAGAGCCTGCGCCCGCTGGCGGCGGCCTCGCGCATCCACTCCCCCGTGGGTGAGCGGATGCTGCTCAACACCGCCTTCCTCGTCACGCGGGCGGAGGTGCCTGCCTTCGAGGCGAAGGTCCGGACGCTGGCCGCGCGCTCGGACCTCTACTCCTTCCGCTTCACCGGGCCCTGGCCCGCGTACAGCTTCGTCGACGTGAGGTTCGGGCTGGCCGGTGCCGCTTCACGGCCCGCCGGCTGACGACACGGGCGTCGTCACGCGAGCCACCTCCGAGGCCAGCGGGTCCACGCCCGCGGGCAGGCGGACCCAGCCGCTGGTGTGCTCGGTGCGCGCGAAGAAGCCCTCGGCGCCGCGCGCCACGGTGAGCTGCCCCAGGGCCTTGCCGCCGCGCTTGTACTCGACGCGGAAGGACTCGGTGGGCGCACCGCCCGCGGGCTGCTCGTCGCGGCCCAGCAGGTCCAACGGCACCAGCCGCCACACGCGGTCATGCCAGTTGCGGGTGAACTCGTCCGGCTTGTCCGGCGACTCCTCCGGCGCCAGCGCGACGGGGTGGGGCGCCTTGCCGCTCGCGGCGAAGGAGCGCGAGACACCGCCCGACGAGATGACCACCGCGTCGAAGTCACCCACGTCGAACAAGTGCATCCGCCGGTCCACCAGGCGGCTGCTCGCGTTCTCCAGGTCGGGCAGCAGCGCGGGGCCCAGCAGGAAGACGTGCCCGTCCGACTCGCGGCGCAGGTACGGCGTGCCCCAGCCGCCCGTCGTCGAGGCCAGCGCGAAGGACTCCACCTTTCCGCCCAGCGTCATCGTCAGCTTGCGCTGCGACGTCGTCAGGCCCACCTCCTCCAGCTTCTTCGCGTCGAGCACGCCGAGCGAGCGCGTGGCACGCAGCGGAGCGAAGCGAGGGAAGAGCTTCTGCGCCACCTCGTTGGCCCGCAGCTCGCGCGGAGGTGGAGGCGCCACGGCGGCCACCGCTCCACCGTCCCCCGCGGCCGCGCCACCATCCGTGGCCTCGGGGGCCATCGGCTTCGCGGGCTTGAAGCCCAACCGGACCCACAGCAGGTCGCGGTCCTTGTCGTCGCGGAACAGCTCC
Source organism: Myxococcus stipitatus DSM 14675 (assembly GCF_000331735.1). Lineage (GTDB taxonomy): Bacteria > Myxococcota > Myxococcia > Myxococcales > Myxococcaceae > Myxococcus > Myxococcus stipitatus. The sequence continues at coordinate 2,059,835 of NC_020126.1, read as the reverse complement.
ACGAAGCGGGCCTCGTCCTCGAAGCGCACGCGGTCCAGCGCCCGCGACGGAAGCTCCACCACCGTCACGTCGCCAGGAGCCCCCGAGGGCGCCCGCTGCCACACCAGATAGGCGGCCACCAGGGCCACCGCCGCGAGTGCGCCCTGGAGCGCCAGGTCCCGCGCCTTCATCGCTCACCTCCCGCCGCCACCGGGGCGCGCGGAGCACGACGGCCTCGCCGCCGCGTCGTCACGAAGCCCACCGCCAGCACCAGCGCCGGAGCCAGGAAGACGGTGGCGTAGAACCACGCCACGTCCTGCTCCCGCGTGTGCTGGATGGGCACGTCCTCCTCGGACGACACCGCGCCGGACACGGCCTCTTCGCCCGTCAACCACCGCAGCGAGTCCAGCACCAGGTACTCGTTGCCCAGGTTGGACAGCACCACGTCGCTCATCGCATCCGCGTCCGCCAGGACGATGGCGCGCATGGGCGACTTGCCGGCCGCCGCGGGCTCCTCCACCGCCACCACCAGCGGCCAGGTGCGCCGCGTCTCGCCCGGGTCGTACGTGAAGTTCCCATTCGCGTCCGCGAACGTGGCGCCGTGAGCCCGCACGGAGACGTCGTGCATGATACCCGTGGGCAGCGGCTGGAGCTGGTCCATCGCCCCCGCGCCGAGGAGCGCCACCGCCGCCTGTCCGCCCAGCGCCGTCAGCGACGTGACGGACGGATGTGAGCTGAAGCCCACCGAGCCCAGGTTGCCCCGGTCGCTCTGCTGACGCGTGGTGCGGAAGTACACCTGGTCATTCGCCAGCGGCGTGCCCAGGTACTTCAGGCCCAGGGGCTCCAGGAGCTTCTCGAAGCGAGGGCCCTCCGGCTCCAGCGCCATCAGCAGCCGGCCGCCGCGCTGGAGGTACTCGCGCACGGCGGTGGTCTCCTCGGGGAGGAAGTCGCGCGTGGCGCCCAGCACCACCAGCGCCGCCGCGTCGGAGGGAATCTCCTGCCCCAGCCCCTCGGAGACGCCGAGGGAGCGCACGTCCACGTTCTGCGAGCGGAGGACCTCCTTGAGCTGCGCGACGGCGGGCTTCGGCGTCTCGCCCGGCACGGGCCGCGTGTCCGCGCGCTCGCCATGGCCCGCCGTGAGGTAGACGACGCGGCGAGGCTTCGCCACCGTCATCAGCCGCCGCTGGACCTCCTGGTCCAGGCGCTGCAGCTGCCCTCGCGAGCGGTCCAGCTCCAGGCCCACCGTGAGGGGTTCCCTGCGCTCCCCCCGGGCCAGCACGACGGTGCCGTTGTTGTGCACGCCCAGCAGCCGCGCCCGCGTGGGCTCCACGGCCTGGTCCAGCCACTCCACGTTGAGGAGCTGGGGGCTCTCCGTCGACAGGTCGCGGAAGTACTGCCGCACCGCCTCCCCCACCTCGTTCGAGGGCGGGAAGAAGAGCGTCACCTGCAAGGGCTCGTTGAGTCCGCGCACCACCTTGCGCGTGGAGTCCCCGGGCTTCGCGGTGCGGTAGTACGACAGGTCCCACGTCGTGTTCGCCTGCGTGACGACGTACACCGTCGCGAAGGCGAAGATGACGACGAAGGACATGCCCAGGCCGGAGTACAGCGCGCTGCGCGCGCGCCCCGTCTCCAGCACCGGCGCCCGAGCCATCGCCTGGACCGCGGTCTCCACCAGCACCAGCGGCGCCAGGCAGCACGCGAGCAGCGCGGGGTACAGCGCCGCCAGCACCACCGCCAGCTTGGGGGACTTCATCGACAGCCGCGCGTCGAAGAGCGACGTGCCCAGGTCCGACTGGAGGAAGTAGAGCCCCAGCGCCAGCAGGCCCAGGCCGTACAGGCCCAGCACCCAGCCATCCACCGTGCGCCGCTCCACGCTCGCGCCGCGCGAGGCGAAGAAGCGCCAGCCCGTGGCGAGGACGACCGCCGCCACACCCGCGCCGGACAGCAGCCCTCGGCCCGTGCCCACGCCCAGGATGCGCTCGCCGATGAAGACGGCGAGAAGCCCCGCGACGAACGTCAACGTCGTCGCCAATCCATGGCTCACCGGACGCGGGCTCATCGCCACCTCCGCGCTTCGAGCACGCGCGTGGCCGCGAACAGCGCCACATAGGTGACGACGACGTAGTAGACGACATCGCGCACGTGGATGAGCCCCGACTGGAACGGCGGGAAGTGCTGGTTCCACAGCGACATCGCGCTGAAGACATCCGACAACGGCTGCTCGGTGATGCGCGCCAGGAGCCAGCAGAGGATGAGCGCCACCAGCATCACCGCGGACGTAATCGCCGCGAGCAACTGGTTGCGCGCCAGCGCCGAGCCGAACGTCCCCACCGCGAGCGACGCACTGCCCAGCAGCAGCAACCCCAGGTAGCCCGCCGCCACGTGGCCCAGCGACACCTTGCCGTTCACCAGCACCAGCACCGGCATGTACAGCGTGCACAGCACGTAGAGCGACAGGAAGGCGAAGCCCGCCAGGAACTTGCCCAGCACGATGTCCCGGTCTCGCAGCGGCGACGAGTACAGGAGCGGCAACGTCCCCGTCTGTCGCTCCTCGGCGAGCAGCCGCATGGAGATGAACACCGAGGCGACGACGGTGAAGCCGCTCGAGTAATAGAAGAACTGCGACAGCACCTCGGCGGAGCGCTTGCTCGCGCCGCCCAGGGCGTACGCGTTGAAGAACAGGCCGTTCAACGCGAGGATGACCGCGATGACGACGTAGCCGCTGAGCGTGCGCAGGTAACCGGACAGCTCGCGGCGGGCGATGAGCAGCGCCTTCACGCGCGCACCTCCTGGCCATGCGTCAGCCTGAGGAAGATGGACTCCAACTGCCCCGCGCCCTGGTCCAGGCGCAGCAGCTCCAGCCCCGCGCCCACCACCGCCTGCGCCACACGCGGACGCAGGTCCGGAGAAGCGCGCAGGCTCAGCGACACCACGCCGTCCACGGCCCGGTCCACCTCCACCGCGCCGAAGCCCTGGAGCACCTCCACCGCGCGCGCCTGGTCTCCGCGCACCTCGACCTCGATGGAGCCTCCGCCGCCCATCTTCCGCCCCAGCTCCTCCTCCGTCCCCTGCGCCACCAGCGTCCCCTTGTGGATGATGAGGAGCCGGTCACACGTCTGCGAGATCTCCGGGAGGATGTGGCTGGAGACCAGGACGGTGTGCGTGCCCTTGAGTCCCCGGATGACGTCGCGCATCTCGACGATCTGCCGCGGGTCCAGGCCGCTGGTGGGCTCGTCGAGGATGAGCAGCGCGGGCTTGTGCACCAGCGCCTGCGCCACGCCCACGCGCTGCCGGTAGCCGTGGCTGAGCGTGGAGATGAGCTCGCCGTCCACCTCGCGAAGCCCCGTCTTCTCCTCGGCCTCGCCCACCCGGGCCGCGGCGTCCCGCGCCGTCACGCCGCGAAGCCGCGCGACGTAGGCCAGGTACTCGCCCACCGTCATCTCGTCGTAGAGCGGCGGCACGTCGGGGAGATAGCCGATGCGCTGCCGGACCTCGTGGGCATTGCTCACCACGTCATGTCCGTCGATGACGACGCGCCCGGCGGTCGGCAGCAGCACGCACCCCAGGACCTTCAACGTCGTCGACTTGCCCGCGCCATTGAGGCCGAGGAAGCCGATGACCTCACCCTGCCCGATGGTGAAGGCCAGGTCCCGGATGGCCGCGTGCTCACCGTAGTACTTGGTCAGCCCTTCGACCTGAATCATAGAAAGCCATTCCATCAGTCGCGGTAGGGGGGATTGTCAAGCATCGAGCCGCTCAGTCGTGGCGGACCTCGAGCCCCTCCGTGGTGCGGCCCAGCGTGAACCGCAGCGCCCCTTCCAGTTCGGGCAGGACGAAAGCGTAACCCAGTTGCTCCGCCCTGGAGGGGAGCACCCGGGCACCCGCCAGCAGGGCCTCCTGCCCCATCTCGCCGAAGAGCGTCCGGATGACCGCCGCGGGCATGGGCAGCACCGCCGGACGCCGCAGCACCCGGCCGAGCGTCCGGGCGAAGTCCCCCTGCCGCACCGCCCCCGGCGCCACCGCGTTGAGGGGGCCGCGCGCCGCGTCGGTGAAGAGGCTGAAGTGGATGAGGCCCAGCAGGTCCTCCAGCGACACCCAGCTCATCCACTGCCGCCCGGAGGCGATGGGCCCGCCACCTCCCGCGAGGAAGGGGGGCACCATCTTCGCCAGCGCGCCCTCCCGCGCGTCCAGCACCGGGCCGATGCGCAGGTTCACCACGCGAATCCCCGCGGCCTCGGCGGGCGCGGTGGCGGCCTCCCAGACGCGGCACACGTCCGCGAGGAAGCCCGTGCCCGGCGCGCTCGTCTCGGTGAGCGGCTCGTCGCCCCGGTCGCCGTAGATGCTGACGCCCGCGGCGCACACCAGCACGCGCGGCTTGCGCTTCATCCGCGCCAGCGCCTCCGACAGCGCGAGCGTGCCCTCCGCGCGGCTCTTGAGGATGGCGTCCTTGTACTCGGGCGACCAGCGCTTGCCCGCGACGTTGACGCCCGCCAGGTGCACCACCGCGTCCACGCCCTCGAGCGCCGCCGTGTCCACCTCGCCCTTGTCGGGGGCCCACGCCACCTCGCCTCGCGAGGCCTCCGCCCGCCTGCGCACCAGCCGCTTCACGTCGTGCCCACCCGTGGTGAGCAGCGGCACCAGCGCCGAGCCCACCAGGCCCGACGCCCCCGTGATGGCCACCGAGAGCGGCCCCCGCGACGCGAAGGCCGCGTGACGGCGAAGGTCCACTCCCGTCACCCGATGGCGATAGGCGAACACCCGCTCCAGCGTGCGCCGCGCGAAGCCCCCGCCCACCAGGCTCCCCAGCCAGCCCAGCGGCAGCGCGTACTCCACCTCGTCCTCGAGGATGCAGGTGCCCTGCGCGGGCTCGGGCCAGAAGCGATGCGTGTGGACCCACTTCGAGAACGGGCCGGACACCTGGGTGTCCTGGAAGAGCGAGTCCTGGATGTACGCCGTGTGCTCGGCCACCCAGCGGCGGGGGAAGGGCCCCACGCGCATCTTCATCACGACGCGGGCACCGACCTGGAGGCCCTCGCCCGAGCGCTCCAGGAGCTCCATCCGCTCCCAGGGGGGCGTCAGCCGAGCGAGCGCCCCTTCCCGGGTGTGCCAGGCGAACAACTCGGAAGCGGAAACCGGCATCCGAGCGCGCGCATTGAAGACGTGCGACTTGCCCATGGTTGCTCCTGGCGCGACAGTGCGGACCCCCATGCTAAATCCGGAGCTCGTCGAGCGCGCGGTGGAATTGCTGCGGCGCGGCGGCGTCATCGCCTTGCCCACGGAGACGGTGTACGGCCTCGCGGCCAACGCCGAGGACGAGCTGGCCGTGCGTCGCGTCTTCGCCATCAAGGGCCGCCCCGCCACCCATCCGCTCATCGTCCACCTGCCCGGCATGGAGCACCTGTCCTCCTGGGCGCGGGACATCCCTCCGGCCGCCCACGCGCTCGCCCGCGCCTTCTGGCCCGGCCCCCTCACGCTCGTGCTGCCCCGCACGCCGCGCGCCACGGACGCCGTCACCGGGGGCCAGGACACGGTGGCCCTGCGCGTGCCGGGACACCCGGTGGCCTTGGCCGTGCTGAAGGCCCTGGGCGGAGGACTCGCGGCGCCCAGCGCCAACCGCTTCGGCCGGGTGAGCCCCACCACGGCGGAGCACGTCCGCGTGGACCTGGGTGACGACGTGGACCTGGTCCTCGACGGCGGGCCCTGCACCGTGGGCGTGGAGTCCACCATCGTCGACCTCAGCTCCGGTGCGCCCTCCATTCTTCGACCCGGCGGCCTGTCCACCGAGGACATCGAGCGGGTGCTCGGCCACGCCGTCCCCGTGAAGACCTCCACGCAGGTCCGTGTGTCGGGCTCGCTCGCCTCGCACTACGCGCCGCGCGCCGGTGTCGTCCTCGCCGAGCCGGGCGAAGCCGCCGCGCGCGTCCAGGCCCTCCGAGAGCAAGGTCTGCGCGTGGGCGTGCTGGGCCCCCAGGGGCTCGTGCTGCCTCCCGACGTCGCGCGCTTCGACGTGCCCGCGGACCCGGCGGGCGCCGCACGCGTGCTCTACGCCCGGCTGCGCGAGGCGGATGAGCGAGGACATGACGTGCTCGTCGCCTGCCTCCCCTCGGCCAGCGGCCTGGGCGTCGCCGTGAGGGACCGCCTCTCGCGCGCCGCCGCGCCTCGCGACGCGGGCCCCTGAGCCACACGGGCCTCCCGACGCCCCTCCATGACGCAGTCAGCCATCATGCGTTGGGGCTGCAAGTGAATGAGCACGCGCGCCCAGGCCGAGGCCGTGGATAATGCGGCCGGGTGACGGACTTGAATGCCTGAATGGGCTCCGGTATCCCGCCCAGTACTCCCAGAGGAGCGTCCCCGCGTGATGCGAAGCCTGTTCGGCCTGGTCGTCGCCCTGTCGCTGTCCGCCTGCAAGGAAGAACCCCGAGGGCAGCTCGAGCCCATCCCCCGTCCGCCGGGCATGAAGGACGCGCCCCCTCCCGATGCGAAGGCCGCGCCGCAAGCCGCTGCCCCCGCGGTGGACCCGTCCAAGGTCATGCTGCGCTGGAAGCTCGCCGGGAACGCTCCTATCGCCTACCGCCTCACCCTGGACCGCCAGGGCCCCGCTCCCGCCGCCGAGCCCGAGGAAGACACCAAGGGCAAGAAGGGCAAGGGCAAGGACAAGCCGGAGCCCAAGGTGGAGCGCGCGCCCGCGGCCGCCGCCACGTTCCCCGGCGCCTTCACCTACGTGGTGGAGCGCTCGAGCTCGGGCGGCTACCACCTGCGCGTCATCCCCGAGGGCAACAACGCCGCGGAGGACTCCGGCGCCATGAGCGAGCGCGGCTTCGTGCTCGACGGCCTCCAGGGCATCACCCGCAACACGGCCTCGCTCGTGATGGAGCTGCCCATGGCCGCCGTGGGCCCCAAGGACGCCTGGGCCCTGGCCACGGAGCTGTTGACGCACGACTCGCTGGGCCCCGCGTTCGCCATCAGCAAGTCGGTGCGCCACAACCGCGTGACGCTCACCGCGCTCACCCCCGCGGAGGGAGGCGAGCAGGTGGCCACGCTGGAGTACGACTTGTCCGAGCAGCTCAGCGGCAAGATGACCCAGCGTCGCCCGCCTCCCGCCGTGCCCGCGCGCGCGGGGGACCCGGACACGGAAGAGGCCTCCCCCGAGGACGCCGCGCCGCCCACCGTGCCCGCCTCCGCCGAGGTGCGCATCACGGGCAAGGGTGAGTTCCTGGTGAAGGCCGGCCACTGGCGTTCGTGGGAGGGCAACATCTCCGCGACCACGAGCGGCGCCTTCCCCGCGAACGCGCTCCAGGTACCGCCCGGCACGGTGAAGCTGAAGCTCACCGCGCTGGAGTCGGCGCCCCCGTCCGCGCCTACCGCGAAGCCGCAGCAGTAGGCGGCGCGCCGTCGGACTCGCGCACCATCCGCACCACGGCGTCCACCCAGTCCGGGTGGGCGTTGAGCGAGGGGACGAGCGTCAGCGCCTCGCCCCCTGCTTCGACGAACTGCTCGCGGGCGCGCAGCCCCACTTCCTCGAGCGTCTCCAGGCAGTCGGCGACGAACGACGGGCACATCACCGCCAGCCGCTTCACGCCCCGCTTCGCCAGCTCCGGCAGCACCAGGTCCGTGTAGGGCTTCACCCACGGGGTGCGGCCCAGCCGCGACTGGAAGGACACGCTCCAGCCTTCCGCCTTCAGCCCCAGCCGCTCGGCCAGTCCTCGCGCGGTGGAGAAGCACTGCGCGCGGTAGCAGTGGCGGTTGGCGTCGGTGAGCACGTCGCAGCACCCCGCGGACGCGAAGCAGTGCTGGCCCGACGGGTCCGTCTTGCGCACGTGCCGCTCCGGCACGCCGTGGAAGCTGAAGAGCACGTGGTCCGAGCGCGTCTCCTCAATCACCGGCCGCGCCACCGACGTGAAGGCATCCAGGAACGACGGGTGACTGTGGAACGCGGGCACCGCGCGCACGTTGGGGACATCCCAGCCCTCCGTCATCACCTCGTACACCCGCGCCAGGGACGACGCGGACGACGACGTGGCCTCCTGCGGATAGAGGGGCAGCACGGTGAAGTCCATCACCCCGCGCGCACGCAGGCTCGCCACCGCGTCGGGGATGGAGGGCGTGCCGTAGCGCATGCCCAGCGCCACCTCGTACTCGCCGCCCAGCCGCTCGCGCACCGCGGCCTCCAGCTCCCGGCTGTACACCAGCAAGGGCGAGCCCTGGGGCATCCACACCTTGCGATACGCCTCCGCGCTCTTGGCGGGGCGGACGGGCAGGATGATGAAGTTGAGGAGCAGCCAGCGCCCCACCGGGTGGATGTCCACCACCCTCGGGTCGCTCAGGAACTCCCGCAGATACCGCCGCACCGCCCCGGACTCCGGCGCGTCCGGAGTCCCCAGGTTGAGGAGCAGCAAGCCCCGCTTCGCGCCCGGAGTCGTCATCAGTGCAGGGCGTTGGGCAGGGTGAGCGCGAACTCCGCGATGCGCGCCTCGAAAGTCGAGCCGTCCGGCCGCTCCATCTCGTAGCTGCCGCGCATGGTGCCGAACGGCGTGCGCAACATCGCCCAGCTCGTGTACTCGAAGCGCTCGCTCGGAGCCAGGCGCGGCTGCCGGCCGACCACGCCCTCCCCTTTCACCTCTTCCACCTTCCCGGTGGCGTCGGTGATGAGCCAGTGGCGCGACTTGAGCTGCGCCGGGGCCTCGCCCTCGTTGACGATTTCCACCGTGTACATGAAGGCGTACTGCCCCGACTCGGGCGAGCTGCGCTCCGGCCAGTAAGCCGGCTTCACGGTGATACGAATCCCGTCAGTGGTGGCGCTGGAAGACATGCCTCCACATTTGAAGGCAAGGCCCCCGGGTTGCAAGGAAAACCCCGGCGGGCCACCGGACGAGGCTCAGGTTTTGGCGCTCTCCCGGTCATCACCCGACTCCGGCGCCTTGGGCCAGATGAGCGACGCGACGATGGAGGCCAGGAGGATGCCGCCAATCACCCCCAGCGAGAGGCTGATGGGGATGTGGATGTCGAAGTAGGTAATCAGCATCTTCACGCCCACGAAGGCCAGGATGGCGCTCAGGCCCACCTTCAGCAGGTGGAACTTCTCCATCAGGCTGGCCACCACGAAGAACAACGAGCGCAGGCCCAGGATCGCGCACACGTTGGACGTGTAGATGATGAAGGCGTCCTGGCTGATGCCCAGCACCGCGGGGATGGAGTCCAGCGCGAACAGCAGGTCCGTCGCCTCCACCACCAGGAGGACGATGAACAGCGGCGTCACCTTGCGGCGGTTGTCCTCGGTGATGAAGAAGCGGCTGCCGTCGCCCTGCCGAGCCACCGGCAGCATCCGGCGCGCGAGCTTGACGATGCCCTTCTGCTCCGGGTCCATCTCCTCGTCCTTCGAGAAGAGCATCTTCACCGCGGTGAAGACGAGGAAGGCGCCGAACAGGTAGATGAGCCAGTGGAAGCGCTGCACCAGCGCGGCGCCGGCGATGATGAGCACCGCGCGCATCACGAACGCGCCCAGGATGCCCCAGAACAACACCCGGTGCTGGTGCTCGGGCGCCACCCGGAAGTAGCTGAACACCAGCAGGAAGACGAACAGGTTGTCGACGGAGAGCGAGTACTCCACGACATAGGCCGTCAGCCATTGGAGCGCCGGCGTGCTGCCGGAGAAGTGCCAGATGCCCCCGCAGAACGCGAGGCTGATGGAAATCCACACCAGCGTCCAGATGCCCGCTTCCTTGGGCGACACCGCGTGGTCCTTGCGGTGGAACAGCCCGAGGTCCACGGCCAGCATCGCCAGCACGAAGAGGTTGAAGCCCACCCAGAGCGCGACTTGCGTGTTCACGTATGAATCCTGTTTCAAAAACGGCCGGCGCACCCTAGCGGCGGCGCGCCCGGGCGTCGACACTTCCGTCACTCCTACTCCGTCGCGGGCCTCCGCAAGACCATCAGCGAACGCCCCGCCACCTGCACCTTGCCCCCCGCGGGCGTGTGGGTGCGGGGGGAAGCCCCCGCCATGGCCGTGTCCACCACCTGCTCCCAGTCCGCGCCCCACTCCAGCGCCGGCAACAAGAAGGAGATGGGCTCGTGGTGGGCGTTCATCAGCACCAGCAACGTGTCCCCCACGATGCGGTTGCCCTCCTCGTCCGGCGCGGCGATGGCATCCCCGCCCAACAGGAAGGCGAGCGAGCGGACATAGGGCTTCTCCCAGTCGTCCTTGCGCATCTCCTTGCCGTCGGGACGGAACCACGCCAGGTCCTTCAGCTCGCTGTCCCACATGTGCGCGCCGCGGAAGAAGCGGCGCTTGCGGAGCACGGGCTGCTCGCGGCGCAGCCGGGTCAACCGGCTGGTGAACTCCAGCAGCGCCGCCTGCGGCTCGGTCAGCTCCCAGTCCACCCACGACAGCGCGTTGTCCTGGCAGTAGGCGTTGTTGTTGCCCTTCTGGGTGCGACCCATCTCGTCGCCCGCCACCAGCATGGGCACGCCCTGGGACAGGAAGAGCGTGGACAGGAAGTTGCGCTTCTGTTGCTCGCGCAGGGCGTTGATCTTCGCGTCCCCCGTCTCGCCCTCCACGCCGCAGTTCCAGGAGTGGTTGTCATTGCCGCCGTCGCGGTTCTCCTCGCCGTTGGCCTCGTTGTGCTTGTCGTTGTAGGTGACCAGGTCGTGCAGCGTGAAGCCGTCGTGCGCGGTGACGAAGTTGACGCTCGCGGCGGGCTTGCGGCCGGACAGCGCATACAGGTCGGAGCTGCCCGTGAGCCGGTAGCCGATCTCCGCCGCCTGCCGGTCATCGCCCTTCCAATAGCGGCGGATGGTGTCGCGGTACTTGCCGTTCCACTCGCTCCACAGCACCGGGAAGTTGCCCACCTGGTAGCCGAAGTCGCCCACGTCCCAGGGCTCGGAGATGAGCTTCACCCGGCTGAGGACGGGGTCCTGGTGGACGATCTGGAAGAAGGCCGCGCGCGTGTCGTAGCCGTGCCTGTCTCGCCCCAGCGTGGTGGCCAGGTCGAAGCGGAACCCGTCGACGTGCATCACCTCCACCCAGTAGCGCAGCGAGTCCGCCACCAGCTTCAGCGCGTACGGGTGCGTGGCGTTCCACGAGTTGCCCGTCCCGGTGACGTCCAGGTAGTAGCGCGGGTCCTTCTCCGTGAGCCGGTAGTACGCCCCGTTGTCCAGGCCCTTGAAGGACAGCGTGGGGCCCAGGTGATTGCCCTCGCAGGTGTGGTTGTAGACGACGTCGAGGATGACCTCGATGCCGGCCCGGTGCAGCGCCTTCACCATGCCCTTGAACTCGGCCACCTGCTCGCCGCGTGAGCCGGAGGCGCTGTAGCGCGCGTCCGGCGCGAAGTAGCCCAGCGTGCTGTAGCCCCAGTAGTTGGTCAGCCCGCGCTCGGCGAGAAACGGCTCGTCGACGATGTGGTGGATGGGCAGGAGCTCCACCGCGGTGACGCCCACCTTCTTCAGGTGCTCGATGGCGGCCGGGTGCGCCAGGCCCGCGTACGTCCCCCGCAGCGCCTCCGGCACGCGCGGGTGCAGCTTGGTGAAGCCCTTGACGTGCAGCTCGTAGAGGACCGTCTGGTGCCACGGCACTCCGGGCGGGGTGTCGCCTTCCCAGTCGAAGGTGTCCTCCAGCACCACGGCCTTGGGCACGGCCGCCGCGTCATCCCGCTTGTCGAGGACCAGGTCCTCGTCCTTGGCGCCCGACACGTGGGCGTAGATGGGCGCGCCGTAGTCCACGCCGCCATGGAGGGCGCGCGCATACGGGTCCACCAGCAGCTTGTGGGGATTGAAGCGCAGGCCCTTCTTCGGCTCGAACGGGCCATGGACGCGCAGGCCGTAGAGCGTGCCGGGCTTCAGGTCCGGCACATAGCCATGCCAGACCTGGTGCGTCATCTCGAGCAGGGGAAAGCGGCGCGTCTCCCGCGAGGGCTCCCGCGCATCGTAGAGGCAGACCTCCACCTTCTTCGCGTGCTCGCTGAAGACGGCGAAGTTGACCCCGTGTCCGTCGTACGTGGCGCCCAGGGGGAACGGCTTCCCTGGAAGCACCTCGGCCCTCCTCATCCCGCGCTCCTCTCCAGCAGCACCACCGGGAACCCCGACAAGAGCGGCGCGAGGGGCAGCACCACGCCACCCACCCCACGCTCGGGCCGCACCTGCCGACCGGTGAAGACATCACGGAACATCATGCCCGCATATGCCTCGGGAAGGTCCAGGAACGTGCCGGCGTAGGCCCCCGCGAGCCCCTCCGGCGACTCCAGCGCGGACAGGACATAGCGCGGCGCGCAGACCACCACGCCCGCCTCCTCCCGCTCGCGCGCGAAGGCCACCGCCGTCTGGGCCCGCGCCCCGGACAGCTCCAGCGCCCGGTACGCGCCCGAGCGGAACAGCTCCGCCAGGCGCAAGCGCAGCCGCAGCACTTGCGACACCAGGAAGAGCTTCACGCGGCCGTCATCCATGTCCGCGCCCAGCCGAGCGCACAGCCCGGCCCGGTCCTCCGCCGCCTGGGCGTCCAGCGCCTCCAGCAGCCGCGAGCGGGCCTCGAAGTCCACCGGCCGCCGGTTGTCCGGGTCCACCAGCGACAGGTCCCACAACTCGGTCCCCTGGTAGGTGTCCACCACGCCGGGCGAGGCCAGCTTCAAGAGCAGCTGTCCCAGGGCGTTGTGCTGCCCCGCGCGCTCCAGCCGCCGCTTGAAGACCCGCACCTCCTCCAGGAACGAAGCGCCCTTGTCCGGCTCGAAGCACGCGTCCACGAAGCGCGCCACCGCTTCGTCATAGGCGCTGTCCGGGTTGGTCCACGAGGTGCGGACCTTCGCCTCCTTGATGGCCTTGGCCATGTACTCGCGCATCCGCCGGTGGAAGTCCGCGTGCCCTTCGGCGGACAGGGACTCCCCCATGGGCCAGGCGCCCACGAGTGTCTGGAGGAAGAGGTACACGTCGTTCGCGCTGGGCGCGGGCCCCGACGGCAGGGCCACCGCCCACTTCTCCGTGAGGCGCAGCCAGCGCCGGGCCAGCTTGCGCCAGTCCTCCGGCACCTCCGTCAGCACGTTGATGCGCGCGCGCACGTCCTCGCTTCGCTTGGTGTCGTGGGTGCTGGAGGTGAGCTGGCTCGAGGGCCACCGCTCCGCGCGCTCCTGGTTGCGCAGGTGGAAGGTGTTGGCGCGCACGCCGAAGCGCTCCGGCTCGCCGCCCACCTCGTTGAGGCTCACCAGCCGGTTGTAGATGTAGAAGACGGTGTCCTCCAGGCCCTTGGCCATGACGGGCCCCGTCACCTGCTGGAGCTTCATCGCGAAGCGCAGCATCTCCGCGCGCTCGCGCTCGTCGGACTGCTCCGGATAGCGGCGCAGGAGGATGTCGCGCAGGAAGTCGAAGATGGACGCGTTGGTGGTGGCGTTGCGCTCCTTGGCGCGCTGGATGGTCCACTCGACGTACTGCACGTCGCGCGCATCCAACCCCGGCCGCCAGCCGTCCACGTACGTCCGGTACACGGGGAACAGCGCGACGAACTCCACCAGCGCGCGCCGCAGCGAGTTGAGCGTGAAGTCGCGCGTTCGGCGGCTCATCTCGGAGATGCGGTTGAGCTCATGCGCCAGCACGTTGATTTCGCTGGCCATGGACACGCGCATGATGAGGAGCTTCTTCTGGTACACCAGCTCCGCGAAGTCCCCCGCCTCCCCCGTGAGCCGCGCGTACGTCTCCGTCAGGTGGGCCTCGGCCGCGGGGTGGACGAAGAGGCCGCTCACCGCGTTGGCGAAGCGGTAGCCGGTGGTGCCGTGCACCGCCCACGCCTCCGGGATTCGCTCGCGGCCCCCCTGAATCTTCTCCACCACGACATACAGCGCCTTGCGCAGGGGGCTCGAGGGCTGCTCCGTCACCTCCGCGCGCCAGCGCTCTCGCAGCGAGCTCTCCACGCCGGGCCAGCGTGTGTCCTCTCCCGCCAGCTCCTGGAGGAAGAGCGCGTGCGCGCGTTCGATGAAGTAGCCCTCCTGGAGGTCCAGGAAGTACGCGGTCGGGTCGAACAGGCCATCCGGGTGGTCGATGCGCAGCCCGGTGACGCAGCCCTCGCGCAGCCAGTGGAAGATGAGCGCGTGGGCTTCCTGGAAGACCTCCGGGTCCTCCACGCGGATGGCCGCCAGGCCGTTGATGTCGAAGAAGCGCCGGTAGTTGATCTCCTCGCCCGCCACCCGCCAGTGCGCCAGCCGGTAGCTGCACGAAGCCAGCACCGCGTCCAGCAGGTCGAACGAGCGCGGGTTGCCCGGCTCGCCGTTGAAGACGCGGACGTTGTCCTCGACATACGCGGCGATGTCCGGGCTCGACGCCACCACCGCGGAGAGCCGGCGCTTGATGACCTCCTTCTCGCGGTGACGCTCGATGACCTTGGCGCGCTCGACCTCGGTGCGCAGCGGCAGGTGTTCGATGGCGGTGAGGATGGAGAGCAGCTCCACCATCGGCTCGGCCTCGGTGCCCAGCCGCGCCTCCAGCCGCTCCAGGCCGTGACGAAGGATGCGGCCGTACTGCCGAGGCGCCACCGGCAAGAGGTGGTCGTAGTAGTGGAGGAAGAAGGCGCCGTCGCGAAAGGACAGCTTCAGCTCGCCGCGCTCCAACACGATGCCGTACTGGTCTCCCAGGATGGGCAACAGCACCTTGTCGTGCAGCTCCTCCTTCACCGGCGACCAGTCGATGTCGAAGTACTTCGCGTGGACGGACGACGGGCCGTTCTCCAGCACGTCGAACCACAGCCGGTTGCCGCGCTCGATGCCCATGTGGTTGGGCACCACGTCCAGCACCTGCCCCAGGCCGTGCTCACGCAGCGTGGAGCACAAGGCCGCGTGGTCCTCCGCCGAGCCCACCTCCGGATTGAGGTGCTGATGGTCCACGCAGTCGTAGCCGTGCGTGCTGCCCGGCGTGGCCTTGAGATAGGGCGAGGCGTACAAGTCGCTCACGCCCAGCCGCGCCAGGAAGGGCACCACCGCGCGCGCCTGCTGGAACGTGAACCCTTGATGCAGCTGCACCCGGTAGGTGGACAGCGGCGTGCGAGGACGCGCGCCCAAGTCCCCCTTCACGCGGGTGAACAGGTCCTCGGCCAAGGCCTCCGCGCTCAGCGTGGCCCCCGTCCCGCCTCCGGAGGCGCACCCCTCTTCTTCCAATCCATCGAGCAGCATGAAGACCAGAGGTAGGGCGCCCCGGCGCCTCGCGCCAGCGCGGCCCCGGGCATCCGCCCTCTACCCAACGCTCCAAGCGCTCGAAATGCCATGTCCCGCGCGAGAGGCTCGACGAATCTGTCGGCCAGTCATCGCCGGGAAAAAAGCAGAGGGCCCGCCGATTCTTCCGGAGGGCCCTCGAGATGCATCAGCCGGGAAGGACCCGGCGAAGGTTCAGCTCAGCTGCTTGTTCACCAGCGCGGTCATCTCGAACATGGTGACGTTCTTCTTGCCACCAAAGATGGGCTTGAGCTTGTCGTCGGCGTTGATCTGCCGCTTGTTCTTCGCATCCTGAAGGTTGTTCTTCTTGATGTAAGCCCAGAGCTTCTTGACGACCTCGGTGCGCGGCAGCGGCTTGGAACCGACAATCTCGGCCAGCGCGGCAGAAGGGGTCATCTCCTTCATGAACGACGCGTTCGGGGCGCGCTTCTTCGCGGCGGGAGCCTTCTTCGCAGCAGGGGCCTTCTTCGCAGCAGCTTTCTTGGCGGCCATTCGTCTTGAGTCTCCTCCCCTCCGAAGGGGACGTTGTGCGGCCTCGCTTGAGTACAAAGCCAGTGCCGGTGGGGCGTTAGGTAGCACGCCCAAGCCCGAAAAACAGCCCTCTCCTGCGTTTTTCCCTCGGGGACCGCCCTACGCAACGCGTTTCATGCCCGAGAAACCGGCTCGGGAGCGCGCTTTTCGCTCGGCGGCGCCCCGCCTCCAACGCGTCCCGAGCCCGAAAAATCGGCCTCCGAGCCCTGTCTCCCCTCGGCGCGGGGCGATCAGCGGCGGGGGAAGCGGCCCCGCGCATCGTCCTGAGTCGGAGACTCGGCCCCCTCGGGCGTGGGATTCCCCTTGCGGACCGGGTGTACTTTTTCGGATGAAAAGCCCCATGAGAGCCCTCATCACCGGCGCGGGTGGCTTCCTGGGAGTCTGGCTGGCCCAAGCCCTCGCGGCGCGCGGAGACACCGTGACGTGCCTGCTTCGCCCGGGTGGGGACGCCTCCGGCCTCTCCGGCATCGACCACACCCGCGCGGAGGGAGATGTCACGGACCCCGCCTCGCTGCGGCCCGCGGTGGAGGGCCAGGACGTCGTCTTCCACCTCGCGGGGGTTCGCCGCGGCGCGACACGCGAGGACTTCATGCACGTCAACGCCGAGGGCACGCGCCACCTGTGCGACGCCATGGTGGCCGCGGGCCACCGCCCTCGGATGGTGCTGGTGGGCTCGCTGGCGGCCATGGGCCCCTCCTCCGCCTCCCGCCCGCATGTCGAGGAGGACCCCTTCCAGCCCTACGAGTGGTACGGCGAGAGCAAGGCGGAGGCCGAGCGCATCGCCTTCTCCTATGGAGACCGGCTCCCGGTGACGGTGTCCCGCCCGCCTCGCATCCTGGGACCTCGGGACCGCGAGAACCTCACCTTCTTCCGCCTGGTGAAGAAGGGCCTGCGCCTGGAGCTCGGAGGGGGTCCTCGTCCCCTCACCATGATTGACGTGGAGGACGTGGTGGACGCGCTCATCCTCCAGGCCGAGCACCCGCGCGCCGTGGGCGAGGCCTTCTTCTGCGCGGGCCCCGGCGGCAAGACGCTCTCATTGGAGGGCGTCCAGGACCTGTGCGCCCAGGCACTGGGGCTCCAGCCCCGCACGGCTCGCGTCAGCCCCTGGGTGCTGAAGGCCATCGCCTCCGCGGCGGACGGCCTCTCCCGCGTGTCCGGCCGCAAGCTGCCCTTGAACCGGAAGCTGGCGCGGCAGCTGCTCGCGCCCGCCTGGACCTGCTCCGGCGCGAAGGCCGAGCGCCTCCTCGGGTTCCGCCCTCGAAGGGACCTGGAGGACTCCATCCGCCGCAGCGCCCTCTGGTACGTCGAACACGGCTGGCTCTAGCCATGCTAGCAGGGGTAGGAGGGAGTCCTCCCCCGTCCTAGCGTCGTTCGTTGACCTCACCCCCCTTGGAGTGTCAGGAAGCCCGCTGCCACATGCCCTCGAAAGCCGCATTTTTCGATGTCGACGGGACGCTCGTGAAGACGAACGTCGTCCACGTCTACGCGTACTACGCGATGAACCGGGGCTCCGTGTTGGGCATGGCGGGGCGGACGCTGAGCACCGCCCTGAGCATCCCGCTCTTCGGAGCCATGGACACGTTGGACCGCAAGACGTTCAACGAGTTCTTCTACCGCTACTACGCGGGGTTGAGTGAGGACCGGCTCATCACCATCGCCGAGGACATGTTCGAGGACGTGCTCAAGCCCGCGCTCTTCGCCCAGTCCCAGGACCTCATCGACCAGGCGCGCCGCAGCGGGTGCAAGGTCGTGCTCGTCACCGGCGCGCTGGACTTCACCATGCGTCCGCTCGCCCGGCACCTGGGCGCCGACGACATGATCGCCAACAAGATGCAGTTCGTGGGCGGCAAGGCCACCGGCAAGGTCATTCCGCCCATCATCGAGGGCGCCAACAAGGCCAACGCCATCCGCGCCTACTGCACCAAGGAGGGCCTGACGCTGGACAAGTGCCACGGCTACTCCGACAGCGCCTCTGACTACGCCATGCTCGCGGTGGTGGGTCGTCCCACCGCGGTGAACCCGGACCTGCGGCTGCGCTCCATCGCGCGCGCCTACAACTGGCCCATCCTCGACCTCAAGTAAGGCCCCCTTCCGCCCATGCGCCCGTTCAAGACGCTCCAGAAGCTGTACGACGAGGAAAGCCAGGTCGTCATCACCGAGAAGGGCAGCCCCCCGCGCGCCCTCTTCTACGGTGAGGGCTTCCTCCAGGAAGATCTGCCCGTGGGCACCCGGGTCATCTTCCCCCGGCCCCCCATGGCCGGCGTCCCCAACGTCAAGGCCGCCATCCGCTGGGCCATCAACCACCCGGAGGGCATGGACCCGCTGCACGCCCTGCTCAAGCCGGGCATGCGCCTGACGTGTGTCATCGACGACATCAGCGTGCCCCTGCCCCCCATGGTGACGCCCGACGTGCGTCAGTCCATCCTGGAGGTGGTGCTGGAGCTGGCCGCCGACAGCGGCGTGGATGACGTGCACCTGGTCATCGCCAACGCGCTTCACCGCCGCATGACCGAGGGCGAGATGAAGCGGATGGTGGGCCAGAAGATCTACGACGCCTACTATCCGGACCGCTACTACAACCACGACGCGGAGGACCCGGACGGCATCGTCGCCCTGGAGCGCACCGGGCACGGCGAGGAGGTCTCCGTCAACCGCCGCGTCGCGGAGAGCGACCTCATCGTCTACGTGAACGTGAACTTCGTGCCCATGAACGGCGGGCACAAGTCCATGGGCACCGGCGTCTCCAACTACAAGTCGCTGCGGCACCACCACAATCCGAAGACCATCCGCGAGTCGGAAAGCTACATGGAGCCGAAGTCCAGCGCGCTCTATCGCAGCAACGAGCGCATTGGCCGCAACATCGACAAGCACCTGAAGGTCTTCCACATCGAGACCACGCTGAACAACCGCATGTTCAGCGCGCCCACGGACTTCCTCGCCAAGAAGGAAGAGGACTACACCGAGGCGGACCGGCTGAAGTTCCAGGCCATGCGCTACACGCTGTCCAAGCTGCCTCGCGCGGCGGCGCGCAAGGTGCTCAACGCCATCCCCGCGCCGTACGACGTCACGGGCGTGTATGCCGGCGCCACCGAGCCCACGCACGCCAAGACGTTGGAGACCAGCTGGAAGCAGTACGTGGTGCCGGTGGAGGGGCAGAGCGACATCGTCATCTTCCCCATCCCGTTCATCTCGCCGTACAGCGTCAACTCCATCCTCAACCCGCTGCTCGTGCAGGTGATGGGGCTGGGCTACTTCTTCAACCTCAACCGCGGCGTGCCGCTGGTGAAGAAGGGCGGCGTGCTCATCCTGCTGCACCCGGCCTACGACGAGTTCGACCCGGAGCACCACCCCAGCTACATCGAGTTCTTCCACCGGCTGCTGCCGGAGACGCGGGACTCCATGAAGCTGGAGCACAAGTACGAGAAGGAGTTCGCGGAGAACCCCAGCTACGTGCACCTGTACCGCAAGAACAACGCCTACCACGGCGTGCACCCGTTCTACATGTGGTACTGGGGCGAGAATGGCCGCCAGCACGTGGGCAAGGTCATTGTCGCGGGCGCGGAGAACAACCACGTCCCGGCGCTGATGGGCTGGGACCGCACCGACACGCTCACCGAGGCCATCGAGGAGGCGCGCGGCTTCATGGGCCGCTCCGCCACCATCAGCCTGCTGCGCGTGGCCCCCACGGTGATGGTGGATGTGAAGTGAGGACGGACATGTCACTGCCCCCCGAGCTGAACGTCTCCCAGGTCTTCTCTGGCAAGCGCGTGTTGTTCGCCGGCGCCACGGGCTTCGTGGGCAAGGTGACGCTGTCCATGCTGCTGCACCGGTATGGGCAGGAGCTGGAGCGCGTGTACGTGCTCGTCCGCAAGGGCAGCGCGGCCTCCGCCGAGCGGCGCTTCTTCGACAAGGTGGCCACCAGCGAGCCCTTCCAGCCGCTGCGCGACGCCTACGGCGAGGACGGCGCGCTGGAGTTCCTGCGCTCCAAGTGCGAGGTGCTGGACGGCGACATCACGGACCCGTGGGTGGGTCTGGAAGAGTCGCGGGTGGCGGAGCTCACCGGCCAGGTCCACGCCTTCATCAACTGCGCGGGCCTGGTGTCCTTCAACCCGTCGCTGGAGGTGGGGCTCAACGTCAACACCCACGGCGTGAAGTACGCGGTGGAGCTGGCGCTGCGCTGGGGCGTGCCCCTCATCCACATGTCCACGTCCTTCGTGGCGGGCAACCGCAGCGGGCTCGTGTTCGAGGACGAGGAGGTCCGCGGCTACTTCCCCAAGAAGGACCAGCTGGACGGGCGCGACTTCAGCCTGGAGCAGGAGCTGAAGGACGCCGAGCGCATCGTCGCGCGGCTGCGCGAGCAGGCCGATGACCGGGCGCTGACGTCCACCTTCCGCAAGAAGGCGCTGGACCGGCTGGCCGAGGAAGGCCGCGACGTCAACGACGAGAAGACGCTGCGGCTGGCGGTGGGCCGCGAGCGCAAGCTGTGGCTGAGCGGTGAGCTGGTGCGCGCGGGCATGGAGCGCGCGGCGCACTGGGGCTGGCCCAACACGTACACGTACACCAAGTCCCTGGGTGAGCAGGTCATGGCGGCCACGCCGGGGCTTCGCTACTCCATCGTCCGGCCCTCCATCGTGGAGAGCTCGAAGCACTATCCGTTCCCGGGATGGAACGAGGGCTTCACCACGTCCGCCCCGCTGGCCTTCGCCGGCATCAAGGGCCCCGGTGGCATCCCCGCGGGTGAGAACACCATCCTGGACATCATCCCGGTGGACCAGGTGGCGGGCGCGACCATCGGCATCACCGCGCACGCCATGCAGGTGGAGGAGCGGCGCGTCTACCAGCTCGCCTCCGGCGACGTGAATCCGTTCTACGCCAGCCGCTCCGTGGAGCTCGTCGGCCTGTACCGGCGGCGCTACTACCGCAACCGCGAGACGGGCAACAAGCTGCTCAACCACCTGCGCTCGCGGCTGGAGCCGCAGCCGGTCAGCAAGCGCGAGTTCGAGCTGTTCAGCGCGCCCATGCTCGTCAAGGGCGCCCGCTTCCTGAAGAAGACCATCGACGAGGTGCGGCCCGCGTGGGGCGCGCCCGCGGTGCAGGCCATGCTGGACAAGGCCAAGGTCTCGCTCGACGAGGTGGAGGAGAGCAACGTCGGCCTCATCGCGCTGACGGAGCTGTTCCTCCCCTTCCTCTACGAGAACCGCTACGTCTTCCGCTGCGACAACACGCGCTCCGTCTTCGAGCGCATGGCGCACGGCGACAGGCTGAAGATTCCGTGGGACCCGGAGCGCATCGACTGGCGTGCGTACTTCATGGAGACGCACCTGCCGGGCCTGGAGAAGTGGGTGTTCCCCGGCCTGGAGGAGGAGCGCGAGAAGCGCACCGTCATCCCCGCGAACAGGGACCTCTTGGAGATGTTCGAGGCCACGGTGCACGCCTATCGGCACCGGGTGGCCTTCCGCATGGTCGCGGGCGAGCGGGAGGAGCGCTTCACCTTCGGCGAGGTGCACCGCTATGCCGCGCGCGTGGGCAGCTTCCTGCTGCGCGCGGGCCTGAAGCCCGGTGAGCGCGTGCTGCTGGTGTCCGAGAACCGGCCCGAGTGGGGCACGTGCTTCTTCGGCATCCTGCGCGCGGGCGGGACCATGGTTCCGGTGGACCCCGGCCTGAGCGAGGCGGAGATCATCAACATCGCCAAGCGGGCGCAGGCGCGCGTGTGCCTGTTCTCCGAGGAGGCGGCGAAGGACTTCCCGGGGCTGCTCGACGCGCTGGGCAGCGACGTCGTCATCGCCAGCCTCGCCGAGGCCATGACGGGCGACCCGGCGGCCAAGGACGACCGGATTGGTCCGGTGCGCAAGTCCGCGTCGCCGGATGATATCGCGAGCCTCATCTTCACGTCCGGCACGACGGGCACGCCCAAGGGCGTGATGCTCACCCACCGCAACTTCACCTCGCTGGTGGCGAAGCTCGCCGGCGTGTTCGACGTGGGCGTGGGCGACGGCGTGCTGTCCGTGCTGCCCCTGCACCACACGTTCGAGTTCTCCGCGGGCTTCCTCACGCCGTTCTCGCGCGGCGCGGAAATCACATACATCGACGAGCTCACGTCGGACCGGCTGGGCGAGGTCTTCGAGACGGGCCGCATCAGCGCGATGATTGGCGTGCCCGCGCTGTGGCAGTTGTTGCACCGCAAGCTGACGCAGGAGTTCTCCAGCCGTCCGCCCATCATCGAGCAGGGCATCAAGGCGCTGATGGCCACGCACGGGGAGCTGCGCAACCGGGCCAACATCAACCTGGGCAAGCTCCTGTTCTGGCCGGTGCACCGCAAGTTCGGCGGAAACCTCAAGGTGCTGGTGTCCGGTGGCTCCGCGCTGCCCGAGGAAGTGAACAAGGCCTTCCACGAGCTGGGCTTCAACATCACGGAAGGCTACGGGCTGACGGAGGCCGCGCCGGTGCTCGCCGTCGCGGAGCCGGGCAACAAGCGCACGCCGGGCTCGGTGGGCAAGCCGCTGCCGGGCATCGAGGTGCGCATCCTCCACCCGGACAACGACGGCATTGGCGAGGTGCTGGCCAAGGGCCCCAACGTCATGGCGGGCTACTTCGGCGACGGCGACGCCACTCAGGCGGTGCTGCGCGAGGGCTGGCTGCACACCGGCGACCTGGGCCGCGTGGACGCGGAGGGCCGACTGTTCCTGGTGGGCCGCGCCAAGGACGTCATCATCGACCACAACGGGAAGAACATCTACCCGGACGAGCTCGAGGAGCTGTACCAGGAGCACCCGCACATCAAGGAGCTGTCCATCGTCGGCCTGCCCGACGACGCGGGCGGCGAGAAGGTGGCGTGCCTGTGCGTGCCGGACTACCGCGACCGGCCCCGCGAGGAGGTCCGCCGCGAGTTGGAGGAGCACTTCCGCAAGACGGGCGCGGGCATGCCCCACTACCGGCGCATGAAGGTGCTGCGCTTCTGGGATGGGGAGCTGGCGCGCACGTCCACGCGCAAGGTGAAGCGCAAGCTGGTGGTGGAGGAGCTGCAGCGGCTGGAGCGCATGGCCGCGAGCACCGCCAAGGCGCGCGAGAAGGTCTCCACGGCGGCGCAGGGCACGGGCGGCGCGGCCGACTGGCTCTTCCCGCTCATCGCCGAGGTGTGCCACCGGCCGCTCGCGGACGTGCGTCCGGAGACCAACCTCGCCGGAGACTTGGGCTTCGACTCGCTGATGCTCACCGAGCTGTCCTCCGCGCTGGAAGCGGCGGGGGTGCCGCTGCCCGCCATCGAGGACCTGACGCAGGTGCAGACGGTGGATGACCTGCGCAAGGTGGTGATGGCCTCGGGCCGCCGGCCTTCCGCGGAGACGCGGGCCAAGGACATCTCCCAGCAGAACGTGAAGGCGGAGGAGGTGGAGATTCCGGTGCCGGACGTCGTCGCGGACGTGGGCCGGCAGCTCTTGTCCTTCGGCCAGAAGGTCCTCTACGGCGGCGTGTTCGACGTGAAGGTGACGGGCCGTCCCTTCATCCCGCAGAACCGCAACTTCCTGGTCATCGCCAACCACGCCAGCCACCTGGACGCGGGACTGGTGCGCGTGGTGCTGGAGGAGCAGGGAGAGCGGCTCATCTCGCTGGCCGCGCGCGACTACTTCTTCGACACGCCGCTCAAGCGCGCGTGGTTCGAGAACTTCACCAACCTGGTGCCCATCGAGCGGCACGGCTCGCTGCGCGAGTCGCTGCGTCAGGCCGGTGAGGCGCTGCGCCAGGGCTACAACGTCCTCATCTTCCCGGAGGGCACGCGCTCGCCCACCGGGGAGCTGCAGGAGTTCAAGTCCACGCTGGGCTACCTGGCGCTGACGTACCGGGTGGACGTGCTGCCGCTCTACATCCACGGCGCCTTCGAGGCGCTGCCCAAGGGCAGCGTGTTCCCCAAGTCGAAGGACCTCAAGGTCAGCATCGGACCGGCGCTCGGACACGAGGCGCTTCGCGCGCGCACGCAGGGCATGGCGCGCTCGGAGAGCTACCGCTACGCCACGCGCATCGCCGAGGACGCGGTGCGCGAGCTGCGCGACGGCCGCGTGCTGCACCTGGGCAACCCGCCGTCGGTGGAGGTCAGCGTCATGCCCCAGCACACGCCTTCGGGAGGGTCTCAGTCGTGAAGCTGCTGGTGACGGGAGGCACGGGGTTCCTGGGCGCGCATCTGGTGCCCAAGCTGGTGGCGGCCGGGCACACGGTGCGCCTCATCGGCCGCACGCGGCCCACGGGTCCAGCCTACGCGGGCACGGAGTACGTCGCGGGAGACTTGAAGGACCGGGACGTGGTGCGCCGCTCGCTGGAGGGCGTGGAGGGCGTCTACCACCTGGCGGGGCTCGTCTCCTTCCAGCCCAAGGACGGGCGGAAGATGTTCGAGCTGCACGTGGACTGCACGCGTGAGCTCTTGCGCGACGTGCGCGAGGCGGGTGTCCAGCGCGTCGTGCTGGCCTCCACCTCCGGCACCACGGCGGTGTCCAAGGACCCCGCGGTGCTGGACGAGTCCGCCGACTACCCGCTCTCGGTGGTGTCCCGCTGGCCGTACTACCTCTCGAAAATCTACGAAGAGAAGCTGTCGCTGGAGTACTGCCGCAAGCACTCCATCCCGCTCGTCGTCCTCAACCCGAGCCTGCTCATGGGCCCGGGGGATGACCGGCTCTCCTCGACGTGGATGGTGGTGAAGTTCCTCAACCGGGAGCTTCCCGCGATGCCCGGCGGCGGCATGTCCTTCGTGGACGTGCGCGACGCGGCGGATGCGTTCCACAGCGCGCTCACGCGGGGCGAGGTGTACGGGCGCCACCTGATGGGCGTGAACATGACGATGACGGAGTTCTTCCATCGTCTGGAGCGCCTCACCGGCGTGGCGGCGCCTCGGCTCAAGCTGCCCTCGCAGGTGAACATCCTGGGCAGCCAGCTGCTGGAGCGCTGGGCGAAGCTGCGTGGGACGCCCGCGCCGTTGGATCCGCAGGAAGTGGAGATTGGCGAGCACTACTTCTGGCTGGACGCCGCCAAGGCGGAGGCCGAGCTGGGCTTCCGCGCGCGCGACGCGCAGGAGACGCTGGCCGACACCGTGAAGCACATCTACGGGAAGCTGCCGCCCGGGAGCCTGCCTGGGACGAAGGGTCGGCTCGGAGACCTGCGCCAGGGCACCTGACGCGTGAGTGGGCCGGAGCTACCGGCCCACTGTCTGGCGGGCGCGGTCCACCAGGGGGCCGGCCCACGGCTCGGAGCGGTGGCGCCACACCCACGCGGCGCCCAGGAAGCTCAGGCCCAGCAGCACGAGCACCAGCCTCGCGAGCACGGAGGGCCCGGCCGCTTGCTCCGACATGACTAGCCGACCACCCGGTTCCGGCCCGTCTTCTTGGCCTTGTACAGGTTCGCGTCCGCCACCTTGATGAAGTGGGTGGGCTCCGTCATGTCGGACGCCATCTCCGCCACGCCGATGGAGATGGTCACGGGAATCTCCTTCTCGTCGTAGACGAAGGCCTTCTCCGCGATGAGCTTGCGAATCTTCTCCGCGAACAAGCGCGCCTTGTCCGGCCCATCCTCGGGCATGACGACGGCGAACTCCTCGCCACCGTAGCGGGCGAAGCACTGCTCGCGGCGCACCAGTCGCTTGATGGACTGAGCCAGCTCTCGCAGCACGTAGTCCCCGGCCAGGTGCCCGTGGACGTCGTTGATCTGCTTGAAGTGGTCGATGTCGAAAATCATCAGCGTCAGCGTGCGCTGATAGCGGCTGGAGCGCCCCATCTCCCGCTCGAGGTACTCGAGGAAGAAGCGCTTGTTGTTGATGCCGGTGAGACCGTCCGCGATGGTCAGCGTGTAGATGGTCTCGTGGTACTGCGTCTCGATGTTGTCGCCATCGAGGAACTTGAAGATGGAGCCGCCGACCTTGATGAGGTCGCCGCTTCGCAGCGGCTGGGCCTGGAGCACTTCCTGGTCATTCAGGTAGGTGCCGTTGGTGGAGCCCAAATCCTCCACCAGCATCTTCCCGCCCCGCCCCAGCACGCGAGCGTGCCGACGGGAGACGTTGTCCAGGTCCACCACGATGTGGTTGTGCTGGTCTCTGCCGATGGTCAGCTCCGAGTCGTCAATCAGGTACTTCTTGCCGAGCTCGGGGCCGTGAATCTGGACGAGACAGCACTCGGTGCTGCGCTGTGAGCGCAGGTCCAGTGCGGAGATCTTGGTGACGCGCGTTTCGTCGCCTGACATCGCCCGCGAGGCTAGCACGACCCTGTTTTCGGAAGCCAAGCAACCCCTGCAGGAACCGAGCATCCAGCACGCCCGGCTCCCCTCGGATGGCGCCCATATCCCACATCTGGCGAGTCCCCTGGGGTGGGGAGGACGTGGCGGGCGCGGTTGGACACTCAACGAAGGCGGACGGCGGAACCTCGGCGGCCTTGTGGGGCGAGGTTGCCGGACTAACGTCCGAAGGTTCTATGTCCAAGGTCCTGGCGATGATTCTTGCGGGAGGCGCGGGCACGCGTCTGGAGCCGCTCACGCGCGAGCGGGCCAAGCCCGCCGTCCCCTTCGGGGGGCGCTATCGCATCATCGATTTCGCCCTCTCCAACTTCACCAACTCGGGGGTGTACCGGGTGAAGGTGCTCACCCAGTACAAGAGCGACTCGCTCAACAACCACCTGTCTCGCGCGTGGCGGATGTCCGCCTTCCTGGGGCACTACGTGGAGGCGGTGCCGGCGCAGATGCGGACGGGGGTGGACTGGTACAAGGGCAGCGCCGACGCCATCTACCAGAACCTCAACATCATCACGGACGAGGAGCCCGACTTCATCTTCGTCTTCGGCGCGGACCACGTGTACCGGATGGACACGCGGCAGATGCTCGACTTCCACATCGCGAAGCGGGCGGCGTGCACCGTGGCGGCCATCCCCGTGCCCATCGAGCAGGGGCGCGAGTTCGGCATCATCGACGTGGGGCCGGACGGGCGCATGCGCCAGTTCCTGGAGAAGCCCCAGAACCCGCCGCCCATGCCGGGCAACCCGAAGATGTGCCTGGCCTCCATGGGCAACTACCTCTTCACCACCGAGGTGCTGGTGCAGGAGGTGGTGCGCGACGCGGCCAACGAGACGAGCGCACACGACTTCGGCAAGTCCATCATCAGCGAGCTGTACAAGAACGCGCCCGTCTACGTGTACGACTTCGCGCAGAACGAGATTGCCGGCCAGGAGTCCAAGGAGCGCGGCTACTGGCGGGACGTGGGGAACATCGACATCTACTACCAGTCCAACATGGAGCTGGTGGAGGTGGACCCCATCTTCAACCTCTACAACGACCGCTGGCCCATCCACACGCAGTCCCACAACTACCCGCCGGCCAAGTTCGTCTTCGCGGACGCGGAGAACTCGCGCGTGGGACATGCAACGGACTCACTGGTGTCCGAGGGTTGCATCATCTCCGGCGGGCACGTGAACCGGTCCGTGCTGTCCCCGAAGGTGCGCGTCAACTCCTACTCGGAGGTGGAGGCGTCCATCCTCTTCGAGAACGTCACCATCGGCCGCCGCAGTCGCGTGCGGAAGGCCATCATCGACAAGAACGTGGAGATTCCGCCGGGGACGACCATCGGCTACGACCCGGTGGAGGACAAGCGGCGCTTCCACGTGACGCCGGATGGAGTGGTGGTCATCCCCAAGGGCATGAAGGTCACCTGAGGGGACCATGGGCGCGTCGGGGGGCCTCCACCTCAGGCCAGCGCGCGACTCGGACCGGCGCGCGCTGTGGCGCATCCACACCGAGGCGGTGGAGACGCTCTGCCAGGGTGTCTATGCCCCCGACGAGCTCAACACCTGGGTGAGCCTGCTGCGGCCGGAGGGCTACCTGCGCCCGGACCGGCCGCGCACGGTGCTGGTGGCGGAGCGCGGCCGTCGCATGGTGGGCTTCGGACAGCTCGACACGCGGCAGGGAGAGCTGGAGGCCCTCTACGTGGTGCCGGATGAGGTGGGCCGAGGCGTGGGCTCCCAATTGCTGGCCGCGCTGGAGTCGGTGGCGTGGGGAGACGGCACGCCGCTGTTGGGGCTGGATGCGAGCCTCAACGCGGAGAACTTCTATCGCCACCGAGGCTACGTCTCGCTGCACCCGGCCCGGAGGCCCCTGACGGCGCGGGTGCAGCTGGCCTGTGTGCGGATGCAGAAGCGGCGGCCCGTGACGGCGTCGCGCCAGGAGCCGGCCGCCGGAGCGATGACGCCTACCTGAAGGCGGCCTTCACCTCGGGCTTGAAGAGGACGACCAGGGCCCAGATGCCGATGGGCGCCGCCATGCAGCAGCAGGTGCCATAGCAGGGCACCAGTGACGCGATGGCACCGGCGATGGCCAGCCCCCGGCTCTTGAGCTGGCGCATCCGCCAGGCCCCCGCGAAGACCAGGGCATTGAGCACGACGATGGGACCGAAAATCATCACGCGCTTGGCCGTCGAGGTCATGATCTCGACGAGGCCCCGGTTCTCCTCGAGCATGTCCCGGTAAGGGGCCATGGCGGGGTCGGTGTAGAGCTGGTCCAGCTCCGCGGGGCTCACCGTCTGCACGACGTACATGAGCCCCCACAGGGCCGTCAGCGCCGAGGCGACCATCAGGAGGATGGCCGGCAGGGACACTTCCTGCTGGGGATTCGTCTGGGGAAGCTCATTCCCCGCGGGCGCTCCGAAGTGGTTCTCCATGTTCCCCTCCCGTGACGCGTCTGCGCGCATTCCAACCAGGGGACGGTGCACGCACCAAGAAGAATGATGCGGCACCGTCCTCCAGCGCTCGGCCCCCTCAGGCCTTGAAGGTGAGCAGCGGGGACAGCCGAGCCACCTCGCGCACGATGCCGGCCTCCACCTGCGAGTCCACCACCGGGCGGATGGGCTTGTAGGCGGCGGGGGCCTCCTCCACCCGGCGCTCCTCGCGCAGGGAGATGCAGTCCACGCCCTTCAAGCCCAGCGCCGCCTCGCTCTGGTCCGCACCCGCGCGGGCCAGGGAGAAGCGGGAGCGCGCCCGACCCGCGCCATGGGACGCGGACTCCAGCGCCCGCGCGTCGCCACATCCCACCATGAGGAAGGAGGTGGCGCCCATGGAGCCCGGGATGATGACGGGCTGCTCCGCGGCCGCCGGGCACGCCCCCTTGCGCGCCAGGAAGCCGCCCTCGTGCGGGAGGGTGATGTTGTGGGGCACGTCGTAGACGAGGGGCGCCTCCACGTCGCCGAACAGCTCGCGCAGCGTCTGGCGCAAGAGTTCCGCGAGCAGCAGGCGGTTGAGGAAGGCGTAGTTGGCGGCGGTGGCCTCGGCCTCCAGGTACTGGGAGACGAGGGTCTCGTCCGCCAGGGGAAGGATGCCGCTGTCGGGGAACGGGGCCCCCTGAGGCCAGGCCTTGCGAGCCCTGTCCTTCCACGCCACGCCCACGTGCTTGCCCACGTCCCGACTGCCGGAGTGAATCATGAAGGCGAGCTGCCCTTCGCGAACACCCCAGGCCCAGGCTCGCGCCCGGTCCTCCACGGCCTCCACACGCTGCACCTCGACGAAGTGATTGCCTCCGCCGATGGTGGCCAGGCCCGCGTCACGCACCACGCCTTCACGGGTGAGTGCCTCGGGAGCCCAGTCCGGGTTGCCTCGCAGCACGCCGCCCAGGTGGATGCGCTCCACCTCCGCGTCGAGCTGCTTCAAGTCCGCGGCGCGAGCACACCCCAGGGGAGCATCCAGCGTCTCCAGGAGCCAGCCCGGGATGCCGTCGCGCAGCAGCGCCGTGGAAGCGCGCGAGGACATGGCCACGTCCCGCGTTCCGAAGAAGTAATGGCCCTTCATGCGCTCGACGAAGGCATCACGTCGAGCCAGGAAGTCGTCGACGGACAGGTCGGCGACGTGCAGGCGCATGCCACAGTTGATGTCGGTGCCCACGGCGCCAGGGACGACGAGCCCTCGCGTGTGGAGCACCGAGCCGATGGCCACACCGGAGTCACCAGGGTGGAAGTCGGGCGTGGCGCGCACACGGAGGACCTCGCCACCGCTGGGGTGCCGCAGGGCCGCGAGGTGCGCGAGTTGTTGGAAGGCCTTGCCCTCGACGGGCAGGTCCGGGGGAAGAAGCACCTCGGCGGGCGGCGCGTTCGCGTCGGCCTGGAGGCGCACGGAGTAGAGGCGACCGTCATAGGTCACCTCGAGCCCCTCACGGGCAAGCGCCCGCAGGAGCCGATTCAGTTTCGGCTGCATGACCCAGCTCAGGAATGCCCCGGTGCTCGCATGCGAGCGTCCCGGGGGGACGTGGCGGAAGAGATGGTGGACCTTGGGTCAGCAGCCGCGGTCGCCGGACGGCGTGAAGCCCGTCCTCGACGCGCAGGGACGACAGGCACACCCGGGCCTGACGACGCCGGGCGCCTTTCTCAGCGCGCTCGCCGGCGGACTACACCGCGCCGGACAACCCACCATCGACGTTGATGGCCGTGCCGCTGATGTAGCCCGCGCGAGGCGACAACAGGAAGGCCACCACGTCCGCGAACTCCTCCGGCTTGCCGATGCGCCCCAGGGGGACACCCGCGTTGCGCGCCAGCTCCGCCTGAAGCTCCGCCAGCGGCTTGCCGGCTTTCTGAGCCCGCTTCTCCCACTGGCCGCTCTCAATCATGCCCACGAGCACGGCGTTCACGCGGATATCGCGCGGCCCCAGCTCCTTCGACAGCGCCTTCATGAGCGCCATGCCCGCCGCACGCGTCACCGAGGACGGCGTGGACTGCGCCCCGGGCTCCTTCGCGCGAATCGACAGCACGTTGACGATGGACCCGCCGCCGGACGCACTCAGGTGAGGCAGCACATGGCGGGCCGCGCGCACCGCCGCGAACAACTTGAGCTGCAGGTCCGCTTCCCACTCCGCGTCCGTCACCGAGGCGAAGGGCTTTCCCGCCGCCGAGCCCGCGTTGTTCACGAGCCCGTCCACCCTGCCCCACCGCGCCTGCGCGGCGTCCACGAAGTGCTCCAGCTCGTAGGCCTTGGACACGTCCGCCGGCATCGCGAGCACGTCGCCACCGTCGGCCCGCAGCGCCGCCGCGGTCGCCTCCAGCCGCTCCGCGCCTCGGGCACAGAGGGCGACCCGGGCCCCTTCTCGAACCAGCCGCCGGGCCACCGCCGCGCCCAGCCCGTCCGAGCTGCCCGTCACCAGCACCACCTTGCCGCTCAACTCCAAGTCCATGTGCGCCACCCTCCGGACCAAGACACCCGGGACGCCCTTGCGAGCGTCCCTGGCACACCTAGCGGCGCGGAGCCGATGAGGCCGCGCCGCTCGAAGCGAGGGCTACGCCATCACCCGGGCTGCATCACCGACACGTGGCGCTTCTTGTCGAAGGCCGCCAGCGTCTTGGAGATCTCCTCGTTCACCGCGTGCAGCACGTCCTGCTTCTCGCGGAACGGGAGGAAGGCGCTCTTGAAGCCGGAGACGATGATGGTGGTCAGGTCATCCAGCGACAGGCCCAGCTCCTTGTGCGCGATCCAGAGCTCCTTCGTCACCGTGGTGTCGGTGATGAGGCGGTTGTCGGTGTTGATGGTCACCCGCAGGCCGTAGTCGAAGTAGAACTTCAGCGGGTGCGCCGCGAGGCTGGACACCGCGCCCGTCTGCACGTTGGACGTGGGGCAGACCTCCAGCGGAATCCGGTGGTCGTTGACGTAGTTGAGCAGGTCCCCGTCCTCGCGCAGCCGCGTGCCGTGGCCGATGCGGTGCGAGCCCAGGTTGTGGATGGCCTGGGAGATGGACTCGGGGCCGTACGCCTCGCCCGCGTGGGCGGTGCAGTTGACGTTGTTCTTGAGGATGAGCTGGAAGGCGTCCTTGTGGTCCTTCGCGGGGAAGCTGGCCTCGGCGCCCGCGAGGTCGAAGCCGATGACGCCCCGGTTCTTGTACGCCACCGCCAGCTCCGCCAGCCGCATGGACGTCTGCGGGTTGATGTGGCGGATGCCGCAGACGATGACGCCGCACTTGATGCCCGTCTCGCGCTTGGCGACGCGCAGGCCCTCGAGCACCGAGTCGATGACCGTCGTCATCTTCAGGCCCTTCTGCAGGTGCAGCGCGGGCGAGTAGCGCACCTCCAGCCAGCGCACGTTCTCCGCCGCCGCGTCCACCGCCAGCTCATAGGCCGCGCGGTAGAGGGCGTCCGCCGTCTGGAGCACGGAGAGCGTCACATCGAACGCGACGAGGTACTCCTCCAGGCTCTTGCAGACCTCGCCCATGTGGATGGCCTTGGCGAGGCCGTCCTCGGTGTCGGCGAGCAGCTTGACCTTCTGCTGCTCGGCGAGCTCGAGGATGGTCTTCAGCCGCATCGAGCCATCCAGGTGGCAATGCAGGTCCGTCTTGGGAAGGGCGTGGAGCAGCTCTTCGGTCACCGCCAGCGTGGGAGGCGGAACCAGGTCCGTCCGCCGGGCCCCGGAGGGGATGCCGGTGGCGTTGGGAATCTCGTCGTCGCGAATCGTGGGCATGGTCGAATCTCCTTCCTTACGCCATCCTCCAAACCATGTCGCCCCGTACGTGTCCATGCAGGCCCCCCCTCCTCGCGCTCGCCCTGACACTGGTGATGGCCGTGGGATGCCGGGAGCCCGCGGAGACGGCCTTCCGGACCTCCACCGATGCCTCCTCCCGGGCCGGGCTGACGCCCCTGCCGGACGGGGTCCTCACCGGCAACGAGGCCGGCGCCGTGGTGCGCCTGGACCCCAGCGGCGGCATCGTCTGGAGGGTCGCCCTGGGAAGAGAGGTGGCCACCCGGCCCGTGGTGGCGGGAGACAGCGTCATCGCCGGCACCGTCGCCGGGGACTTGGTGCGACTGGCCCTCTCGACTGGCACGGAGCAGTGGCGGCTCACCGGTGAGCCCCCCGTCCTCACCCCCCTCGTGATGGCTCCGGGGGGGACCGCCGTGTACGTGGTGGCTCCCGACGGAGCGGTGCGAGCCCTCGCGGTGGACACGGGAAAGGTCCGCTGGAGGGTTGCGCCGCCCAAGCCCGACGAGGCCCACCTGGACACCCGACGAGGACTCCCCTCCCCCGTCCTCGCGGGAGGGCGGCTCGTCGTGGCGCTCGGCGACGCGGGACTGAGGGCCCTGTCCCTGGAGGATGGAGGACTCGCCTGGCAGCGGGAGCTCCGGAACGTGCTGGGCCTCGCGGCGCGGGGCGACGTCCTCTACGCCAGCACGCGGGACCAGCGCGTCTGGGCCCTTCAGGCGAAGGACGGGACTCCGCTGTGGGAGAAGGGGTTCTCGGAGGAGCTCACCGGACCGCCGTCGTCCGCGCTGGGCGTGCTGTGGGTGGGCGCGAGCAAGGAGGAGTCGCCAGTGCTGCTGGGGCTCGACCTGGCCACCGGGCAGGAAGTGGCCCGGGTGGAGCTGCCCGACCGGCTCACCACCGCCGTCGCGGAGGTCCACGGCGACGTGCTGCTGGTCCCGACCCAAGGCCGACAGGGGCGGCTGGTAGCGCTGAAGCGGCCCACGTGGGAGCGAGCCTTCTCCCTGCGCACGGACACCGCCCTGCGCTCCCAGCCCGTCGTCATCGGGGACCAGGTGTTCGTGCTGGGCAGGGACGGGCGCATCCTCTCGTGGAAGCTGCGCCCACCAGAGCGGCCCTGACGGCTCCTCGAGCCTGGGCTTCGCGAGCCACGCCGTCAGGCTTCTTCAGCGCACGCCGTCATTTCCCGCATCCGCACCCGGCAGAAGAAGCCCTACACGCCCCAACTTCGCTGGTTCGAATCCAGCTCCCTCCGCCACTGTGGAGGGATGGCCGAGTGGTCAAAGGCACCAGACATGAATCTGGCAGGTTCCCTGCTGGCTTTCTCACTCGGGTGCGGACTCCCTTTCCCCTGCGTCGCTAGCCCGGCATCAAGAAGCGGGCGATGACGCGCTTGAGGCCCACGGCGCCTCCGAACTCCACCGTCACCTTGGCGTTGGGTCCCGTCCCATCCGTGGCGACGATGCGGCCCACGCCGAACTGCTCGTGACGCACGCGCATGCCGCGCACGTCTCCGCTCACCGAGTCCATGTCCGACGTCTGGGAGTAGGAGCGGTCGATGCGAGGCCCGTCGTCGTCATCCCACGTGCGCTTGCGCGGCGGCGTCGCCACGGCGCGGGGAGGCTCCGGCACGTCCTGCTCGCTGATGCCGAACAACGCGGGAGGCACGTCCCGCAGGAAGCGGCTGGGCGGGTTGTAGCGCAGCTCACCGAACAGCGAGCGGCACTGCGCCAGGCTCACGAAGAGCCGCTTGCGCGCGCGCGTGAAGCCCACGTAGCAGAGGCGTCGCTCCTCGGCCATCTCCTCGCCGTTGTCCGGGTCCTCCCCCTTGAGCGCTCGCGAGTGCGGGAAGACGCCGTCCTCCAGGCCCGTGAGGAACACCGCGTCGAACTCCAAGCCCTTGGCGGCGTGGAGGGTCATCAGCGCCACGCGGCCCTCCCCCACTTCGGCGTCCGCGTCGCCGACCAGGGAGATCTGCTCGAGGAAGGCCTGAAGCGGCGGGGTGTCCGCCGACAACGGAGCGGCATCCACCTCCGGGGGGACCTCCTCACGGGGCTGCGACGCCGCGGCCACCGCCGCCGCCGCGCGGTTCAAGTCGAACTCCTGCGCCGCGCCCAGGAACTCGCGAAGGTTCTCCGCGCGCGTGTTCGACTCGTCGCTGCCTTCCGCGACCAGCGTCTCGACGAGCTTCGTCTCGCGAAGCATCTCGTCCACCGCGCTGGCCGCGTCCGTCGTGCCCTGGGCGAAGTCGTGCAGCGTCTTCAGCAGCCCGTGGAACGTGCGCAGCCGCTTCACCGCAGTGCTGTTCAGCGCGGGGACTCGCTCGGGCTCGGAGAGCACCTCGAACAGGCTCTTCGCCTGGGTGTTGGCGTGGTCCGTCAGCCGCTCCACCGTGGTGTCGCCAATGCCTCGCGCCGGCGTGTTGATGATGCGCAAGAGGTCCGCGTCCGAGCGCGGATTCACCATCAACCGCAGATACGCGGAGGCGTCGCGCACTTCCGCGCGGTCGTAGAAGCTGCGTCCGCTCACCAGCGTGTAGGGGACTCGCGCCAGCCGCAGCCCCTCTTCCAGCACGCGGCTCTGCGCGTTCACCCGGTAGAAGACCGCCATGCTGGAGAACTTGATGAAGCCCTCGCGCTGGAGGGCGAGAATCTGCCTCGCCACCTCCTGCGCCTCCATCCGCTCGTCGCGGTTGAGCATCAGCTGCAGCGTCTGGCCCGCGGGCCGGTCGGACCACAGCTTCTTGTCCATCCGGCGCGTGTTCTTCCGGATGACCTCGTAGGCGGCATCCAGGATGTTGCGGTCCGAGCGGTAGTTCTGCTCGAGCTTGACCACCTTCGCGCCGGGGTACTGGCGCGGGAAGTTGAGGATGTTGTCCACGTCCGCGCCGCGCCAGCGGTAGATGGACTGGTCGTCGTCGCCCACCACGACGAGGTTCGCCGACGGCGGCGGGGCCAGCTGCTTCAGGAGCGCGTACTGCACGGGGTTGGTGTCCTGGAACTCGTCCACCAGCACGTGGTGGAAGCGGCGCCGGTAGTTCTCCAACACCTCCGGCCGCTTGCGGAACAGCGACACCAGGAGGAGCAGCAGGTCGCCGAAGTCCACGGCGTTGGCCGCGCGCAGGCGCTCCTGGTACGCGTGATACACCTTGCGCACCAGCATGCCGCGCTCGTCACCGGGCTCCACCTCCATGTCCTCGGGGAGGCGCGCCGCGTTCTTCTCCTGGTCGATGCGGCTCAGGATGTCGCGGGGCTGCATGGACTGCTCCAGGCCCGCCTCCCGCATGGCCCGCTTCACCACGTTGAGCTGGTCCCCGTCGTCGTAGATGACGAACGAGCGGGTGAGCCCCACGTGCTCCGCCTCGCGGCGCAGGATCATGGCCGCCGCCGAGTGGAACGTGCTCACCACCAGGTCATTCGCCTGGCGCCCGAGCAACTGCACCAGGCGCTCGCGCATCTCCCTCGCGGCCTTGTTGGTGAACGTCACGGCCAGGATGCGCCACGGGAAGACCTCGTGGACCTTCACCAGGTACGCCACCCGGCGGGTGATGACGCGCGTCTTGCCGCTGCCGGCGCCCGACAGGACGAGCAGCGGACCGCCGATGTGCAGCACGGCCTCACGCTGGGGGGGATTCAGGTCTTCGAGGAGGGCGGATTCGTGGGCGTTCACGGGAGACTCTCGAGGGAACCTCTGCTTCTAACGTCTTTCGCCGCCGGGTGGGCGTCCTTCCACCATCCCCGTCCGGTCGCCCGGTCCCCTGGCTTTTCGCGCTCGGCTATATAGGGCGCAACGCCATGTCCGACTCCTCCTCGGGTCCTCCCACGCGCCCCACCCAGGCCGCCCTGGACCGCTACGCAGAGCTCTTCAACCAGAGCCTCACGCTGCGTCACTTCGGCGCCCGGCTCTCCTTCCCGGAGGGCCGCAACAAGGTCGTCGTCACCCTCCCCGAACTGCGCCCCGAGCACCGGGGAGGCGTGGGCAGCGCCCTGGCCGTCAACGGGGGCATCCTCGCCGCCCTCTTCGACCTCGCCATCGGCACCAGCGGCGCCCTGGTGGACCCCACCCGGCGCTGCGCCACCGTCCAGCTCTCCATGAGCTTCGAGCGCCCCGTCACCGGTGATCGCCTCCGCGTGGAGTCCGAAATCGACAGCCAGGGCCTCACCCTCCTCTTCGCCACCGCCCGCGTCTACGATGCCCAGGACCGCGTCTGTGGG
This sequence comes from Myxococcus stipitatus DSM 14675, assembly GCF_000331735.1. Lineage (GTDB taxonomy): Bacteria > Myxococcota > Myxococcia > Myxococcales > Myxococcaceae > Myxococcus > Myxococcus stipitatus. Next base: position 2,023,481 of record NC_020126.1, on the reverse strand, counting down.
CGCTGCCAGGGTGTGGTCCGACTCTCCAACCTCCCCTGGGCCTCAGGCGAAAGCCCCGCAACGAACTGACCCTTGCCTACCCCTCCGCACATCTTCGGAGTCTCCGGCGATATGTCCGCCACGGACACACGTTACCGGGACACCGGGGAGCGGCCGCACCCCGGCTACGATTCAGAGCGACGGGAAGACGGCATGAGTGCAGCCGTGCAGGGCCTGCGGATGACGACGCTTCGACTGTCGAGGGATGCCGAAGAGCCGCAAGAGGCGGAGCGGGGGTCCGACGAGGACGCCCTGGCGCGCAAGGCCTTGGCCGGCGACCGGGCGGCGTGGGACGCACTGGTTGCGCGCCACCACCGCCGCGTCGTGGTATCGCTCCTGGCCCGAGGCGTCCGGGTGGACCGGGCGCATGAGCTGGCCCAGGAGACGTGGGCGCGGCTCATCCAACAACAGCAACGCGGACTGCTGACGGAGCTGCGCCTGCCCAACCTCGCCCTCACCCAGGCGGCCTTCCTGGCCGCGGACGACGCCCGCCGCGTCCGGCGCGAGTCCATCTCCGGTGCGGTGGAGGAGCTGCCCGAGCGGCAGCACCCCGTGGACCCTTCCGTGTCCGCCGAGCGTCGATTGCTTTCCGAAGAGCAGTTGTCCCGCGCCCACGCCGCGCTCGCCCAGGTGTCGCCGAGCGCGCGGAGCGTGTTTCTCCTGGCCTGTGATGGCCAGGAGCTACCCCATGCCGAAGTCGCCGCCCGGGTCGGACTGTCCGTCCAACGCGTGCGGCAGATCCTGTGCGAGGTGCGCAAGAAGCTGCGGACCGCGCTCGAGGAGGAGACCCATGCTTAAGCCCCACCTGACCCGCGACTCCGCGGAGCAATACATCCTGGGCGCCTTGGCCCCGGAGAAGGCGGCGGCATTGGAGGCCCACACCCTGGAGTGTGAGCCTTGCGCCGTGCTGCTTCAGGAAGAGGCGATGCTGTCGGAGCAGCTCGCCGAAGTCGCCAGCAGCATCCCCCCGAGGGAGCGCGTCCTGCGTCCCGCCGCATGGAGCGGGCGCAAGACGATGACGAGCGCGGCCATCGCGGCCATCGCGGCCTCCCTCGCGCTGGTGATGCTCCCCAGCAAGAACCCGCGGGGGAGCGCTCCCACGAAGCCCCTGGATGCGACGGCGCCTTCCGTGGCGCTGGAGCTGGACCAGGACGATGCACCCACCCACGTCGTGGCCTGCCCCGACCTGGCCACGCAGGACGACTGCACACGGAAGGCAACAGAGCGAGGGTATCTGGTCATGAACCCCGGAGGCATCGCCGAGGTTCCCCGTTACGAGGCCCATACCGGCCTCCCCGAGGGCGCGTTCAATGCCCGCGGGCCCGTGTCGCTGTGAGGACGCCCCCCATGGACTTCCGGAAGAGACTCGCCGCCCTGCTGCTCGCCCTGGCCGCCCCGGTGGCCGCGGCGCAGTCGCCTGGCGGCGCCCCGAAGCTGCCGGTGGGCTGGTACGTCACCGAGAGCGCGCCCAAGCGCTACGAGGCGGGCGTGGACACCGCCTCGCCCTGCGAGGGCAGCCGCAGCGCCTACCTCCGCTCGCTGTCGCCGGACGAGGCCGGCTACGGCACCTTCATGCAGGCCTTCGGCGCGCAGGACTACCGCGGCAAGCGGCTGCGCTTCTCCGCCGCCATGCGCGTCAAGGACGTGAATGGCTGGGCGGGGCTCTGGATGCGGGTGGAAGGGCCCGACCCGAAGCAGCCCCTCGCCTTCGACAACATGCAGTCGCGCGCGCTCGTCGGCTCGCGCGGGTGCAAGCGCTACGAAGTCGTGCTGGATGTTCCCAAGGAGGCCACCACCATCATGGCGGGCCTCATCATGAGCGGCACCGGCCAGGCGTGGCTGGATGGCGTGCGCTTCGACGTCGTGGACGCCTCCGTCGCGGTGACGGACCTGCTCGCCTCACGGCCCCTCGTCGCCAGCACGGGCCCCTCCGGCCTCGATGAAGCAACGGCCGTGTCCAAGAACAGCCAGGTGCCGATCGGCCGCGTGGGCGATGTCTGGTTCAACAACGGGCGCGTCGCGGCCGACAAGCCCTACACCCAGCGGGCCGATGGCGTCTGGGTGAGCATCCTCTCCGAAGAGGTCTACGAGCACGGCATCGAGGTGACGGGCACCTTCGGCCAGCGCCCGTTGGAGCTGAAGGTCAGGGCGGGCGGCGCGCGGACCATCATCGAAGGTGTCTGGGGAAGCGACCCCGTCGCCATCAGCATCACGCCCGGGGAGCTCACCATGAAGTGGGGCCGGCTGACGCGCGAGCTGAAGCGGGACCGGAGCGCCCCGGTGGACAGCAGTTGCAACCGGTACGAGCGCCACGACGGTCCGCGCGTCATGGACCGGGTCGACCTCTGTGGCGCCGCCTTGGGAACCCGGCCGCCGCCCGCGCAGCTCGTCCTGAGCTTCCTGGCCAACGGCTTCCGCGCCAGCGTCCCTCCGGGCAGCTTCCCCATCCCGCGGCCGCCCGTGCTCAGCCGCGAGGCGCTCGAGACGCAGCGCGCGCTCACGCCCAAGGACTAGACGCCGCACTCGCGGAAGACCCAGGGGCCCCGCGCTCGGCGCGAGGGCCCGGTCCCGCGAGGTGACTTCAGAAGGCGAAGTCCCGCTCCAGCGTCTCGGTTCCAGCCTGCACCGTGAGGTGAGCGGAGCGCGCGCCCGTGGAGGACGCGGACGAGAGGTCGAACGCGAGCCCCTCCGGGCCCGACGTGGGCTTGAGCGAAGGGCGGCCCGGACTGAGGAACACGGCGGCCGTCACCGTCCGGCCGGACAGGGGCTGCACCACCAGGCGAACACGCTGACGCTCGCGAACGAGCACCACGCGAAAGTCCCGGCGCTCCTCCAACACCTCGCGCGACTCCGGATGGCGCGCCGCGGACGGGCGCTGCGACACCGGGGCGCGGGAAGAACGCGCGGCACGCGTCACGCCCGCCTCGCCCTCCTCCATCTCCAGGGCCTCCTCCATCGCATCATCACCTTCGCCCAAGGCCAGCACCGCCTGGGCGCACTCGCCACAGCGCGCGGTGTGCGCGTCCACGCGCTCGCGCTCATCGGTGGACATCAGGCCCATGTCGAAGCGCCACAGGTCATCCTGCGTGAGGTGGCGGCGGGGTGGAGCGTCCACGGGCGCGGCATCCGCGATGTCCGCCCGGCACTCGACACAGCCCTGGAGATGCGAAGAAGACGTCTGCGGCCCGCCCGTCCACGTGGCCACCAGGTCATCGCAGCCCGCTCGCGACGAGAACCACCAGGACGTCTCCTGCTCGGCGGGCTCGAGGAGGTCCAGCTCCTGCCGGCGCTGCGGATTGAGCGGGATGAACCAGCGCGCCCGTGGGCGAAGCAACGAATCCAGGCTCCCGAGCGCCGCCAGAAATGCGTCGCGACTCCGGGCCGCGTCACCTTGGAGGGAACCGTGGAGACCTTCCCAGGCGGCCAGGGCCACCGCCGCGGAGGCGGCACGGTCCCGGGCCGCCAGTCCGTCCAGCGCGGAGGCCCGCCACACCTCGGCCTCCTCCCCGCCGTCCAGCACCACTTCCATCGCTTCTTCCGCCGCTCTCAACAGCACCGGCTGGAGAGCCTGGGGTTTCTGCGCTTGAAGCCATGTCTCGACCGCCGTTCGACCGAGGCCCCGCAGGGCCGCCTCCACACCTTCGGTCCCCATCCGGGTCGCCCGCCTCAACAGGTCCCCCGCTGCTTCGAGGACGGCTCCTGGAGGGGTCGCCGCCTCGGAGAGCTGAGCGCGACGGGTGGCGTAGCGAGACATGGCATCGATGTTCATGAGTTCATTCCTCCTGAAAACCCCGAGGTGCTGCCGGGAAGGAGGCTCACGCTTCCTCCCCGCGTGGTGACTCGCGCTGGAGATCCAGCAGGTAGAGCTTCAAGTAGGCCTGGGCGCGGCTGACGCGCTTGTACGAGTTGACCACGGTGATGTTCAGGCGACGGGCGCATTCCTCGTGGTCCTCTACGTCCTCGTGGTGGTACAGCTCCCATGCCGAGGCTTCCTTGGGGTGCTCCTGCTGGAGTCGTGCGAACGCGGCCCAGTACAGCTCCTGGGCGTCCGCCCGCTCCTCGGTCCTTCGGCCCATCTCCATCGCGCGAGCCCGCTCGGAAGGCGGCTCTTCCATGGCGTCATCGGGGTCTGACGGAGGCGCCGCGAGCTCTTCGCGGTGCCGCCGGTAGAAGTCGATGGCCACGTGCTTGACGATGCGCAGGAAGAACGTCTTGGGAGACGCACTCCGGCCCGGCATCTGCTCGGAGACACCCCGAAACTGGTCCAGCCCACGGTCGATGAACTTGCCGACCGCGTCTTGGTAGAGCTCGTCCGCGTCCGCGGGGGACCCTCGGCCGTAGCTCGACTGAATCTTGCTGATGACGTACCGGGCAGGCCGGCCCCATCGTTGAACCAACGTACCGAGTGGGCCTCCAATGGGCTCACCCGTGGCGCGGCGTCGCACGACCTCCGCGAACAATTCGTCATCCGAGAGCTGCTCGTACACCGGAAGGACCTGAGGGCTGTGCCCGGAGAACCGCCCCGGGAGATGGAATTACAGGGATGTGGCGCGGCAAGGTACCACGTTGGCATCCGCAGGCAGCCTCCGAGTGGAGCAGGAGGCCATGGCCGCCCGGACAACCGGACAGCAAGGCCTCCAGGAGCCCCGACCCGGTCGGCGCCGGTTTCCTGACAAACCACCCTATAGAAGAGGGCGGGCGGGGGAGCCGGGAATGGCCCGTCAGGAAACCCGGGAGTCCGCGTCCCTGGCCGCACTGCTTTCGAGCGTCCGGCAGGAAGGCCCCACAAGCCTTGGTTCGATTCCAAGCCCCCCTCCCGGGGGTTCCGCCGGTGGTCCGGCACTGAACTGATAATTCAGCCCTCCGGCCTCCCAACTCGGGCGCTCATCTTCTTTCCAAGGAACCGTGTCATGTCCCCCCGCACCATCGTCATCGGAGACCTCCATGGCTGCCATGACGAGGCCCTGGAGCTGCTCGCCAAGGTGGGCGCCACCTCCAGCGACCGCGTCATCTTCGCCGGAGACCTGGTCGACCGGGGCCCGAAGCGGCGCGAGTGCGTGGAGCTGGCCATGCGGCACGAGGCCGTCCTCGGCAACCACGAGGAGACCCAGCTCCAGCAGCGCCACCGCGCCGCGGAGCGCCTCACTCCGGACCACCTGGAGACCCGTCAGGTGCTGGAGCCCGAGCACTTCGAGTGGATGGCCCGGCTGCCCCACTACCTCCGGCTGCCGGAGCACAACGCCATCGTCGTGCACGCCGGCATGATGCCCGGCCGCCCCGTCGAGGCGCAGGACCCGTACCACCTGCTCCATGCGCAGTGCATCCAGCCACCGACGAAGAAGAGCTACTGGCCCTCCAAGGCACCGGCGGACTGGAAGTTCTGGACCCACTACTGGCAAGGGCCGGAGCGGGTCATCTTCGGGCACACCGTCTTCGACAAGCCCCTCGTCACCGAGTACGCGGTGGGCATCGACACCGGCTGCGTGTACGGCCGCTCATTGACCGCGGTGGTGCTCCCGACCTGGGAGCTGGTCTCCGTCCCCGCACGGAAGACCTACCGGGGCGGCAAGGACGTGGCGAAGTTCCCGATTCACGGCGACGTGTGCGTCTACTCCTAGACGTCCGCGTCCGCTGAAGTCACCGCCTCGAATCCCACGGATTCGCGCCCGGCCGACGGGGCCAGACACGCCTGAGAGATGCGGGTTCGACTCCCGCCGGGACCGTCAGGTCCCGTAGTTCAATCGGCAGAACACTGGACCGTTAATCCAAGCAACATCGGCCTCGTCACTCGGGCGCATTTTTTCTCCTCTCACCTCACAGCTTCGCGCGGGTGGCCGTGCCTCGAGCACGCCCAGGCCCCCGTGCGTTCCACGCGCGGTGCACTCCCCTGGCACCGGATGCCAGGGGTCCGCCCCGCGCCTGACCCGCCGCACGTCCCGAAAGGGGGACTCCCATGTCGACGCCCCAGAACACCACCCTGATTCCCGAGACGCAGCGAGGCCCCGCGGAGCGACTGCTGGACCTGGTGCTCAGCGGCTCCGCGCATCTGTGGCACAACCGGCCGGGCCTGGATGTGAATGGCACCTGGGTCGCCGCCGCCTACGCCACGCCGGCGCAGCGCACGGTCGGCAAGCCGGTGAAGCCCGGCCTCTTCGTGCCCGCGGCCGTGAAGCTCTACCGGCAGCTCCTGGACATCTACCAGCTCAACTCGGTGCTGATGGCGCACTTCGCGTCGTACGCGCTGACGCAGACGGACTGGCGTGACCTGAAGGTGGCCACGTGCGCCCTGATGCTGGTGCAGAGCCACGCCGGCCTGCCCGTGAAGGGTGACGGCGGCGAGGTCGCGTTCCACGACGACGACTGGCGCGCCATCGGCGAGGCCATGGTGCTGCACTACGAGCGCAAGTCCACGCGCATGCTCACGCCCAAGGCGGTGCTGCGCGTCGCGGAGCTGCTCGAGCAGCCGGAGATTGCTCGCCTCAACCGCGAGGCGGGCTTCGGTGACCCGGCGTCGCGCAAGCCGCCCCTGGGCCGCTGGAAGCGCGTGGCGGCCCGCTGGCTCGCGGCGCGTGAGGCCAACGTGTCGATGCTCCAGGGCCTCGTGAAGGCGGGCTACAAGGAGACGCTGAAGAAGCTGGCTCGCAAGGCGGGGTACAAGCCGCGCGCGCAGGGCTTCTTCGAGGTGCTCGGCTGGAAGCAGAAGCAGGCCGAGAGCGGGCACCGCACGGTGGGCCTCAACGGGCTGACGCTGGTCAAGCGCGAGCGCTTCGACGGGCTGTCGGAGGCGGAGATCTGCGAGTGGATCGAGCACGAGCGGCTCTCCTACAAGGAGGTCGTGGGACGACTGCCTCAGGACCTGGGGATGACTCCGGCCATCATGGCGGCGCTCCTGCCCTCGCTGTCGGACCGCGACTTGCGGCTGATGACGCCCACGCTCGAGGAGCTGGGCCTGCTGGCGGAGCCCACGGTCCGCACGCGCTGGGAGAAGGCCATCCAGACGGCGACGGACCAGCGGGCGTTGAACATCGCGAAGAACGTGCGCAGCGACGTGCTGCGCCAGAAGCTCGAGGAGGCCAGCGACAACGCCGCCCGCAAGGCGGTGGAGGAGGCGACGGCGGAGACCGACGTGCGAGTGATGTTCCTCATCGACAAGTCGGGCTCCATGGAGGGGGCCATCGAGAACTCGAAGGAGGCGCTCGCGCGCATCCTCGCGGGCTTCCCGATGGAGAAGCTGCACATCGCGGCGTTCGACACGACGGGCACCGTCCTCAAGCCCAAGGCGTCCAACCGCACGGCGGTCCAGCACATGCTCGCGGGGCTGAAGGCGTCGGGAGGCACGGCGCATGCGGCCGGCGTGCTCGCGCTGCACCGCAGCGGCGTGAAGGTGCCGGAGGGGGCGAAGCTGGTGGTCATCGTGGTGGGCGACGAGGCGGGTGAGGCGGGTGACCAGTTCGCCCGTGTCTTCCGTGACTGCGGCTACTCGGTGGCGGCGCTGGCGTTGCTGGTGAGTGTCGCGGGGGCCCGTGGAAGCACGGTCCGCACGTGCTCGAGCCAGCTGCGCGTGCCCTTCAGCGAGGTCAACGTGGACCAGTTCTCGGACCCCTACCAGGTCCCTCGGGTGCTCAAGGCGCTGATGGATGCGCCGACGCTTCCCGGCGCCAGCCAGTCCGGCTGGGTGGAGCGGGTGATGCGCACGCCGCTGCTGAAGGTGGCGTGAACCCGAAGTCATCGCGGTGAAGTGAGGAGGCGTCGTGGACTACCGGAAGTTCCTCGGCAAGACGGAGTCGGTGGTGCTGCCATACCTGGGCAGCGGCACCGTGGACACCGCCACGCGACGCCTCCGGGTCACGCCCCCTGTTGCGCCAGGGTGGTGGCGCTTCGAGCTCCGAGGCCGCGACGCCACCGCGCGTGAGCCGGCCGGACCCGAGGGCCTGGACACGCTTCCTCGCGTGCGAGGCCACCTGTGGGGAACCCGGCTGGTGCGCGAGGGCGCGGTGGCCGAGCCCCTGGAGTTGATGCCGGAGGAGCAGCCGCCCGTGCTCGCGCCCGTGAGCGCGCGGCGCTGGCATGACGGCACCCTGCTGTTCGACGGTGTGGAGTTCGAGGGCGAGGCGGAGGACCTGGCCCGGCGTGCCCTGGAGGAGGGCCAGCCGCTCTCCTCGGTGAAGGGCGTGGGCGCGCCGCTGCGAGCGGCCTTCGGCTATGTGCTGCTGGAGGTGGCCTCGCGAGCGTCGGGCATCCGGTTCGTGCCCGCGGAGGCTCGCACCCGGGTGCTGGGAATCGCCGAGCGAGGGCGGGCCGAGGCGGAGGCGTATCTCCACACGCTGCTGCGCGAGCGGGAGGCCCATCAACGCGCGCTCGTGGCCCGGCGGGAGCTCGAGCGCCACGCGGCGCGGGTCGTCCAGCCTCGCGAGCGGGTGGAGTCAGAGTACCTCTCGCATCGACCGAGGACGCGGCCCGACGACATGTCCCGAGCGGAGGCCGCCTTGCACCGGGCGGGGGCGCGGCTGCTGAACCATCGCCAGCTGGGCGGAAACCAGCTGGAGGTGACGTATGCCTTCATGGAGGAGCGCTTCATCTCCATCGTCGATGCGAACACGCTCCAGGTGGTCGACGCGGGGCTGTGTCTCGCGGGAGCGGACAGCGAGGTGACGTTGGAGAGTCTTCCGTCCGTCATCCGCGAGGCCATCGACACGGGAGTCCTGGTCGTCACCCGGCATGGGTGAGGTGTGGGGAGGAGAGGCCATGTCGAAGCAAGAGGTGTGTCTGCTCATCGGCCGGGACGAGACGGTGCTGTGGTGCGATGCCTCCGACAGCCCCGTCCTGCTTCCGGACTCACGCGCGCGGTGGGAAGCCATCTGGCGCTGGCGGCACGAGCTCGTCGAAGTGGCGCACAGCCACCCCGAGGGCCCGCTGGGCTTCTCCTCCGAGGATGAGACCACGATGGCCGCGCTGACGCAGGCGCTCGGACGCGCGCCGCGCTTCTCCGTCGTGGCACCGGAGGGCATGGTCGCTCGCGTCGAGGGGCAGGACGTGCATGTCCCCGACGAGCCGTGGTGGACGGAGCCCCTGCGCGAGGCCTCCGGGATGTGCCCAGCGGGTCGGCCGCTCAGCTCGGGCGACGCCACAGCTCCTTCAAGTCCTCGGGGAGCTGGTCCATGACGTCCTCGGCCTCGCCCTCGGAGATCTGATCCCTCACCGCGTTGAGCACCGCTCGCACGACGGGCGCCACGGCGTCCGGGTGGAGCGACAGGTCCGAGCCCACGTGCTCGAGCAGCGCCTCGCGCCCGAAGCCGCCGGGCATCGCGGCCTCGTGGCGCTCACAGCGGTGCAACAGCTCCGACAGCTTGCGCGGAAGCTGCGCCTCCAGGTCCCGTGTCTCTCCGCTGGAGATTCGCTGCTCCACCGCGCAGAGCACGGACACCGCCGCCCGCTCGGCGACCGCAGGCGACATGCCTCCCCGCTCGCACAGATGCTGGAGGAAGGCCGCATAGGTCTGGCTCGCGTGCGCGGCGCTCCTCCGCGCGCGGCGGACTTCGATGGGCAGCTCGCGCGTGGTGCCGCGCGGCGTGTCCTGGCCCTCCTGCTCCCGCTTGTCCGCCATGGCATGCCCTCCCGATGTGCAGTCGTGAACTCAGGGTGCCCATGGCCCACGCCGGGAGCACCACGACGCGGCACGAAGGACGGGCGGCTGGCTGTCCGCCCCCTCACTCCAGCTCCGCGGCCTCACCATCCGCGCGCCGCAAGGCATTCACCATCCGATGCGCGTGACGTGTCGTCTCCGGCTCCCGGTACTTCGGGCTCGCGCGCAGCACCCACTCCACCGCCGTGGGCAGGTCCATCAAGTGGCCCGGTGACACGTAGACGGGCTGCACCGACTTGCGCGTGCGGACGGCCATCCCCACGACCTCGTCCTTGTGGAGGATGGGCGACGTGGAGCCTCGCGCCGCTCCCAACCGGCCGTGCTTCCCCACGAGCAGGGACTTGGCGCAGCCGATGGACGGCACCCCCAACAACAAGCCGCCATGACACGCGATGCCCAGCCGCCTCGGATGCGCGATGCCGTGTCCGTCGAAGATGAGCACATCCGGCCGCACCTCGAGCCGCGCCCAGGCCTCCGCCACCACCGGCAGCTCGCGAAACGACAACAGCCCAGGCACATACGGAAACCGCAGGGGCACCGCCGAGCCCGCCTGCGCCACGGGCGTCAGCGAGCCCGCGTCCAACACCACGATGCCGCCATAGCCGGTGTCCCGCCCCTTCTCGGTGGACACATCCGCGCCCGCGATTCGCTCCACCTTCAACCCAGGAGGCGGCTGGAGCACCACCTTCGACCGCAGCTCACGCTGAATCTCCACCGCCTCCTTCGGCGTGACGTCCCAGCGATGCCATCCCACCTGAAGCTCCATGTGCGCCCCGCCTCCTGACGGACCTGGACTCTGTGGCTCCACCTGTTCAGTGCAACCCCGCTCGGCGTCGATGTGCCCCCACACCGTGTGACAGCAAACGCTCTCACCTCCCTCGAGGGCTGACCACGTGTCCCCTGTCTCACTGCCCTCCAGGTCCGGACTGGAATGCTGGGACCCCATGCGTACCCTGAGCGCGCCCAGGCGCCGGTGAATCCGCTCCCAAGGACCGCTTCCGAGTCACGCCTGGGTCACCAGAGGGGCCGGACCCAGGGAGCGCCGCATGTCCGGGAGTAACTGATGCGTCGAGTCCTCACAGGCTGTCTCGCGGTGTCCGCGCTCGCGGTCGCCTTTCCCGCCACGGCTTCGGAATGTGGCTACACGTCCGCTGGATGGAATGCCCCCAACGGCGCGGTGGTGTTCAGCCGGAGCGAGGATGGCCCCATCCGCGACGTGATTGATGCCATTGGCGAGTTCCGCACCCACTCCATGCTCTCCCATGGCCCGACGGGAGGAGTGACGCACGCCACCATGACGGACCCGAACCAGAATGACTGGCCCAAGGTCTGTGGAACACCGCTCAACGCGGGCCAGCTCCAGCACGGCTACCCAGGCCTGGAGCAAATCAATCAAGGCGGCGCCTACCACTACTACTACGACGACAATGGGCAGGGAGGCCCGGAGTGGACGGCGTGGCAGCTGGGTGACGCGGCCGGCGCGGCCACCATCGCGGACAACCTCTGGTTCAACCACGCGTACGTCTCCGATGTCTCCCGCGCGGACAACAGTCAGCTCATCGACCGGCCCCTGTGGAACGGCGAGCGTGTCCCCTATTCCCTGTATCAGTACAAGGACCTGGAGACGGCCCACCACATCCCCGGCGGCGCCGCCAACAACGGCATGGTGTGCTCCACCTTCCTCGCCTACGCCCACGTCTACGCGGGCAAGGGCGTCGTCACCGAGTACACCTATCCGCATGAGGTCATCGCCAATGCCTCCAACGCGGTGCACTGGGGGGTCCATGGCCAGTGCAAGGCCTCCCTCGGCTGGTTCGAGAACGCCGCGCTGAGCATCATCTGCCCCATCTTCTGGAACGTGTGCACGAACGCCGGCAACCAGGTGGCCAACTGCATGGCCGCCAATCGCTGCGACACGAGCAGCAGCGTCATCTGGAAGCGCGTTCGCGACGACCCCAACACCACCGCCACCTCCATCAGCCCGGACCGGATTGGCGGCTGGAGCGTGCACCCCGTCAACACCACCCTCTGGGCCGGCGACTACTCCCACCAGCTCCAGTGGAACTCCGGCGGCAACGTCTACGGCTGCTGGCAGTAACCCTCCCCCCAGGTTGAACACCCAGGAGAGCTCGGATGATGACCCCGGAACCGCCCTGGTGGCGACGGCGACTGACCTTCATGCTCGGCCTTGGAATCGCCGCCCTGGTGGCCGGCGTCCTCCTCTCGCTGGACCTGGAGTCCTCGCCTCCTCCCGAAGCCGCGCCGTCCTCTCTCACGGAGAGCAGCCCGCCTCCCACGACGGTCCAGGTCGCTCCGGTGCTCCCCACCGGAGTCGCGCGCGCCATCAGGCCCACGCCCCCTCCCGCTCCTGCGCCCATCATCGACGAGGTGAGCGTGGAGAAGCGGGAGGTCTGCTCCGGCGAGGACAACCTCGTCAGCGTCCGAGCCCACTCTCCCGACGGCAATGACGCCTATCTCCACACCACCATCGGCGCGGGCACGGGCATGCGCGTCCCCCTGCGCGTCTGGCGGGAGGCCGATGGCACCTATGAGCTGCCCACCGTGACGGTGTTCGGAAAGAACAACGTCTCCACCACCGTGCGCGTCCCCTCGTACACCGTGAAGGACTGCGAGCCGGAGCGCCTCGTCGAGGTCTTCTCCCGCCGCGTCCCCAACACCGAGGAGGAGTTCGAGTTCCTCGCGCGGATTCTCGAGCGCCCCCGCAAGGACGCGCCCCCGCGGGCCTCCTTCACGCCCGTGAAGTTCGTCTGGACCTTCGATGGCCAGCCCCCCGTCACGACCCAGACGCCCATCGTGACGCGGAGCTTGAGCCCCGACCCATCGCGCCCTCGGGCCATGTACGCGCAGCACCTCGTCCGGGTGGAGGTGTCCGATGCCTCCGGCAAGAAGGCCGTGGGCCGCTCCTCGCTCCAGCTCCTGGACACCACGTTCGAGAACTTCGACAAGAAGGGCATCGTCACGCTGCTGGCGGTGGGCACGCCCCGCTTCCCTTCGGAGGATGCCCAGGGCGTGGTCCGGCAGACCTTCCGCGTGTCGCACCGCTGGAAGGGGCCCGTGCGGCTGGAGCGCGTGACGGCCCTGCGCACCCGAACGCCCGAGCCCGAGGCGCCGCCCATGCCCGAGGACTCGGACACCGTGAGCCTGGGCGTGGCCATCATCCCGGAAGGCCCCGGTGTGGACATCCCCGTGTCCCTGGACACGCGCTCCGACTCCGGGGTGACGCATGTCACCTACATGCTGGAGGGGAGAACCGCGGAGGGGCACCCCGCGCGAGGAACCTTCTCCGTGATGCGTCCGCCCCCTCGGCCCACCCGTGAGAACAGCCGGCCCGTCACGGACCCGCTCCTGCTCGCCAAGGTCAAACGCGCGCGCGAGCTGCTGGGACAGACCTTCGTCACGGATGAAGACCTCTGGCGCCTGGAGCGGGAAGGACGCTTCAACGACTTGAAGGCGCAACGCGAGACACCGTGAGCCGCCCACCCGGTGGGAACGACCACTCCCACCGGGACGGCGACCACCGGGCTCGACGCGACCTCACGAGCCGCGGGCCTGTGCTGCTGTTCCAGGCCTCATGCCCCGTGCGCCCATCCGCCTCCTGTCGCCGCTCCTGGCCCTGCTCATGGGCGGACTCGGGGCACCCGCTCTCGCAGGAGAAGAGCCCTCCTCGCTGGCGCCCACGCCGCGGGCCCTGGAGGAATTGGAGCGGCAGATCCTGGGAGGCGGCTGCGCGCCTCGGCTTCTGGGGGACTCGCGTCGCCGCTTCGTCGAGTCGCAGCTCCTGTGTGATGCGCACCTCTCCTTCATCCTCGTCCAGCTCGCGCTCGATGGCGCGCCCCTGCCGGAGTCTCCCCGGCGCCTGAAGGCACTGCTCGCGGATGCGCTGACGCGGGGACGCGGCCCCTTCCTGAAGGGCCCCACCACCCGCGTGCGGGGGCACACCCTTCCCGACAGCGTCCTCTACAAGGGCTATGTCCTGCTGATGCTCGCGGGGATGGAGCGCGCGGGGATGGCGGACGCGGAGTCCACCGCGCTCTTCGATGCCCTGGCCACGAGCCTCGAGAGTGCCCTCTCGCGGCAGCTCCTGCTCCCCTCCTTCACCCGGTCCATCTGGCCCTGCGACAGCGCGCCCGCCGCGGCGGGCCTCCTCCTCCACGGGCGCCTTCGCGGCAATGCCTTGTCACAGGCGATGGGCGAGCGGCTCACCGCGAAGCTCGCGGAGCTGGCGGCCCTCCCCACGGGGTTTCCCACCCGCGTCAACGCGAAGGGCCACCCCGTGGAGGCCACACCGCGCGCCACCACCCTCGCGTGGACTGGGGCTTTTCTCTCCCTGGGCGCACACCCCACCGCGGCAACGTTCACCACCACACTGGTGAAGGGCTACTGCGACCGCCCCGGGGGAGACCTCCTCCCCTTCGCCGCGTGCCGGGAGTGGCCTCGCGGCGTGGACGGGCCCGAGGACTCCGCCAGCGGCCCGCTGATGCAAGGCGGTTACTCCGTGGGCGCCAGCACCCTGGCCCTGGCCGCCACCCACCTGTCCAATGACTATCAATCGTGGCACCGGGACCTGGTCAATTCCGCACGGGAGATGGGCATCCGCCCCCTGCTCGAAAAGCCACACCGACACCCACTCGAGGCCGCGCTGTACTGGTGGGGAACCACCGCGCGCCCCTGGTAGGGCATGGGCCTCCATGTCGGCGGAGCGGTCTTCGTTCAATGACCAACCGCTGTCTCGTCCTCCGGGGCAAAATCAGGAATAAGCCGTTTTTAATGTCGATTCGTATCATTCAGGGGAACCCAGCACCGGGGGAATGAAACATGAATCGACGGATGACAAAGCTGACCCTCGCCCTGGGTGGCCTGGCGCTGTTGGGCGCATGTTCGAGCCGGACTGTCTGCCGGGACCCGAGCACCACCGCCGCGCTGCTCGCGCGCCCCACCGAGAAGTTCCTCTCGGTGAAGAAGAAGGTGCCAGGACAGTACGTGGTCGTGCTCAAGGCGCCCGAGGCCGGGCTGCAGCCGCTGGCTGTCAGCGAGGCGACAGAGAGCCTCACCGCGAAGTACGGGGGCGACACCTTCGCCCTGTACGAGCATGCGCTGCGAGGCTTCGCCACCCGGATGACCGAGGAGCAGGCCCGAGCGCTCTCCGCGGACCCCGCCGTCGCCTACGTCCAGGAGGATGGCGTGATGTCCATCCTCGAGAGCCAGCCTCGGCCCACCTGGGGCATCGACCGGGTGGACCAGCGCAACCTGCCTTTGGACAAGCTCTACATGTACAACGCCACGGGCCTGGGGGTGCATGTCTACATCCTCGACACGGGCGTGCGCTTCTCCCACCGCGAGTTCGAGGGGCGCGCCTCCGTCGGCTTCGACGCCATTGGCGACAGCATGAAGGGCAATGATTGCCACGGCCATGGCACCCACGTGGCGGGCACGGTGGCGGGGAAGACGTATGGCCTGGCCAAGAACGCCCAGGTGCACTCCGTCCGGGTGCTGGGCTGCAACGGCTCGGGCTCCAGCTCCGGCGTCATCGCGGGCATCGACTGGGTGACGAAGAACCACCAGTCCCCCGCCGTGGCCAACATGAGCCTGGGCGGAGACCCGGACCAGGCGACGGACGACGCGGTCCGCCGCTCCGTCGCCGCGGGCGTCACGTACGTGGTCGCCGCGGGCAACGAGTCCACGGATGCCTGCAAGCACACGCCGGCCCGGACGCTGGAGGCCATCACCGTGGCCGCCACCGACACCAAGGACAAGCGCACCCACTTCTCCAACTACGGCGACTGCGTGGACGTCTTCGCGCCCGGAAATCAAATCACCTCCGCGTGGCACTACAACGACAAGGAGACGCGGGAGCAGAGCGGAACGTCCATGGCCTCGCCGCACGTGGCGGGCGTGGCGGCGCTCTGGCTGGAGCTGAACCCCTCCGCATCCCCTGAAGCCGTCGCCTCGGCGCTGTTCGAGAACGCCACGCCCGACAAGGTGCGCAGCCCGGGCGAGTGCTCTCCCAACCGGATGGCGTACTCGGGCTTCATCGGCGCCGTGCCGGTGCTGCCCACCGTGAGCACGGAGCCCCCGGAGCAGCCGGCGCCCTCCGCCGCACAGCATTGAAGTCAGCGTCCGGCCGCGAGGACCCTCCCCCTCGCGGCCACCGAGGGCCGGACTCCGTCACCTGGCGGAGCCCGGCCCTCGTCTTTCCAGGAACGGGGTTCCCTGTCGCCACCGGTCAGGAAGCCCTGCCGGGGGGCGTCCCGCGAGCAGCCCTGCGGCCGCACTCCGCGTCCCGTCACGGGCCCTCTGAGGAGGCAACGACATGGCCACGCTCAACATCACCTATGACGGGATGTCCGCGGATGTGCCGGTGGCGCTGGAGCGCCCCGTGACGGACGACGATGTGCGCCGCATCGCCACGGAGCTGGTCCGCTCGGGAGGTGTCCCCGGCATGCACCTGTCCGGACTGAGCCACGAGACCTTTCGGTACTTCGTGGTCGACCGGTTCCGAGGTCCCCGGGGCGAGGAGCGCATCTACCTGCGCCCCAAGGTTCCTTTCGGCGCCCGGTGAGGTGAGTCATGCGCATCGTCTTTTGTGGGGTGGGGGCCATCGGCTCGCAGGCCGCGGTGCTGTGCCGCAACCTGGCGGCCTCGCTGGTGTTCATCGACTTCGACCGGGTGGAGTCCAAGAACCTGCTCGCGCAGGCCTACGTGAAGCCCTCCGTGGGGAAGAACAAGGCCGAGGCGCTCAAGCTCCAGTTCCTCAACCTGCACGGCGTGAAGACGGAGTCGTTCGGCGTGCGCGTCACGCGCGACAACGTGGAGGCGCTGTGTGGAAGCGCGGACCTCCTGGTCGACTGCTTCGACAACCAGGACAGTCGCGTGCTGCTGAGTGAGTTCGCTCGCCGGGCCGGCAAGCCGCTCCTCCATGGCGCGGTGAGCGCGGATGGGACCTTCGGCCTCGTGCGCTGGGATGAGCGGTTCACGCCCGACGCGGAGGAGACCGTCGGGCAGGCCACCTGCGAGGGGGGCGCGCATCTGCCCTTGCTGGGCCTGCTGGCCGCCACGCTCGCCCGGAGCGTGCAGGACTTCGCCAGGCACGGGAACCGGAGGGACGCGCTGGTGAACCTGTCCTCCGTGATGCCCACCTCGGGCGTCTGACGCCGGGCCCGAGCCGCGGCGTCAGCTCGGCGCGCCGAGGGGGCGCACCTGCCGCGGCCTAGTTCGCCCCCAGCATCATGAGGAGCTCCACCACGCCGTCCTCGGTCGGCTCGCTCTCATGGGGCACCTCGCGGAAACCACACTTCGCGAGGACGCGGACCGAGCCGACGTTGTGGGCCGCGACCCACGCATGGAGCGGACGAACCGGCTCGTGCACCAGGAACTCCGAGAGCGCTCGCGTCGCGACGCCCTTCCCCCAGTGCTCACGTCCCACCCAATACGCCACGAGGCGCTTGCCTTCCTGCGTCCAGCTGCCGACGTACCCGACGACCTGCCCGTCCATGACGATGGTCCGGGTCACGTTCTCCGGGAGAAGGACCCGCGTGCGCCAGTGAGACAGGAAGGCATCGCGCTCCCGAGAAGGGAACGCGGCCATGCGCAGCGCTTCCGGGTCGCGCTGGTGCTCGAAGAAGTGGGAGAGGTCGTCATCCGTGACGTCGCGAAGGAGCATCCGGGAAGTCTCCGCCGAGCCGGTGCCGAGGCCAAGCGAAAGCGCCCCCCTGCTCGGGGAGTTCGAACGCACAGGCAGCGTGGGTGACGAGCTTCTCGAACACACGCTCGAGTGGCTTCGACGTGAGCATCCGGTAGAGCCGATTGCGCAGGAGCAACCCGAACCGGGTGCGCGGGGCGAAGAAGCCCCCCACCCGCTTCGCGCCGTCCTGCGCGGGTGTCGCATAGGGTCGCATCCGGGCCTCGAAGCGCGCGAAGGCCTCCTGAGGTGAGTCCGGGCTCGCGAGCAGCTCCCCCGCGAGCACAAAGGCTCCCACCATCGCGAGGGGCGTGCCCTGTCCACCGAGCGTGCCGCCCCACGCCGCGTCCCCGAGCAGCACCACACGCCCCTGGGAGTACCGCGCGAGTTGGACGGAGCCGACGGCATCGAAGTAGACGTCGTCCGCCTCACGAAGCCCCGCCACGAGCTGCCGCGTCTCCCACCCCGCGCCCGCGAAGACCGCCGAGACGGCTTCGCGCGCGGAGTCCGGAGAACGCTCGTGAGGACCCAAGGGGCCCCCGGTGAAGACGAACAGCGCGCGGACCCACTCCTCGTCATGCGCGCTGGTGACACTCACTCCTCGCCCCGGCTCGCTGTAGATGACGCCGCGCTGCCTCAGCCCCAGCGTGTTTCGCAGGGTGCAGCCCACGACGCGATAGCCGTGGTGCCGCAGCGGGTCGCCCGCGGCGCCGAAGAGCAGTGAGCGCACGCTCGAGCGAAGTCCATCCGCGCCCACCACCAGGTCGAAGCGCTGAGGAGCATGTCGCTCGAACTCCACCTCCACGCCCTCCGGGGTCTCGCGCAGCGCGGTGGGGGCGTCTCCGAAGCGATACTCCGCCGCCTCTCGCGTGCGCTCGAAGAGCAGCTCGCAGAGGTCTCCGCGATGAAGCTCGACGTCGCCGCTCATCATCAACGCGGGCAGCTCCACCACGCTCCTGCCCGAGGCATCGAGGAGCGACTGCTTCCCCAACCGCGTTCGCCGTTCGTGAATCGCCTCCCACAGTCCCATGCGCTCGAGCACCTTCCGGTGCACGGGGCCTCGGAAGTCCACGGCCTGCCCTCCGGTGCGCAGCGCGCGGGCGCGTTCGACGATGGTGACTCGCCACCCCTGGCTCGTGAGCCATCCGGCGAGTGACGGGCCTGCGATTCCTGCTCCAACGATGAGGACGTGAGGTCGGGACATGATGCGTACGGTGCACGCACGAGGGGCCCGTCGCAATGTGGCCTCCCCCGATGTTTCCGGGTGTCCTAGCTCAGATGGAAGCGTGCATCGGGGCGTGCGGAAACTCAGCGACCTGTACTAGTACAGATTGCATGGGAACAGCCCCCTACCAGCGCATCGTCGAAGACGTGAAGCGGCAGCTCCACACCGGAGCGCTCCAGCCCGGCGACCGGTTGCCGTCCACCCGGGAGCTCGCGAAGCAGTGGAAGGTCGCGCTCGCGACGGCGTCGCATGCCCTGAAGGTGCTCGCACAAGAAGGGGTGGTGAAGGCGCTGCCGCGAGTGGGCACCGTGGTCGCGGGGGGCTCGTCGCGAGCAGGGGCGACGCGCGCCACGGCGGACTCCACACGCGAGCGCATCGTGCGCGCGGCCATCGCCATGGCCGATGACGAAGGCCTGCCCGCGTTGTCGATTCGCGGTGTCGCGTCCAAGCTGGGAATGCCGGTGATGTCGCTCTACCGGTACGTCGCCAGCAAGGAGGTGCTGCTCGTGATGATGGCGGAGGCGGCCTTCGCCGATGAGAAGCTGCCACGAGAACCCCCACCGGGCTGGCGCGCGCAGCTGGAGCTGGCGGCTCGGCTGGAGTGGCGGGTCTTCAAGCGCCACCCGTGGCTTGCCCGCGTGGTGAACCTCACGCGGCCTCAACCCCAGCCCGGGGCACTCGCCTTCGCGGACTGGGTGATGCGGGCGCTCCAGGAGACTCGGCTCCCGGCGCGGGAGATGATGCACGTCCACATCCTGCTCCACACCTTCGTCCAGGGCATCGCGGTCAACCTCGAGTCCGAGGCCGACGCCATCGCGCAGACGGGCATGAACGACGAGGAGTTCATGCGGCAGTCCCAGTCCCTCTTCCGACAGGTCGCGATGTCGGGGCGCTTCCCGCACTTCGCGAAGGTGCTCACCGACCTCCCCACGGGCTTCGACCTGGACTTCGATGAGCTGTTCGAGCAGGGCCTTCGCGTGTGGCTCGACGGACTCGAGGCGCGGCTCGCGAAGCGACCTCAGACCCGTGGCCCGAGTCCCGCCCACATGCGGACCTAGGTCCGCCCTCGACCGAGAGGCAGCGGGGAGAGCCCGTCCCCCCTGATCCCGTCCGAGCGTGCGGCTCGCGCTATCGCACGCTCTCCTCGGGGGCTCCGAGACGCTTCACATAGGCATCCAGCGTCCGCACCCATGCGGGCCGCTCCTCACAGCGCGCGCGATAGGCGGCGATCTTCGGGAAGCCCTCCAGCACTCCCGCGTGACGAACCTCACGCAGCACCGTGGCCATCAGGATGTCCGCGACGGTGAACTCCTCGCCGACGAGATACGCACGGTCCTCCAGCCAGGACTCCAGCGCGCCCAGCACCCGCTCGGAATACTTGACCAGCCCAGGACGCCGCTGCGCTCCAGTGGGGTCCGAGGCGCCGAGCAGGTCAACCATCAGCAACTGGGCCAGTGGGAGCTCGACGCTGCTGAGCGCGGCGAAGCACCAGCGCGTCACCTGGGCGCGGCCTTGGAAGTCCGTGGGAGTCAACCGCCCCGCCTTCTCCGCCAGGTACAGGAGGATGGCCGCTGACTCGGTGAGCACGAAGCCGTCATCGTCGAGCACCGGCAACTGGGCGAAGGGATTCAGCCGCAGGAACTCCTCGCTCCGGAGCTCCCCCGAGGGATGATCCATCCCGCGCACCTGATAGGGCAGGCCCAGCTCCTCCAGCGCCCACAGGACGCGCAAGTCACGAGTGAACCCCACCACCTTCGAGTTGACGCGACCAAAGCCGTAGAGCGTGAGCATTCCAGCAGTATTGGCGCTCCCCACCGTGCCGTCGAGGGCCGCGCCCCCTCGACTCCGACGCAGGCCCGGGCCCCTGCGTCTCACGCCTTGTCGTGTCGCTCACGGCCTCACCCGACTTCACGAACGCTCGAGCCCACCGCGGTGCGCGTGAGGCCGTTGCGTCCCTGTCCACGCCTCGTCACGCGGTCGATGAGGCGGCGTTGAACACCGCGAGCTGCGCGGCGAACGCGCGCTGGTAGGCAGGCCGCGCTTCGGCGCGGGCGACATAGGCGACGAGGTTCGGATGCGCCTCGAGAATGCCCACTCCTTGAATCCTGCGCAGGACCGTCACCATGAGGATGTCGGCAGCGCTGAAGGCACCCTCGAGCCAGTCTGCATCACCGAGACGCGCGGAGAGGTCCCCCAGCCGCTTCCGGATGAGCCCGTCCAGCGCGCGCAGGCGATGCTCGTACCAAGGCTGGTCGCGCTCGAGAATCGTCACCAGACTCCGGTCGAAGATGGGCGGCTCGACCGTGTTGAGCGACGCGAACATCCATGAGACCACGCGCGCGCGACCATTCGCATCGTCTGGCAGCAGGCCGGCATGTCGCTCCGCGATGTAGAAGATGATGGCGCCGGACTCGAACAGGGTGAGCTCGCCCTCCTCGTAGGTCGGTATCTGGCCGAACGGCTGCAGCGCCTTGTGCGCGGGCTCCTTCATCGCCTCGAAAGACAGCAGGCGGACCTCGTAGGGCTGGCCCACTTCTTCCAACGCCCAGCGCACCCGCATGTCCCGAGCCAGTCCTCTGCCACGGTCAGGCGAGCTTTCAAAGGCGGTGATGGTGATGGTCATGGCACACTCCTCAATCAGAGACCGACGGGCAGCATCACCCCATTGACGGCGCTACAGGAACTCGTCCGTGCCCCCGGCCTCCGGCGCCTGCGCGGAGAGGACGACACTCCCAGGTGCCTGCTCCACGCGCAGGCCCCTCCCCATCGCCGTCAGCACGTCGAGCGCGCCGAGGACCTCCATGACGGGCTGGACATCGGCAACCCGCGCGGGCGCGGTGATGCGCCCGAGACTCGACCCCATCCGCTCCAGCAGCACGTGCGGAGGAAGTGCCTCGATGTATCGACCCCACAGATAGGCGGGTGCGAGCAGCTGATGGACCGCGGAAGGCGGAGTGGCCGCGACACTGCTCTCGAAGCGCGCCCTCACCGCCTCCACCGAAGTGTCCTCGCGCCACAGGCCGAGCAGGGCGCGCAGGAAGTCCAGCCACGGTTGGGAGCGGGAGGGCCCCCATCGGGCAGAGACGACCTCCAGCGCCCGCTCGGCACGCGCGGGGTCGGGCTCGACGAAGAACAGCGGCAGCACCTCCTCGAGCCCTGGCGTGTAGAGAGGCTCGGCGAGTCGCTCCGGCGCACCCGCGAACGCGCGCAGCGTCTCGGGTTCGAGGGACTCACCCGCGAGCCAGCGGCACCACAGCGCCTCCAGCGAGCCCGCCGCGAGCGTCGCGCGGCACAGCAGATGGGGGCGTGCCTGCTCCACGCCTCCAAACAGCACGAGCGTCACCAGGTCCTCGGTGGAAGGTCCCTGGGGGAACTCGAGGGCATCCACCCCTGCCCAACGCGCATACCGCTTGCGCTTCAAGTCGCGCTGGACCTCGCGCGCCACCTCACCCCACGCGGACCAGGGCACTCCGAGCGCCGTGTAGTCCGCCCGGAGACGCTCGTCCGCGGGGGCGGAGACTTCATGGGGGCGCTTCTGGAAGTCGGCCCGCACGCGCTCGAGCTCCTTCGCGAGCGCGGGCAGCTCCTTCCATCGGACAGCCGCCCGTCAGCAGCGGAGACGGGCGACGGGGACACCACTCAGCTTGAGCAGCCAGGCGGTGAACGCCGACCAGGCGGGTACGGAGAGGCGTCGGAGCTCCACGGTCTGCCCTCGCTCGAGCACCAGGCCCCCGTCCTCGCGACGGGGCATCGGGCCCTGTGGACTGCCCCGCCAGGATAGCCCCAGCGCGGGCCCTGGAGTCGCTCGGTTCCACGCCTCAGCGCTGCACAGCCTCCAGGGCGGCCTTCAGACGCGCCTGCTGGCGCCGCAGCGTGTCTCCGAAGACGTCCGCGTCATCGGTGCCGCGCGAGACGATGAGCGCGCCCTGCACTGAAACCACCAGGTCCTCGGCGAGTTCGCGCGCGGTGGCCGACGCGACCCCCGCCTCCGTCAGCATGCCCGCGAGCGCCTGCATCCACCTCCGGAAGCGCTGGGTCAGCTCGGGCTGGAACACCTTGCGCGCGCTCCCCGTCACCAGCGCCCCGAGGATGCAGGGCCGGGTGCCTCCGCCATAGAAGGAGCGCACGGCCGCGAACATGGCGTCGAGGCGACGCAGGGGAGGACGCTCCGCGCTCAGCGCACCGACGATGTCGCGCTCGAGCCAGACCCCCGCCTGCTCGAGCACCGCCGCCCCCATGTCCTGCTTTCCGCCGGGGAAGTGGTGGTAGAGGCTCGACTTGCCGAGGCCGGTGGCGGCCGACACATCCGACAGGCTCGCGCCGTCGTAGCCGCGCTCGCGGAAGATCTCGAGCAGCCGCGCGACAATCTCCTCACGGGACATGAGTGGAGCTGGCATGGGTGACCTCTCTGTACCTTTCGGTACAAACTAACGCCCCAACACCCGGCGCTCAAGGGACATTCTCCCGTGAGTATTGCGGCGGAAATTCGGGGTCTTTATGAACCGAACGCTCGGTACAATGAGCTTCCCCCGGAGTTGACCATGTCTTCCTCGCAGAGTGTTCTCCCGACGCGTCGTTCCTTCGGCCTGCTGACCGCGGCCGCCCTCTCCCTGGCCTCGCTCTCCTCCGCGCAGGCCGCGCCCGCCGCGCCCACCGCCGAGAAGCGGCGTGCGGACGTCCAGGTGCGCTACCGCACGGTGGCCATCGATGGCGTGGACGTCTTCTACCGGGAGGCGGGCCCCAAGGACGCGCCGGCGCTGCTGCTGCTCCACGGCTTCCCCACGTCCAGCCACATGTTCCGCAACCTCATCCCCGCACTCGCCGACCGGTACCGCGTCATCGCGCCGGACTACCCGGGCTTCGGCCAGAGCGCGGCCCCGCAGCGGGGAACCTTCGACTACACGTTCGACCGCTACGCCACTCTCGTGGAGAAGCTGACCGAGCAGTTGGGCGTGCAGCGATACGCGCTCTACGTCATGGACTACGGCGCGCCCGTGGGCTTCCGCGTCGCGACCCGGCATCCCGAGCGGGTCACCGCGCTGATTGTCCAGAACGGCAACGCCTACGACGAGGGCCTCGCGGGCTTCTGGGACCCCATCAAGTCCTACTGGCGCGAGCCCACTCCGGCGAACCGCGAGGCGCTGCGCTGGCTGACGTCCTCGAAGGCCACGAAGTGGCAGTACACGAACGGCGTGCCCGACACGTCGCTGGTGAGCCCTGATGCGTGGACGCACGACCAGGCCCTGCTGGACCGGCCGGGCAACTCCGACATCCAGCTGGACCTCTTCTACGACTACCGCACCAACCCGCCCCTGTATCCGCAGTGGCAGGAGTACTTCCGCAACCACCGTCCGCCGACGCTCGTGATGTGGGGCAAGAACGACGAGATCTTCGTCGCGGCCGGTGCGGCCCCCTACGTGCGTGACAATCCGAAGGCGGAGGTCCACCTGCTGGACACGGGCCACTTCGCGCTCGAGACGCATGGCCAGCAGATGGCCGAGCTCATCCGCGACTTCCTCGCCCGTCATCCGACGAAGAAGCGTGCGGAGCGCTAGGCTCGAGTGTGGACGGAGCCGGTGTCTCGAGGCCGGCTCCGTCACCCCGTTCTAGAAATCGACGAGGGGGAGGGCCTCGCCCATCTCCCCCGGGTTGTCTCCCCGAGGCTCCCTATCGCCGAGCCCGAGCTGACCAAAGAAGTTGGCGCCCCAGCACTTGACGCCGCGGTCGTCGAAGGTGGCGCATACCTGAGACTCGCCTGCCACGAGAGCGCTCACGGTACGGCCCGTCCCCAGGCTGAGCCGAGGCAGCCCGTCGCCCATCTGGCTCGGCACGAGTCCCTGATGCAGCGTATGGCCGAGCCCCAGCTGGCCCCAGGTGTTGCAACCCCAGCACTTGACGGAGCCGTCATCCAGGAGCGCACATTTGGAGTCCGCCCCGCCGGTGATCGCCAGCGCGGTCCGCCCCGTCCCCAGCTGGACGGCAGGCAGTCCGTCCCCCATCTCCCCTGGCGCGTCTCCGCGGTTCGATTGCTCGCCAAGTCCGAGCTGGCCACACATATTGAGCCCCCAGCACTTGATGGAGCCATCATCGAGGAGCGCACACGTGGAGCTCCCACTGGTGGCGAGTGCCTTCGGGGTCCGCCCCGTGCCGAGGTTCACCGAAGGCAGCGCGTCCCCCATCCCTCCTGGAACATCTCCGTGCCGCACCCTGTCTCCGAGCCCGAGCTGGCCATATTGGTTGTCCCCCCAGCACTTGACGGAGTCATCATCCAGGAGCGCGCACGTATGCGCCGCCCCCGCGACGAGCGCCTTCGCGGTCCGCCCCGTGCCGAGGCTCACGGAGGGCAGCGCATCGCCCATCTCCCCCGGACCATCTCCTCGATCCGCCCTATCGCCGAGCCCGAGCCCACCCAGGAAATTGGCGCCCCAGCACTTCACCTCGCCATTGTCGAGGATGGCGCACGCATGGTCAGGACCACTGGCGAGTGTCTTCGTGGTCCGACCCGTGCCGAGGTCCACCCAAGGCAGCGAATCCCCCATCTCCCCCGGCGCATCTCCGCGCCGCGACGTGTCTCCGAGCCCGAGCTGGCCATATCGGTTCTCACCCCAGCACTTGACGCCGCCACTCTCGAACAGCGCACAGGAGAAGTGCCCACCGGGGCTCAGCGCCTTCACGCGCTGCCCCGCGCCAAGTTGGACGAAGGGGAGGAAGCCGCCCATCTGCGGGTCGCTGCCGTAGCCGCGATCACGCGTGTCCTCGAGCCCGAGCTGTCCCTCGGTATTCTCCCCCCAGCACTTCACGCGTCCATCCGTGAAGAGCGTGCAGGTGTGCCGCCCCCCGGCGGAGACCGACTGCAAGGCATGGTCACGGACCCGCACGGAGACGGAGCCAATCCCGGTCGCACCGTGGACGTCCGACACGTGGTACTCGAAGCTCGTGGTGCCCACGAAGCCAGGCGCCGGAGTGAACCGCACGTGGAGGCCGTCGAGCACGACCGTGCCGTCATGGGCATTCGCGACCCGGCTCACCGTCATCGAGTCCCCTTCCTGGTCCCGGTCATTGAAGAGGAGCGTCGACACCGGGATGCGCAGCTCGACCTCCCTGCTGGCGACCGCTGAATCCGCGATGCCCCGGGGCGCGTCATTCACGGGGCGGACGGTGACCGTCACCTTCGCGGCATGGGTGTAGCGCCCGTCGCTGACCCGGTAGTCGAACACCGCCGGTCCGAAGTAGTTCTCCTCCGGGGTGAAGGTGATGTTGCCGTGGGCCAGCGTGACGCTGCCATGCGTGGCCGGAAGGACAGCCTCCACGAAGAGGTCATCACCGTCGGCATCCGTGTCGTTGGCGACGAGCGTGGCGACCGGAATGACCAGCACGGTGTCCTCGTCCGTGCTCACGGTATCGTCGACGGCAACAGGGGGCTCGGTCACGATGACTGTCACCAGCGCGGTGCTGGTACCACCGGTCCAGTTCCTGGCGATGTACTCGAACGTCGCCCTTCCGCTGAAGTTCGCCTCCGGGACGAAGTCGATGTCGCCACCGACGATCTTCACGCTGCAATGGGTCGCATTGCGGGTTGTGATGATATTGAGAGAGCCGCCATCAATATTGACGTCGTTCTCCGTGAGAGCGCTTCTCCGGATGAGCTGCCAGGAATTCCTGATTGCGTACACGGTATCCGCAACGGCAACGGGAGCATCACTCACGGAGTTGACCGTGAGCGCCACCAGCGCAGAGCGGGAGCTGTTCCCGTCGCTGGCCGTGTACTCGAAGCTCGCATCCCCGAAGTAGTTCTCGTCCGGGGTGAAGGTGACGTTGCCGTCCGACAGCGCCACGGTGCCATGGGTCGCCGAGCCGACGCTCGTCACCGTGAGAGCATCGCCTTCGATATCGGTGTCGTTGGCGAGGAGCGTGGCCGTCGGGATGACCCTCACGGCATCCTCCTCCATGCTCACGTCATCCTTCAGCACGGAGGGCGCATCATTCACGGGGGTGACCGTGATGGTCACCGGGGCGATGCTGCTGCGCATCCCATCGCCGACCATGTACTCGAACGTCACCGTCCCGAAGAAGTTCGCGTCGGGAGTGAAGGTGATGTTGCCGCCGGCCCACTCGAAGTAGCCCTGAGCCGGCCCTCTGACGGACGTCACGCTGAGGGTATCGCCGTCGGCATCCGTGTCGTTGGCGAGAAGCAGGGTGCCCGGGAGGACCAGCATGGAGTCCTCTTGCATGGACAGGGAATCGGCGACCGCCGTGGGGGCATCGGGGAGGGGACTGACCACGACGACCACCTTCCCGGTGTCAGTCAGGCGCCCATCCCCCACCACGTACTCGAACGTCGCGGTGCCGGAGAAGTCCGCCTCCGGGGTGAAGACGATGGTGTCGTCGGACCGCATCGACACGCTGCCATGGGTCGCCGAGCCCACGGAGACGACCCTGAGCCCATCGCGGTCCGAGTCGAGGTCGTTGGAGGCGAGCGAGGTGCCCGGAATGACCACGCTGGCGTCCTCGTCGGTCGTCACCAGGTCATCGACCGCGGACGGGGCTTCGTTGGTCGGAACCGGAGGAGGCTTCTCCTCTCCCCGACATGCGGCGAGCGCCACGGCGACAAGGAGGACGGCCCCAAGCTTCGACCTCCGTGTGGCGGAAAGACCCGAGTACGAACCCACAAGTTGATGCTTCACCAAGCCCCCTCAGAGAAAGAAGCCCCCCTTCCGCGAAATCCGGTGGGGTGCTGCCCCCATAACGAGGCCCGGTGGCGCAAGTCGCAGCGGCAAACGAGTCACCCGACCTGACGCCGCCCCCGGGGGGTATGAGGAGACCTGGCGCACCGCCCCCGAGGCACAACAGGTCTCCCAAGCGGCCCGACGAAGGGCGCTGCCCGGTCCGCGCCACTGGCTCAGAGGCAGGTGTTGCAGTCCTGGCTGATGATTCCCGCGCTGTACCAGGTGCCATCGAGCCTGCGGCACATGAGTTCCTTGTAGTTGCCCTTGAGAGGACCACAGGCTCCGCAGAGTGAGTACCTGCGCGAGGTCTCTCCCGGCTGACAGCTTGGGGCCAAGGCACTCTCCTGTCTGTCCATTGCATCGTCCGCGAGGCCGTCATCGCCGACGCCTCCACAGCCGAGCGCCAGGCCCACCGCCCACAGGACACTCCAGGTGATTCGTTGCATGTGCACCCCCATGTTGCTTGCCGCCGTTCACGGCCTTTCCAGCATAGCCCTCCCCTCTTCGACGCGCCTGCCGCCCCCCGCATGCGCTGGAGCCCCTGCGGGAGAGCCTTCACGCATCCCCGAGCGCGCGAAGAAGCTGCGAGGGCGTGCTTTCGTGTGCATATAAGGGCCCATGCGCCGTCTTCCCGCCTTCCCGCTCCTGCTCGCGCTCACCCTCGTGCTGAGCGCGTGTGAGCGCTACGACCGCCCGGGCATCCCGGTGCCGGAGACCCTGCGGGCCGAGACACTGGAGGGCGTGCGCATCGACCGGGAGGCGCTGCTGGGCCGCCCCTGGGTCATCAACGTGTGGGCCCCAGGCTGACACGCCTGTGCTCGGGAGTTGCCCGAGCTCGAAGCCCTGAGGAGTGAGTACGAGGCGCGCGGCGTCGGCTTCCTCGCGCTCTCGCTCAATCCCAGTGAGGAGCGAAACCGTCAGACGGCGGCCAGGCTGGGGGTGCACATGACCGTGGCCACGGCGAAGGGCGAGGTGCTGGGCCCGCTGCGCATCTCCACCGTGCCCGCCACCGTCTTCATCAACCGGAAGGGCGTGGTGGTGGCGGCCGTCAGCGGCGAGCGCTCCCGTGAGTTCTACGCGCGGCGACTGGAGGCGCTGCTCGCCTCGCCGGAGTGACGCTCCTGCGACGCCCGGGCAAGCTCCGTCGGGCTCATCCCCAGGAAGCGGCGCAGGCAGCGGGCCATGTGACTGGGGTGGGAGAAGCCCGCCTCCATCGCAATCTCCATCAGGCCCTTGCGCCCCTCCACCAGGCGCAGCCGGGCGCGCTCCACGCGGCGCTCCAGCACGAACCGATGAACCGGCAGCCCCGTGGCTTGTTTGAAGAGCGGCTTGAAGTGGGACAGGCTGAACCCCGCTACGTTGGCCAACTCCGCCAGCGACAGGTCCTGGTCCAGGTGTGCCTCGATGTACTCGACCACCTGCCGCAGCCGCCACGCCGGCAATGCGTGGCGACGCCTGGGCGCCGGGGCCTCCGTGTGTGACTGCAACGCGAACAGCCGGGCGGCGAGCGCCGTCGCCAGGCTGTCCACGAAGAGCCTCCCGCCCGGATATCCCTCGTGGTCCTCGGACTGCATCATCCAGCCGATGCGCTCGACCTGCGCGTCCCGGATGTGAATGGCCGGGTCCAGTGCCGCGCCTCGTGTCCCCACCCCCATGGACTCCGACACCTCTCGCATCAGCTCGGGCGTCATCCGCAGGAGCAGTGAGCGCGCGGGGCTCGACAATGTCCACCGCGTGCTCGACCCCGCTGGAACCACGCAGAACTGACCGTGGAGGCGCGCGCCCTGACGCTCGGCCTTGCCCACACGGTACGTCACCGGCACCGGCTCCCCGACGTGCAGGCAGAGGACGTGACGGTCATCCACGGGTGAGTCGAACCGCCCGGAGGGGACTGGAGACGTGAGCACGTCGAGCAACGGCATGCGCCCCGGGCCCAGGCTCTTCAGCAGCGCGGGCGGAAGGCTCGGGTAGCACGAGGGTCTATCCGTCATCGCGGGAACCTTCCTCTTGGGGCGGCCCGACCGCAACACGGAAGATCATCCGTTTGTGCCCGAGAACGGCCGGGTGTGTGCGCGCGGAAAAGGGCCCGCTGCAATCCTTGGCGCGTTCCCTCCCACTGGAGCGCTCCTCTTGAAACATCGATTCTTCCTCGAGTTCGCGGGCCTCGCCCTCGCGGCCAGCACGCTCGGCGCCTGTGCCTCACACCCTGAATCCCACACCCCCCTGGCGGGCCTCACGGCGCCCCACGGGACGGACGCGGCGGCCTGGAGCGCGGCGCGGCGCTTCGCCTCGCTCTCGTTCGGAAGGATTGCCTACGTGGAGCGTGGCGCGGGTGACGCGGCCTTGTTCCTCCATGGCGCGCCGCTCAATGGCTTCCAGTGGCGCGGAGCGTTTGATCGGCTGTGCGACGTGCGGCGCTGCATCGCGCCCGACTTCATGGGGCTCGGCTACTCGGACGTCCCCGAGGCCCAGCCGCTCGACGCCGCCGCGCAGGCGGACATGCTCGCGGCGCTGCTCGACTCGCTCGGCGTCTCCCAGGTCGACATCGTCGCGAGCGACAGCGGCGGCGCCGTCGCCCAGCTCTTCCTGGTCAAGTTCCCGCAGCGGGTCCGGACGCTCCTGCTGACGAACTGCGACACCGAGCCCAACAGCCCTCCGCCCAAGGTCATGCCGGTCATCGAGCTGGCGCGTGCTGGGACGCTCGCGGCGGCCACCGCGGCGTGGCTCACGGACCCGGACCTGGCCCGCTCGACGCTCGGGAATGCGGCCTTCCAGAACCCCGCCATCCTCACCGACGAGGTCATCGAGACCTATGCCGCGCCCCTGGTGAGCACGCCGAAGCGGCAAGCGCAGTACCACGCCTTCCACACGGCGTTTGTCCCCAACCCGCTGGCGGGAATCGAGGCGAAGCTGCTTCGCACGAACGTTCCGGTGCGCATCGTCTGGGGCCAGAGCGACGACATCTTCCCGAACGAGGACGCGCACTACCTCGACCGCACGCTCCCTGGCTCCCGGGGGATTCGCTTCGTGCCGGGAGGGAAGCTGTTCTTCCAGGAGGAGAACCCGGACATCATCGCGGAGGAAGCGCTCCGGCTGTGGAAGGCCCCCTGAAGGGGCCCACCCCTACTTCGTCTGCCCGAAGAGGACCTGCAATGACGTGCGGAGCCTCTTCGGGTCTTCGCCTTTCAGATAGATGAGCCGGACGCCATCAATGCTTCCGTCCGCTCCGCGAGCAACGTGAACCTCATACGTTCCATCTCCGTCCCCCGTACGGGACAGCACTCCGAACGGGATGATCTTCGCTTGACGCTCCGAAATCAGCGCCTCCGTGACGTAGTCAGACCAGACATCGCCGACCTTCGGCTTGCGCCCGAGCCGCTGGGGCACATACCCAGGGGGCACCTGGCTCACATCGCGGAAATACTTGTCATCGCAGAAGCCCGCCATGCCGGAGTCGACGCTCACGGTCAGCACGTCCGGACTCCACTTCAGCGACTTCGTCGGGGTCGTGACGTGAAGCGCGACGAGCTCCGCCACCCGAATCCCGTTGGGCCCCTCGTCCGTGAGATGCGCCGCGGCCTGCCACTGCCCGTTCTTCACGGCCAGCACCCGGGACAGGTCGAAAACGCTGCCCGGGGGC
The DNA here is from genome assembly GCF_000331735.1 of Myxococcus stipitatus DSM 14675. GTDB lineage: Bacteria > Myxococcota > Myxococcia > Myxococcales > Myxococcaceae > Myxococcus > Myxococcus stipitatus. The sequence continues at coordinate 1,992,509 of NC_020126.1, read as the reverse complement.
GCCTTCTCGTACCAGGGGTCGCTCACCCGCATCTGTCCCGACACCACCAAGAACTTTCCGAGCAGGTGCCATCCCACCTTCCCACCGGCCGAAGCCGTGGAGGACATGAAGCCAGTGAGCAGGAATGTCGCCGCGAGGACCCACCGTTTGAGATGTCTCATGTGCATGCCTGTCCGACGTGGAGGCGGACCTCGTACCACGCCGACCTGACGAGCGGGACACCCATTGTCACGAGGCGCTCGTGGAGGAGCCTGCCCCCCACGAGGGGCAATTGTTGAGAGCGCGGCCTCGGGCTAGAAATCTCCGACGTCGAAGGAGGAGTGAATGTCGAGTCGAACCGTCTCCCGGAGAACGTTGCTTCAAGGTGCGTTGGTGGCAGTGGCCTTCAATCCCCTGAGCCGAAGCTGGGCTTCCACGATGGAGGCTGACGCGGTTCCCCTGCCCCCACTCGCGGGCGAGCTGCTGATGGATGCGGCGTCGCGGACCGCGGCCACGGAGGACTTCGGTCACATCATCCACCGCACGCCATGGGCGGTGCTCGTCCCCGGCTCGGTGAAGGACATCGTGGCCATGGTCCGCTTCGCGCGGCGCCAGGGATTGAAGATTGCCGCCTCTCGCGGCTTGGGTGAGAGCCACAGCACCTTCGGCCAGTCCCAGGTGCCGGCGGGCATCGTCATCGACATGTCCGCGCTGGCGACCATCCACGAGGTGGGCGAGGACAGCGCGTGGGTGGATGCGGGTGTCCGGTGGCACGAGTTGCTCCAGGCCTCGCTCCCCAGCGGCAAGAGCCCGCCCGTGCTGACCGACTACATCGAGCTGAGCATCGGAGGAACGCTGTCGGCGGGAGGAATCGGCGGGCAGGCGTTCCGCCACGGCCTCCAGGTGGACAACGTCCTGGAGCTGGATGTCGTCACGGGCCGGGGTGAGCTCGTGCGCTGCTCGCGCTGGCGTGAGCGGCCCCTGTTCGACGCCGTGCGCTCGGGCCTGGGCCAGTTCGGCATCATCGTGCGAGCGCGGGTGCGGCTCGTCGCGGTCCCTCCCCGCGCGCGCACCTACCTCGCGCGGTACGACGACCTCCACCGCTTCATGGAGGACCAGCGCCGACTCATCGAGGACGGCCGCTTCGACTACGTCGAGGGCTCCGCCTCCCCCTCCAACGGGGGCTGGGCGTATCAGCTCGAGGTCGTGAAGTACTTCACCCCGGGCTCGGAGCCGGAGGACTCGCGACTGCTCGCGGGCCTGGGCTTCCTGCCGGGAACGCTCCAGGTGAGCGATGGCAGCTACTTCGACTTCGTCAACCGGCTCGCGCCGCTGATTGAGTTGCTCAAGCAGCTCGGTGTCTGGAGTTTCCCGCACCCGTGGCTGGACATGTTCGTCCCCGCCCGGTCCGCCGAGGCCTTCGTCCAGGAGGTCCTCTCACAGACCACCGAGGCCGACATGGGGCAGGGGCCCATCCTCATCTACCCCTTCCGCTCCTCGGCGCTGACCACGCCCTTCCTGCGCACGCCCAACGACAGACACGTCTTCCTCTTCTCGCTGCTGCGCACCGCCATCCCGCCGACGCCGGAGAATGTCGCGGCCCTCCTGGAGAAGAACCGCGCCATCTTCGACCGGCTCACGGCCGTCGGCGGGAAGATCTACCCCGTCGACGCCGTGTCGCTGAGCCCCGCCGATTGGCGCCGCCACTTCCACCCGAGCTGGGAGCGGTTCGAGCACGCGAAGCGGCGCTACGACCCGGACCACATCCTCACGCCGGGACAGGGCATCTTCTGAGCAGCCCCCGTTGAAGCGGGCCGCCCTACGCGACCCGCGGTGCCCCGAACCACCGGGCCAGGGCCTCATGCAGCCCCTGGTCCGTCCCCTCCCCGACCCACGCGACGTGCCCGTCCGGTCGAATCAGCACCGCGACGGGCGCGGCGACAGCGCCGAGCACCGGCAGCTCCCACGTCCCCTGATAGCGAGCAGCGACTCTCCGAACCCGGTCCTCCCACGGTGTGATGTCGAGAGCACCGCGCTCACCCAGGTCGAGCAGCACGGGCCGCGCGTCGTGCAACAGGTGGAACACGCGCCGAGGCCCCTCGGCGGTGACCAGGTCGAGGTCCGGCATGCGGCGCCCGAGCAGCGGGTGTCCGGTGCCCAGGTCGTAGTGGACGTCCAGCCCCGACATCATCGCCGCGTACTGCTTGCGGGGCTCGTCCATCCGAAGCAGCTCGGCCAGCGTCTCGCGCACGGCCTCCATCCGCGCGTCGCCTCGGCTGAGCGCGGTCTGCGCCATCGTCTTCCGCAGCGCACGGGCCGCGACCGGGTGCCGCTCCGCCTGATACGTGTCGAGCAGGCTCTCCGGCGAGACGCCGCGCACGACCTGCGCCAGCTTCCACCCGAGGTTCACGGCATCCTGCACGCCAAGGTTGAGCCCCTGTCCCCCCATGGGTGAGTGCACGTGGGCCGCGTCACCCGCCAGGAGCACCCGTCGGTCCCGGTAGGACGCCGCCTGCCTCGTCATGTCGGTGAACCGCGAGACGTGCGTGGCGCCGCGCAGGCCATAGTCCGTCCCGTAGAGCGCGATGAGCCCCGCGCGCAGCCCCTCGAGGGTCGGCGCGTCCCCCGTTCCAACCTGCTCCTCTCTCAGCACGACCCCCACACGCCCGTCCTCCAGCTTGCCCATGGCGTAGGTGCCCTTCTCGTCCCGGCGGATGCCGAACGCGGGCGCTTCCGTCATCTCCACTTCGGCGATGAGGTAGCTGATCGACGCGTCCCACCCCGGGAAGTCGATGCCCGCTGACTTGCGGACGAGACTGCGCCCTCCGTCGCACCCGACCAGGTATTGCGCCCGGAGCCCTCGGCCGTCGGACAGCACGACCTCGACGCCCGTGTCGTCCTGCGTGAAGGCCGTCACCTCGCAGCCCCGGTAGAGCGGCACCGCCAGCTCCCCCACCCAGTCCGCCAGGATGCGCTCGAAGCGCTCCTGCATGAGCGCGAGCCCGTGGTTGTGACGCGTCGGGAAGTCGCTGAGGTCCAGGAGCGTCTGACCGAACGCGACGTTCTGGACCGCTTGCCCTTGCGAGGTGAAGCGCTCGACGACCCCGCGCTGAGCCAGCACCTCCAGACTCCGCGCGTGAAGGCCACGCGAGCGTGAACCGACGAGCTCCTGACTGGCACGCCGCTCGACGATGGCCACCTCCACCCGCGCCAACGCCAGCTCCGCGGCCAGCATCAGCCCGGTCGGGCCCCCTCCCGCAATCACCACTGCATGCTGTGTCACCATGCCGGTCCTCCCGCTTCTGGGATGAAACGGGCAAGGGTGGAGCACGCGGAGGGGGGCTTGCGGCAATACCCGGGGTCTGGCATCTGCTGAGGCAAGTCAGACGGGCATGTCGATGGTGTTCACCGAGAGGGGCCCTGGCTCGACAGCGGCGGGTGGACTACCTCGATGCGCGGCTGAGGGTCCTTGCCCGCCTCCTAGCGGAGAGCTTCCATCATTCGAGCGAAGTTGAAGCGAGGGCCGCCCGAGGAAGGCCGAGACACACACGGCCTCGAGGCCCTCCGCGTTGTCGAAGCACGGGCCTTGGAAGCCTCGCTCGTCGAGCATCCCCACGGGCCAGAATGCCCAGGAACGCGGCGCCCACGTGTTGCACCTGCCCCCTCGAACGAATGACCAGACGAGGGGGCAGGCACGAGACGTCTTAGTAGAGGACGTTCAGCGCGGTGATGTCCGTGCTGGTCCACTCACCGGACTCCGTCGAGCGGAAGCAGGAGTTCATGATGGAACCGCCCACCGTGGCGGTGGCCGGCGTGCCGTTGATGAGGATGGCACCCACGCCCGCGGCGCCCTCGTTGCCGCCGCTGCCGCAGCTGATGGAGCGGTTGTAGTAGTCAGAGTGACGGAAGCCGATGCAGTGGCCAATCTCGTGCGTGATGACGTGCTCGTTCACGTCCACGCTGTAGCTCTGCAGGCCCGTGCCGATGTTGATGGTCCCGTAGGGCAGGCCGCCCGAGGGGAAGCCCGCGGAGCCACCGGCGCCGGACATGGTCGTCGCGGTGATGTTCGCGTTGCAGCCCGTCGTCGGGCCGCGCGCCAGGGTGAAGCTGAGCCCCAGGGCGTTGTAGTTCGCGATGGCCAGGTCGAGGCCCTGGCTGAGGCGGCTGTAGCTGTTGAAGCCGGCCGTGGGGTTGATGCAGATCTTCCGGACGGAGGAGCTCACCAGGTTCGTCGTCCGGTAGTGCTCCTCGGTCTCCTCGCCCGTCGCGATCATCTCGCGGGAGGCCTCGAGCGTCACGTGGGCGTCCTGACCCACGAACACCTCGCCGTCGACGACCATGATGTCGTTGGCCGGGTAGCCCGCCTTGACCAGATTGGAGACGATCTCCTGGTTCTTGTCCTCCATGTCGGTACCGCAGCCAACCATCAGGGCACCACAGCTCACCACGAGGACTGCCGCCTGCTTGAGCATTTCCGTTTCCTCTGGTTCAGGGGGTTACGCCGCCGCCTGACTTCCCGTCAGCCGCGGTCAACGTGCTCAGGCATGGAGCAACAGTCGGGCCACACAGTCCGATAGAATGGAATAGCCGGCATTCGATGGATTACCTGGAGCACCGGCACTCCATGTCTCATCACCGGGGGCGTAAAGAGACGTGACACCCGAGGGCTTAAAGCGGTGCCCTGAAAGCGGTTTTGTCTCACGCGCGCGAGCGTTCCCGTTTCGGACAGTGGTGTCTTTCCATCAGCCATTGACCCTGGGGTCGCGCTCACCCGCGAACACGCGAGGGGCGAAGCCCGGTGAAACAATGCGCTGTTGAACGAAAATGCCGCCGTGGTGCGTCTGCGTCAAGAGTCACGACGCAACGCCTCCGAGTTTGTTGCGCGGTGGAGGGTATCTCTTGAAGACACGGCGGAGGGGATTCCCTTCCGCCGTGCAGATGCATCCGTCCCTGCCGAATCAGCAGCCCGTCAGCGGTCGAGCCTGGGGCCATCGACCCGGAAGTCGAACAAGAAGTAGGGCGGTACGCAGGCCCCGGTTCCGGGGGCGCTGCCTGGGTAGCGGCTGCAGCCGTAGTCATCGCGACAGGGCTCGTCGACGGAGCAGGCGCGCGTGGTCATGGCGGCCGTGAGCCCTTGCTTCCGGACGCAGTCTTCGATCGGCTCCTCCCGAGGGAAGCAGACCTGCTCATAGCCGGAGACGAGCATCATCGCGCACACCGAGGAGCCCGTGCGCGTGCCTGGCTGGGCACACGCCACGGAGCAAGACCCGAGCGGGAACCCGTAGCGATTGGTGATGCACGGAATGCTGTCCGGAGGCTGCCCCTGACACACCTCGGGAGGGTCCGCGACGAGCTGGTCACCGCTCGCACCGGGACGTGCGACCACCCGCGCGTTCTCGCACGCGTCACCGGAGGACGGGATGGCTGGCGCGCAGAACCCGACTTCGTCGTGGTGACTGTCGCGGCACTCGAGCCCCGCCTGGCACGTCCAGTCCGCGAAGCTCGGGTCACCGAGACCACAATGTGAGCCATAGATACCGGCGGAGGTGGCGCGCTCGGGGAAGGGTCTCGGCTCAACGAAGGATGTCCCCTCCGCGACGCTGGCGAGCATCCGTCCCCGCCAGCCGAGCTCCTCATGCAGATGCGGCGAGACACCGACCGCGAGGGCGTTGAACGTCTGGTCCGGGTCTCGCTCCTCGCCAGGGAGGTGGAAGCCCGCGACGGCGCGGCTTTGATGGCACCCCGTGCACGTGAAGCCATCCAGCCGTCTCAACAGGCCCCGAGGGGAGCGAACCTGCTTCGCCTTGCCATAGGGAAGCTCCGCGAACACCCGGGAGTCGAGCTCCGCGTCGAGGAGGGAGCTGAAGACGCGATTGGCGGGGCGGGAGAGCCCTCGGGGGCTCACCGAGATGGCCCGCGTGGCCAGGAACCGCTCCGGAAGAACGGAGCGCCCGGCGTCGATGTCCATGAAGCTCTTCACGATCCAGCCCACCAGCGCTTTCCGCTCCGCCGCGTTGAGGTCCGCCCGAGGCGTGTTGAGGAGTGGCCGAGGGACGAGTCGCTCCCGCCGCACATCGAAGGACCTGAGGACGTACTCCGCATGGTCATCCGCGTCGGGGGTTCCCGGCCCGTGCAGGTTCTGGAAGTTCGTCTCGAGGCCGCTCATGGGCGGCAGCTGGGTCACCAGGCGCCTCACCGCGGCGACTCGCTCGGAGGCGGTCGAGGGCAGTGCGCGCCACTGCTGGGCCATCGCCCTGCAACCTCCCCCTGGAGCCAGGGGCACCGGCCGGATGACGTTGACAGTCATTGGCAGTCGGACGACGGGGCGGCCTTCCGGCTGCAGCGAGAGGCGGTAGATCAGCCGGAGCTGGCCACACTCCTTGGGCGTCGAGAACCGCATGTCGAGCCGGTTGACCACGCCCACCAACTGGAAGCGCGCGCGAGGTGAGCGCAGCCACCGCGCATCAAAGACATAGTTCAGGCGCTGGGGGTCGAGCGGGAACTGGCTGGGAGCGATGCCGTCTCGACTGGAGAGCTCCGCGAGGTCTCGCTCGATGACGGAGACGAAGGACGCATACCGTGGCGAGTCGAGGAGACGCTGTGCATCTTCGGCGGGTGCGCCGAGCTGCTGGCCGAAGGACAGCCCCTGCTGCTCCAGGAGGATGAGCTCCGCGGGGTCGGAGAGCAGCAGCGAGGGCTCGGGCGCTGACGCGGGAGGAGGCACCTGCGCGGCCGGCGTCGGTGGGGCGGGTGTGGCGGGCTCAGGAGGAGGTGGCGCGGGCGCGGGGGGCGGGCCGATGGCCATCAGGCTCGGCGGTCTCGAGGGCGGGCGCTCGGGCGGTTCGCTCGAACAGGCGACGCAGATGAGCGCGAGCGTGGCCGCGAGGGCACCTGCACTGGAACGGCTCGGATGCATCGCCCCCTCCTCGCTGTCGCCGTGGACACGGCAGGTCGCATCCCCTCACGCGAGCTTCTCCGGGGATGCCGGGCCGCCGGAGAAGCGACGATATATGCCTCACAAAAAGCAGGTCAATCCAACGGAGGCGGGGTGCTCAGGGGCGGCCCCATGCGCTCTCGACGCGATAGTGCTTCATCTCCTGGATGTCGGAGACGAAGGGCTTCACGAGCTCGAAGAACTTCCGGAACTCGAGGCTCCGACGAAACCCCTGGAGGTGTCCCTCTTCGGAGTCCCACTCGATGCGGACGATGAAGTGGTGCGGCTCCTCGACGCCTCGGCTCACTTCGTAGCGCAGGCAATGAGGTGAGGCGCGCAGATGCTCCCCCGCGTGGTGGTAGGCCTCGAGAAACGCTCCGGCCCGCTCGGTGGGGACGTCATAACGGATGTACTCCACGACCATGGTTGAGTCCTTCTTCGTCAGCGGTGGGGTTGACGTCCTATGACAGCGACCAGAAGAAGCAAGGCCGCTCGAATCGGGGCCGTCGGTGAGCAGGCCACACGCGTGGGGATGTCTCGCACACGGTTCGTCCTGCGCGTTCAAGAGCGCAGCGCGTGGCTCGAGAGTCTCCGAGGGGAGAGGGTCGCGCGGGAGCTACCGAGACTCGGTGGCGTCGAGGCTTCCATCGGGCCGCAGCAGCAGGGAGCCTCGCCATCCCATCGAGGGACTGACGTACTCCTTCGAAACGACGTGCTGCGCTGCCCCTTCCCCCAGACGATACGAGACCTCGACGTACCCATCCCGGTCCGCCCGCCCCTCGCACCGGACTTCGGCTTGAAGGGCGACCTTCTCGTAATGGCATACGCGTCCCGGGAACTTCACCTCCAAGCTCCGCAGCTCACGTTCGGACGCATTGATGACGCGGACGCGCGTCATTCCCATTCCCCACGCTCCAGCCACGGCCATGGTGATGCCCACGGCAAGTATCGAGAGAAGCAGGGCGGGCATCGAGACGTTGCGCATGACAACGAACTCTCCCCCATTCGGGTCATCACGTCATGCCCAGAACCCGGCCGGCCACTTCGTTCCGCCGCTGGTGCCTCCACGCGGAGGAGAACGACCCGCGGCCCCGCACTCGCACCGCCTCCTGCGCTGCACCCTGAAGAAGGAAGACGCACGGGCCTGGAGAGCCCGAGCCCTTCAGGGCCCGCTGGATTCAACGCACAGCGTCCCCCTGACGGCACGAGGTCCGCCGCGCTCAGCGGAAATGGCAGACAACACGCCTCCGTAGCCCAGGGGAAGAGCATCCGCATCTCGAGCGGGTGGCGTGGATTCGAATCCCGTCACCCGCTTCCCTCTCTCACACCCGTGCGTCCGCTCATCGCGGCCGCACGCGCACCGAGTCCACTCACGCCCTGACGCGACGGGCCTGCGCTGACCGGTGGACCCGACCGACGCCCCCAGGACAAGCAGGAGTGAGAAATAGGCAGCCCCGATGGGTGTTCAGGCCGCGTGACGCTGCTTTTTCGTCCCGAAGGACGCCGCCGCTGGGAGACTCGATGCTGCTGCACCGTGGGGTGATGGTGTTGATGCTGTGGGCCGTACCCGCGCTGGCGGAATCGCCGCCCGTGATTCCTCGAACGCTGTTGTTCGGCAACGCCGTCCGGGACAAACCCACACTGTCGCCGGACGGAGAGAAGCTGGCCTGGGTCGCGCCCGATACGAAGGGCGTCATGCAGGTCTGGGTGCGGACGCTGCAAGGCCAGGACGACACCCGCGCCGTCACGAAGGAACCTCAGCGGGGCGTCCGGTACTACGAGTGGTCGCAGGACTCGCGCACCCTCCTCTACCCGCAGGACTCCGACGGGGATGAGAACACCCATGTCTACGCCGCCGACCTCTCGACGGGCGTGGTGCGCGACCTGACCCCGTTCCAGGGCATCCGCGCCCGAATGCTGGAGTCCTCTCCCACCACGCCGCGAGAGCTCCTGGTGACGATGAACCTCCGAGCGCGCACGAGCTCGGACATCTACCGCGTGTCGCTCGACACCGGCGCCATCACGCTCGACACGCAGGACCCGGGCGACGTGATGACCTGGACGGCGGACGCGAAGCTGGACGTGCGCGGAGCGCTGGCGCAGAAGCCAGACGGCACCACCGTGCTGCGCGTTCGAGACTCCCCGCGCACCCCCTGGCGGACGCTGTTGGAGGTGCCCCTGCGGGAGAACGTCTTCCCCCAGTACATGGGGTTCATCGGCTTCTCGCGCGACGGCGCGAAGGTCTACCTGAAGAGTCCGCACGGCTCCAACACCTCGCGCGTGGTGGAGCGGGTGCTGCGCACGGGCGCGGAGAAGGTGCTCGCGGAAGACGCGGGCTCTGACGTGTTCGACGTCCTCTTCCACCCCGAGCGCAAGGTGGTCCAGGCCGTGGCCTTCAACACCGACGGCCACGTGCGGTGGAAGGTGCTGGACCCGAGCCTGCGCGAGGACTTCGAGGTCCTGGGCCGAATGGGCGACGGAGACTTCTCCCTGGTCAGCCGCGACCGCGCGGACCGCCGGTGGGTGGTGGCCTTCGAGCAGGACGCCGCGCCCCTGCGCTACTACACCTACGACCGGTCCACCCGCCGCGCCGAGCTGCTCTTCTCCAACCAGCCCTCGCTGGAACAGGCGCCGCTGGCCCGGATGAAGCCCTTCCAGCTGAAGTCCCGCGACGGGCTGACGCTGACGGGCTACCTGACACGACCCGTGGACGCACCGGAGGGTCCGCTTCCCACGGTGCTGCTGGTGCATGGCGGCCCATGGACGCGAGACACCTGGCGATTCAGCCCGGAGGTGCAGTGGCTGGCGAACCGGGGCTACGCGGTGCTCCAGGTCAACTTCCGCTCTTCCGCGGGGCTGGGAAAGGCCTTCCTCAACGCGGGCAACCGCCAGTGGGGCCGCGCGATGAACGACGACCTGGAGGACACGGTGGCGTGGGCGGTGAAGGAGGGCCAGGTGGATGCCTCGCGCGTCGCCATCATGGGCAGCTCCTACGGCGGCTACGCGGCGCTCGCGGGCGCGGCCTTCAGCCCCTCGGTGTACCGCTGCGCGGTGGATGCCTTTGGCATCTCCAACCTCTTCACGTTCCTGAAGTCCTTCCCACCGCAGTGGCAAGTCATCCGAGGCTCGTATGCCCAGCGAGTGGGCGACGTGGAGGACCCGGCCGAGCAGGAGCGGCTCCGAGCCACCTCGCCCGTCTTCTCCGTGGACAAGATTCGCATCCCCTTGCTCGTGGCGCAGGGAGCGAACGACCCGAGGGTGAAGCAGGCGGAGTCCGAGCAGATGGTGTCCGCGATGGAGAAGGCCGGGCGTGACGTGACGTATGTGCTCTATCCCGACGAAGGCCATGGCTTCTATCGGCCCGAGAACAATCTGGACTACCACGCGCGCGTAGAGTCCTTCCTGGCGCGGCACCTCGGGGGCAGGCTGGAGCCGCTGCCAAAAGAAGGGCGCGTGCCGGGCTCCAGCGCCGTCGTCCGCCAATCCGGCGGCACGGCGAAGTAGACAGCATCCTGGGCACAGGGGAAGGGTGTCCCGGCCCTTCCCCAATCCGGCCGCTGCATCAGGGGGCCTCGACATCAGGAGCCCCATGACTCAAGACCCGACCCGCAAGGGGCACATCGTGGTCGTCTTCGGCTCGACGGGCACCGCGGGCCAGGGTGCCATCCAGGCCTGCCTTGCGGCCCCCGGTGGGTCAGAGGTCCGGTCCATCACGCGCCGTCCCCTGGGCATCGCCCACACCAGGCTCCGCGAACTCTCCGGGTCGGACTTCGCCCATCGCGAGGGCATGAGAGCCCTGACGCAAGCCTTGTCTATCTCTCGGGAGCGGGGACGAAGCGCACCTCCTCCATGAGGAGGTCACGGGTGAAGGCCGAAGCGGAAGACAGGCTGGCGGAGCTGAAGCTGGCCCGGCTGGCCAACGTGCGTCCGGCGGCCATTCTCTCCATGCACCCGACGGGCGCGGCCCGCGGGCTTCCTACCCCACTCCTCCAGGTGATTCCGTCGCTGGGAATCAGGTCATTCGACCTTGGCAGGGCGATGCTTCGCGGAGCCTGGGTGGCAAGGATTCCACAGGCAAGCCGCTCCGCGCCGAACCGCGTCGAGCCGCACCATGCGGTACCGAACCAAGGCCTCGACCACCTCGTCCGTGCGAGCTTCTGGGGCGCGAAGAGCTGCTCGCGGTGACAGGGAGACGGCTGACACGAGAAGCTCCCGGTCAGCGCTCACGCGCACTGCCGACCAGACGGACGGCGGGAAGCTCCACGAGCAGGTGGTCGATGCAGGTCCGCACCGCCGCCGTCAGCGACCGATGGGCGCGGTAGAGCAGATAGACCCCCGCGGCCTCCCCTTCCCAGCCATCCAGGACACGCGCCATGTGCCGCTTGTTCACATCCTGGGCACACAGTGACTCGGGAAGCATCGCGATGCCGACGCCCGCGAGCACCGCGCGATAGGCAGCGGAGAACTCGCTCACGTAGAGGCGCGGCGCGAAGGTGAAACGTCGCTTCGTGCGACCTTGGGCGAGCGTCCACGTGGCGTGGCCGTCCGTGGCGCGCGTCGCGATGCAGTCGTGAGCGGCGAGCTCCTCGACTCCGTGAGGCGTACCGTGCGCCTTCAGGTACTGCGGGCTCGCGAACAGCAGCTTCCGGGTCATGGGGCGGACTTCACGCGCAACGAAGTCGTCGGTGTCGCTCGGCTTCTCCGTCACGACCGCGATGTCGAAGCCGCTGTCGGGGTCGGGGCGACGACCGTCGATCTCCAGGTCGACCGACACGCTCGGGTGCCTGGCAAGGTACAGATAGACCGCGCTCGCGACGGCGGGGCCGAAGGCAATCGGCGCGGCGATGCGAACGCGGCCTCGAGGTTCATCCTGGAGCTGACGAATCTGCCCGGCGCCTTGCGCGAGGTCGTCCATCGCGCGTTCGGCATGGTCGAAGTACCTCCGCCCCGCGTCCGTCAGTCGAAGCGACCTCGTCGTGCGCTCGAGGAGCCGCAGGCCGAGCGCCGACTCGAGCCGCGCGATGCGGCGACTCACCGTCGAGACGGGGACCCCGCGCTCACGAGCAGCAGCCGAAAAACTCCTCCGTTGCACCACGCGCACGAGCAGCGCCACGTCGTTGAGGTCCAGGTCTATTTTTGCACGCATGACAAGAGTCCGTTCCCAATCCGCATACTAGTGCGCACTTGTCCCGTCCGGTATCTCGTTGCGCATGACAGGGTCGACCGAACAGACGCGCTGGCTCATGAAGGTGCTCCAGCCAGAAAGAACCGTGGCATCACTTCCCGGAGCCGCGACGCTCACCGAGCCGATGCGTGCTGCCCTGCTCGGCCTCGCTCCGGACGTCTACTCCGCCGAGCTCGGACGCCTGAGGGCCGGCGCGAAGGAGGCCGCGCACGAGCTGCTCGAGGATCCCTCGGTGGGAGAGATGGTGGACCGCCTTCCCTTGCGGCCGGGGGCGAGGGTTCTCGCGTTCGGCGACAGCCTCACCTCCGATCCACAGTCGTGGGCGGTGATCCTGAGCGAGTTGCTGGCCGTGCGCCGTCCCGCGGATGGAATCCTGGTCGACGTCAGCGCTGTCGCCGGCGAGACGACAACACACGGCCTGATTCGAATCGGCGGGGTCATCGCGAGGAACCCGGACTGGCTCTTGTTCTTCATCGGCGTGAACGACGCTCGAACCCAAGGCCCGGCGCCGAGCAAGACGCTCGTCGCGCCCGAGGAGACGGCGCGCAACCTCGCGGAGCTCCGCGAGCGCGTCTCCCGGGAGACGAAGGCGAGGTGTCTGTGGGTCACTCCTCCGCCGGTGCTCGAAGAGCGCGTGTCGAAGCACTGGGGACTGTCCCGCTTCGGGGTTCGCTTCCGCAACGAGGACATCGCCCGTGTCGCCGAGGCCATTGCCGCTTTCGACGAGCCCGTCATCCATCTCTTCGAGAGGCTCGGCCTGCCGCCCCCGCCGGAGCTGCACCTGGAGGACGGGCTTCACTTCACGCAGGAGGGACAGAAGCGCATCGCGCTCGAAGTCGTGCGCGGCTGGGCCGACGGGAGGGCTCGATGAAGTATCTGGTCACGGGCGCGACCGGCAACGTCGGCTCGGGAGTCACCCGGTGCCTTCTTGCGCGGGGTGAGCGCCCCTGCGTGTTCGTGCGCGACGCGAAGAAGGCACGAGCGCTCTTCGGTGATCGCGTCGATGTCCGGGTCGGCGATCTGGCCGGCTCGCGTGCTTCTCTCACCGCCGCCCTCGAGGGGATGGATGCCGCGTTCCTCCTGAACAGCGGTCCCAAGCTCGGTGTCTGGGATCGCACGTTCGCGCTCGCCGCGAGGGCCGCCGGGGTCAAGCACCTGGTCAAGCTCTCGACGCTGGACGTGAGCACGGGCGTGGGGACGGGCCCGTGGCATGCGCGCGGCGAGACGGCCGTTCGAGAGAGCGGCCTCTCGTTCACGCTCATCCGGTCGGCGGCATTCATGTCGAACATGCTCGGCTGGGCCGATTCGATATCCTCCGAGGGCGTGCTCCGTTCCTCCACGGGCGAAGGGAAGATTGCCTTCATCCATCCGGACGACATCGCCGAGGTGGCCACCAGCGCCCTGGCGACACGCGAGTACGCCGGAGAGTCTTTGGTGATCACGGGGCAGGAGGCGCTGAGCTACCGCGAGATGGCCAGCCGGATCGGCGCCGCCCTCGGAAAGACGATTCGCTTCGAGTCGATATCCGATGAGGAGGCCCAGGCCGGAGTTGGCAGAGGCCCGTACGCCGCGGCGCTCGTCGATATCTGGCGTGCGATCCGCGAAGGGAGGATGGCGCTCGTCAGCGAAGGAGTGGAACGAGTCCTCGGACGAAGGCCGCTCTCCTTCGACCGCTGGGTCGGGCAGCACGCACGCGTGTTTCGCTGAACACTCCCGTTCGACGGGAGCCTCGCACCGCGCAGGAATCCATCCAGCAGCGGTGCGAACAAGCGAGTGCCCTGCGCGTGCCCCGCGCGTCTTGAAGGCCGTCTCCACTTGGGGCGCACCTCCCCGGAATGCGCCGTGCCGGATGCCCTCCCCTGCGTCCCCTTGACAGGATTACTCCGGTCGTTATTTTGAAAGCAATCAAAATGTCGAAAGGTCGTGATGCGAACGCAGGAGGTCTTCAAGGCCATTTCAGACCCGACCCGGCGCAAGGTGCTCAAGCTCCTGCAGGGCGGCTCGAAGTCCGCGGGAGAGCTCGCGGAGGCGTTCGACATCACGAAGGGGTCGCTCTCGCATCACTTCAACGTGCTCAAAGCGGCGGACCTGGTGCGTTGTGAGCGCCGCGGACAGCAAATCGTCTACTCCCTCAACACCACCGTGTTCGAGGACGTAGCGGCAGTCCTTCTCGACCTCTTCAAGGTCGCCAAGGGGAATGGAGAGTCGTCATGAGAATCAGCCGAGCCAATATGCTGAGCCTGGGACTCGTCATCGTGTCGTTCGCGCTGGCCTTCGTGCTCTACGACAGATTGCCGGAGTCGATCCCCACGCATTGGAATGCAGAGGGGGTGGTGGATGGGCACGTGCCCAAGCCCTGGGGGCCCTTCGTCGTCCCGTTGGTGATGGCGGCTGTGTATGGAATCCTGGTGGCGGTGCCGAGGATTTCGCCCAGGGACTTCAGCGTGGCGCGGTTCCTGGGTGTCTTCGAAGGCATCCAGACCGTGCTGGTGGCATTCCTCTTCCTCCTCAACGCCTTGGTCCTGCTCGTGGGCATGGGAGTGCCCGTGCCGATGGCGCGGGTGGTTCCCATGTTCACGGGCCTGCTCCTCGTCGTCCTCGGCAACTACATGGGGAAGTTCACCAAGAACTTCTTCTGTGGAATCCGGACGCCCTGGACGCTCGCGAGCGACGAAGTCTGGCTGCGCACGCATCGTCTGGGAGGAAGGCTCTTCGTCCTCGCGGGAGTCGTTGTCTTCGTCTCGGGGCTGCTCGGCGGAGGCTCGGCCCCTCTCCTGACGGCTGTCACCCTCGCGGCGGTGACCCCCGTGGTCTACTCGTACGTCCTCTATCGCCGCCTCGAGGGGGGCAAGCGTGGACCGAAGGACGGGGCGGGCTCGCATCGCGTTGTCTGAAGGAGGGGCCATGCTTCACGATCTCCATGACACGCTGAAGCAGCGAACGCGTGGTGCCGAGACGTGGGCTTGCGCAGGTCGATGGCGTCGACGTGGTGACGATGCCTGGCAGCAACCACCTGTTCATCCCCGGGGACGGAAAACCAGGGCCCGCCGAGTACATGATTCCCGGCCACGTGGACGTGCGAGTCGTCGAGAAACTCTGCTCCTTCCTCCTCTCCGCGCGCGAGGGTCCCACGCCGGATGAGTGAGACCTCCGGTGGGTCATCACCAGGCCGTCTGACTCATGTGCGGCAGAGGTCACCGACGAGGACCCGGTGCCTTTCTCCGAGCGCCGGGTGAGGAAACTCGACGTCCAGCCGCTGCGGGACGGCGTCGACGGCCCGGACCTCATCGTTGCCCCGGTCATCTTCGCGGAGAACACCGGAGAGTACGCCGGGGGCCACTCCATCAATGACGCGGGGCCCCACCCACTCCAGCACACCTCCTGCAAGAGCGTCTGGACAGGATAGCATCTGTCACCACGCTGCAACTTCGCGGACGCCGACGGATGTCAGCCCCCGCCGACATCATCCCGTCAAGCTTCGCCCAATTGCGTTCAAGCCCGGCATCACCCCTATCGCTTTCACGAACACCCATGCCAATGACTCGCGTGACTTCACGGCCGCTGAGCGCCCTGCTCGCCGCCTTTTTCCTTACATTCTCCGCATGCGAAGGCAAGGACGCTCCCGCCGGAGACGACGCCGGTGCCTCCCTCCCGGATGCGTCCCGTCCGGACAGCGGCACGCCCGACGGCGGAGAGGATTCGGGCACGCCCGACAGCGGAGAGGATTCGGGCACGCCTGACAGCGGAGAGGATTCGGGCACGCCCGACAGCGGAGAGGATTCGGGCACGCCCGACAGCGGAGAGGATTCGGGCACGCCCTCGGATGGGGGCCCGGGTCCCCAGCCTGAACCTGACGCCGGTCCTGTCGACGCGGGAAGCCCCAGCCCCGTCTGCGGCGATGGCACACGTGAGCCTCCTGAAGCCTGTGATGACGGCAACACGACGAGCAGCGACGGCTGCGATTCGAGCTGCGCCCTGGAGCCCGGGTGGAACTGCCCGGTGAACGGGCGCGCCTGCCAGGCCGCGGGGTGTGGCGACAACATCATCGCCGGCGAAGAGGAGTGCGAGGACGGCAACATCGTCGCGGGAGATGGCTGCGACAGCACCTGCCGCCTGGAGCAGGGGTACAAGTGCCCGGTCATCGGCGAGCGGTGCACCCACACCCTCTGCGGCGACCTGATCGTCGAGGGCACCGAGGAGTGCGACGACGCAAACACCGACACGGGTGACGGGTGCTCCCCGCTGTGCGTGAAGGAACCTCGCTGCACCGACGGTGTCTGTGTGGCCACGTGCGGTGACGGAGTGATTCTGCCCGGCAGCACCACCGAGCAGTGCGACGATGGCAACACGCGCGCCCATGACGGCTGCTCGCCGACGTGCCTCTTGGAGCCGGGCTTCGTCTGTCAGGTCATCGACCAGGAGCCGCCCCAGGCGGTGAAGCTCCCCATCGTCTACCGCGACTTCCGAGGCTACGACCTGCCGGAAGGGCACATCGACTTCCAGAACAAGCACGACGGCCCGGAGCTGGGAATCGTGAAGAACCGCCTGAATGCGGCAGGCAAGCCCGACTACGCGAAGGAGGGCATGCCCTCCACCACGACTCACGGCGCCACGACCTTCGCCCAGTGGTTCGTCACCACGCACCCCGTGAACAGGGCGGTGGTCGCGGAGCTGACACTCCAGCGACAGCCGAACGGCTCGTACCTCTACGACGCGCCGAGCTTCTTCCCGCTGGACGACCTGGGCTGGGTGGCCGACGCGAGAGAACCTCGGCGCAGCGACTCCGGCACGCCCGTCCGGTGGCGGAACTTCAGCTTCACCAGCGAGACGCGCTACTGGTTCGAATTCAAGGGCACCGAGGTCCTGACCTTCCGGGGCGACGACGACATCTGGGTGTTCGTCAATCGCATCCTGGCGGTCGACATGGGCGGGGTCCACGGGCCCGAGGAGAGCACCCTCACTCTGCCGCAGCACGCCGCGCAGCTCGGACTCAGGCAGGGCGGTGTCTACGAGGTCGCGGTGTTCCATGCCGAGCGCTACACCACCGGGTCCTCGTACCGGATAACGCTCAACAACTTCTCCACCCGCCGCACCCAGTGCATCAGGATTTGCGGCAACGGCTTCGTCGACCCGGATGAGCAGTGCGATGACGGCGTGAATGACGGCGGCTACGGCCAGTGCGCACCGGGCTGCGTGCTGGGGCCTCGCTGTGGTGACGGACTTCTTCAGGGGACGTCTGGCGAGGAGTGCGATGACGGCAACAACCAGGACCAGGACGGCTGCGACACCACCTGCAAGGTAGAGCTTGGCTGAGACGTGAAGCGACCGGCCCCGGGGTCCTCGTGCTCCGGAGCCGGGCCTGCCTCACGCACGAGGGAGGAGCAGCGCGGCGCCCATGCGGGGCGTCACGGCGCGCTCCCGGGAGAGGAGGTTCGTCGCGCCTCCGTCCGTGCAGTCGTTCAGGGACACCCTGGCGGAATGCCCTCTCGTGGTGGGCGATGAAGACCGCGGCGGCAGCCCTCTCGCTCCGTTCACCCTCGAGGGGTGCGCCCGCTCCCCCTGAAACCATCGTTGGTGGCCATCACCACTGGATCCGCGAATCAGACCTCTCCGCGCCCCGAGGAGAAAACGCCGCGCGCCCGTGAAATAGCTCGCGATGAGGATTCGTTGGACACAGGGTGAGCAACCGGCCACGAGTGAGCGGACCTGCTCGTCTCCGCACGCAAGCACGGCCACATGGAGCCGTCTCCCCCTCGGAGCTGAACGAATGAGCCGCCTGGCACTCCCCTCCACTCGGACACTCGCGAAGACGTACCGGACGGGCACTCGCACATGGCGAATGCGGGCTCTCTCGCTCCTGGTAATGGGGACCACCGCCAGCCTTGCCGCTTGCACCACGCCGTCCGCGCTCGCCGTGTCTCCGTCGGGGGTGCCCGCGTTCCACGAAGACATGCTGTCGCCCGAGTTCTGGATCCGCCGCGCACCGTCACCCGACGAGGTGCTCCTCGATGCCACCCAGGTGACGGAGAAGCGCATGCGCGCCTTCGGTCCGGAGGGAGGCCTGGTCGACCTGAAGCGCATCCCAGCCACGCTGACGCGCGCACAGGTCGTCCGTTGGCTCCAGGATGCACAGCAGTCGCCCATCCAAGCAGTCATCGACGAGCAGGGGCGGCCGGTGACGGAGGCGATGCTCGAGGAGCTGCGCCAGAACGCCGCGACCGCACACGTCCCCGAAGCCTCCACCGCGCGCCATGGGCTCAGCGTGCGGCGCACGCCCTTGCGGACACTGCCGTCCCATCGGCGGTTCTTCGCGGGGGACAGCCTGCGCGACTTCGAGAGCCTGCAGGCCGGCATCCTGTTCCCAGGCGAGCCGGTCGTCATCGCGCATCACAGCGTGGATCAGCAATGGCTGTTCGTCCTGACGACCCAGGGGCCCGCGTGGGTCCAGCGCGACGATGTCGCGGAAGGCACGGCGGACGCGGTGTTCTCGTACGTGGCGAAAGCCCCCGGGCGGGTCGTCACGGGCGACCAGGTGCGCACCGTCGCGACGCCGGAAGCTCCCCGGGTGTCCGAGCTCGAGCTCGACATGGGGGTCGCGCTGCCACGGGCGGACGTGTCCCCCGGGGAGCCAGTCAACGGAGCCAGCAGCTATGCGTCGTGGCCGGTGCTGCTCCCGGTGCGCGAGCAGGACGGCACCCTGGCCTTCCAGAGCGCACTGCTGCGCCGTACCACGGATACCGCGCCGGGCTATCTCCCGCTGACCCGCGCCAACATCCTCCGGCAGGCGTTCAAGTTCCTCGGCGAGCGCTACGGCTGGGGACACCAGTTCAATGCGCGCGACTGCAGCGGACTGACCAGCGAGGTGTACCGCAGCATGGGGCTGTTCCTGCCGCCCAACTCAGGCCAGCAAGGGAAGAGCACGGCGCTGACCCACCGCCTCTTCACGGCGAAGGACTCGCACGCCGAGCGGCTGCGCGCGCTGGAGCAAGCGCAGGTGGGCGACCTCATCGTCGTCCCCGGGCATGTGCTGATGCTCATCGGGCACGTGGATGGCAAGCCCTACGTCATCCAGGATGTCCCGTTCGCCGTGTTCAAGGACCCAGCCACCCAGCAGCTCCGGAAGACGAAGCTGAACCAGGTATCGGTCACGCCGCTGCTGCCGCTGCATGCGGACGACACGACCCTGTACGTGGACGCGATGACAAGCCTCGTGCACGTCACGCGTCCCTGACCCGGAGTGAGTCAAGCGCCGAACCCGCCTGGTCCGAAGCCCCGCGAATGCGGAGGAGACAGCCAGGAGGCTACGCGCTGCGGGGCTCTCGACCGGCCACAAGAGAACGATGACCGCGCTTCTTGTCAAAGACAGAAGATGCGGTCACCGCCCTCTGTGCTCGTCTCCGCGTCAACAGCGCTGAACGCTCACCTTACGGGAGGCGTCCGTACCAGATGTGCTGGCTACCGCCAGCCCCCAGGTTGTTGTGGTTCAAGTACAGGTCGGTCTTGCCGTCACCGTTGAAGTCGCCCACCGCATGGACCTTGAACCCATTCCATGAAGAATCCAGGGTCGGCTCGCGGTGGTCATTGAAGCCACGGTCGGTGCGACCGGACCAGATGTGCGGACTCCCGCCAGCCCCCAGGTTGTCGTGGTTCAGGTACAGCTCGGTCCTGCCGTCGCCGTTGAAGTCACCCACTGCGTGGACCTTGAACCCGCTCCACGAAGAGTCCATGGGCGCAACGCCGTGGCCATCGAATCCGCCGGTGGTGCGTCCGTACCAGAAGTGCTGGTGGCCGCCAGCACCGAGGTTGCTGTGGTTCAGGTAGAGGTCGGTCTTGCCGTCGCCGTTGAAGTCGCCCACCGCGTGGACCTTGAACCCGATCCATGAAGAGTCCAGGGGCGCAATGCCGTGGCCGTTGAAGCCGGTGCCTGCGCGTCCGTACCAGAGGTGCTGGTTGCCGCCGGCCCCCAGGTTGTCGTGGTTCAAGTACACGTCGGTCTTGCCATCGCCGTTGAAGTCGCCCACCGCGTGGACCTTGAACCCGGTCCACGAAGAGTCCAGGGGCGCGATGTAATGGCCATTGAAGCCGGTGCCCGTGCGTCCGTACCAGATGTGCTGGTTGCCGCCAGCCCCCAGGTTGTTGTGGTTCACGTACAGGTCAGTCCTGCCGTCACCGTTGAAGTCGCCCACCGCATGGACCTTGAACCCGCTCCACGAAGAGTCCAGGGGTGCCATGAAATGGTCATTGAAGCCGCCATCGCTGCGGCCGTACCAGATGTGCTGGTTCCCGCCAGCACCCGGGTTGTCGTGGTTCAGGTACAGGTCAGTCCTGCCGTCGCCGTTGAAGTCGCCCACCGCGTGGACCTTGAACCCGCTCCACGAAGAGTCCAGGGACGCAACGACGTGGTCATTGAAGCCGCCGTCGCTGCGGCCATACCAGATGTGCTGGTTCCCGCCAGCACCCAGGTTGTCGTAGTTCAAGTACAGGTCGGTCCTGCCGTCGCCGTTGAAGTCGCCCACCGCGTGGACCTTGAACCCGCTCCACGAAGAGTCCAGGGGCGCAACACCGTGGTCGTTGAAGACGGTGTCCTGCGGGTACAACGTCCACAGCGCGGTGATGTCGGCGGGGGCGAACTCACCCGTCTCGACTGGGCGGAAACAGGAGTTCATGAGGGAGCCACCGCTGGTCGCCCCGGTCGGCGTGCCCGGGATGTGGATCGCTCCCACGTCAGCGGCACCCTCGTTGCCGGCGTCGCCGCAGCTGATTGAGCGGTCGTAGTAGTCCGAGTGGCGGAGCCCGAGGGTATGCCCGAGCTCGTGTGTGATGACGTGCTCGATGACGTCCACGCCGTATTGGCTGAGCTGGCCGCCGATGGTGATCTGCCCGAACGGCTGGCCGTTTGCCGGAAACCCGGCCACACCGCCGTTCAGGCCCATGTCGATGACGGCGTTGATGGTGAAGCTACATCCTGTGCTCGGCGCCCGTGCCATGCCGAAGGTGAGTGTCAGTTCGTCATAGTTTTGGATGGCCCGGTCGAGCGCCGTGCTGAAGTCGCCGACGAACGCCGAGCCGTCGACGCAGATTTTCGTCAGCGACCGACTGACGAGGTTGGTGGTGCGGTATTGCTCCTCGGTGGTGGAGCCTTGCACGAGCATCTCGCGCGACGCCGCCAGCGAGACCTGGGCATCCTGTCCGACGTACACCTTCCCATCGACGACCATGATGTCACTGGCCGGAAACCCAGCCTCGACCAGGTTGTCAACGATCTCCTGCGTCGCATCGGGCTGTCCGTCACACCCGACCAGCAACGCACTACAGCCCATCGCAAGGACAAGATTCTTCATGAACATGGACACCCCGTTGATTGACCAGAAGAACATCCGTTCGCGGGGATTTCCGCGCCCCCACGGGCGTCGCTCCTTCTAGACAGGTCTGCATAATAGACTGAAATCCATCCCCGCGTCGACAAAGACATATATCCATACGACCAGACTATTTCCCTGAGACAATCGCATCGACCGGGTGTGGCTTGACCTGCATGCCAATGCCCCATCACCCCCGTCGGGTCGACCCTCTCGAATGACAGCCGAACTCTCCCTTGACCAGGGATTCAAGACCCGTCCCGATTCCGGCACATCATTGGCTTCTCAATCTCCTGGAGCGCGAGACGGGTGAGGCGCACACCCGTCGTCGGCACGCGACTCCCGGAGACCGGACCTCGCGGTGCACGCTGATTCCACACATGCCAGAAGAGGCCACATCGATGTCAACGCCCTGTGCAGGACTCGCGGTCCTGGACAGAGAGCCGCCGGAGTTTCAGCGCGCTCATGAAGCAAGCGCGCGTGCTCCGAATCGGCGCAAGTGCCAAGACCCGGTCCGCGAAGAACCAGCGTGTCGAGGGCTCCCCTCCCTGCATCGACAGGGATGTCTGTCTCAGGAGATGCGCCGACCTGGTTGCAGCAGCTCGCCCAGGCGGTGGCGCTGCAGCTTCCCGTTCGAGGAGCGCGGGAGCTGTTCGACCCGGTAGAAGTCGGCGGGAACCTTGTGGGGCGATAGCTGGTCGCGCAGCGCCCGTCTCAATGCCTCCCGAGAGACGCCTGGAGCCCCGGCGGGGAGCTGGAGGAACGCGGTCAGCGAAGTGCCATACAGGGCATCTTCCCTCCCCCAGATTGCCGCGTCCTCCACGTGAGGGAGCATGCGCAGCGCGGCTTCTATCTCGAGGGGACTCAGTCGCTCCCCGCCCACCTTGAGCAGGTCGTCATTGCGCCCCAGCAAGGTCACGAGCCCATCCGAGTCGATTCGCGCGAGGTCCCCGGTGCGCAGCCATCCGCCCTCCATCTTCCCCCTCGTGGCTCCCTCATCGCCGAGATAGCCGAGCATCACCTGGTTCCCCCGGACCCACAGCTCACCGTCGTCCCCCTGCTTCACGGTGAGCTCTCCGACGGGGTAGCCCGCCGCCTGACTCAGGAACGCGGGGTGGTCACTGCGCAGGCAGAGCACCCGGGGCGACAGCTCCGTCTGTCCATAGTTGACGTAGACCCGCGCTCGGGGAAACGCACGCAACAGGCGTTGTCTCAGGGCCACGTCCAGCGCGGCTCCCGCGGAGATGACATGGGTGACGGCGTGGGTTCGCGGCGGAGCCTCCCCCAGCAAGCGCAGCAGCGTCTCGTGGTGAGAGGGAACACCGCTGAGCATGCCCACCAGCGCCCCCTCCTCCAGGCGCGCCTTCAGCTCGACCAGATTCGACAGGAGGACGGTGGGAACTCCCGCCGCGAGCGCGGGCAGGAGTTGTCCCAGCAGGCCGAAGGAATAGGAAAGCGGGAGGACGAGGGTCTGCTCCGGCGCGGTGTCGAAGTCGAGCGAGCGCCGGACCGCCACCACGTTCGCCTCGATGTTCTCGCGGGAGAGCTGGACGGCGCGCGGTGCGCCCATACTGCCGGACGTGAACAGGACCAGCGCCGTGTCCGGATGGTGGCATGTCTGGGTTTGCTCACTCCTCCAGGACACTCGGAAGGACTCATCGAGTTCGAAACATCGCCCCAGGAGCTGACGCCTCACCTCCGTCTCTGGCGCCGTCCACTCCGTCGCGAACACCGCCAGGGGGGCTCCTGCTTCGTACAGCGCGAGGAAGGTGGCGATGAACTCCCGGCTGCGGTGCGCCCTCAGGATGGCGATGCCAGGAGGAAGGACTCCCAGACGGTGCTTGCGCGCCTCGACGGCTTCGCGCAGGGACTCGAAGGTGAGCGAGCGTCCTCCGAGCTGGAGCGCCACGCTCGCGTCGGTTCGGGTGAAGGCCTGAGCAGTCCGCATGGTCCGTCACCTACAGGCTGTGCAGCAGCGCGCAGGCCGAGGCCCCGCCCGCCCCCGCGGACACGAGCAGCACGCGCTGCCCCGGCTCCAGCGGAAGCTGCTCTCGAAGGTGCGCGAGCGCGATGCCGACGCTCGCGCCCGAGGTGTTGCCCGTGAAGCGCACCGTCTCCACCACCCGCGCGGGGTCCACGCCGAGCCGCTCGGTGACGGCCTTCATCAAGTGCAGGTTCGCCTGGTGCGGGACCACCCAGTCGATGTCCCCCACCTTCAACTCCAGGCGCCGCAGCAAGGAATCCGCGCCCGTGGACATGTTCTCCACCCCCTTCATGAACAGCGTGGCGCCATGCTCCATCTTGAGGAAGACCTTGGAGGGGTCGTCGTTGCGGTGGTGGGGGAGTCGCGAGCCTCCCGCGCGGATGGCGATGATGTCGGCCATGGAGGCATCCGCCGCCAGCTCGCTGGCGATGAGCTGGAAGTCAGCCCCCTCGGCGCTCCGGGTGACGAGACAGGCGGCGCTGCCATCACCGAACAGGGCCGTGGTCGCCAGGTCCTCGCGGTTGAGGAACTTGGAGCGGATGTCCGCGGCGATGACCAGTTGGTCTCCCTCGGTGGCGGCCGCGAGCGCCGCTCCCACGTGCACCGCGCTCGTGAAGCCCGCGCACGCGGCGCTCAGGTCCAGGACGCCGACCCGCTCGAGCCCCAGTCGAGGGAGAATCAAGGGCGAGGTCGGAGGCGTGGGGTAGTCGCCGGAGACAGTGGCCAGCAGCACCTGGACGATGCGCGCGCGGTCCACCTGGGTGGCTTCGAACAAGCGCGAGGCCGCGCCGATGGCCGCGTCGCTGCAGGATTGCCCCTCCTCGACCCAGCGTCGCTGCTCGACACCGGTGCGGTGGGCAATCCAACTGGGCCGGGCTCGGGTCCCCATCCAGTCCAGGACGTCCTGATTGGTGACGACCCGCTCCGGCAGCCACGCAAGGGGACCTCGCAGATACACAGGCTCCGAGGGCTTCAAGAAGCTCATGGTCGCAGCACTCCTTCCATGCGGAACATCGGCAGCCCGCCCGTGACGTCCAGGACCGCGCCGTTGATGTACTGGTGCTCGCTCAGCAGCGGGTCGAACACCGCCCCCACGTGGTCGGGTTCGCCCAGCGTGCCCTGCGGGATGACGCCCCCCATCCGCTCCACGTAGCGGGCCCTGGACCAGTACTTCTTCGTCCGCTCCGTCTTGAAGAGGCCCAGGCGCACCGTGTTGGACAGCACGTTGAACTCGCCGTAGTCCACGGCGAGGTTGCGCATCAGCCCCTCCAGCGCGGACTTGCACAGGACATAGGCGCCGTAGCGTCCCGCGCCGGTGACGGTGGAGACGCTGGAGACCAGGACGATGCGGCCCCAGCGCGCGGCGACCATCGCGGGGAGGACCCGGCGCAGCAGCCAGAGGTTCCCCATCAGGTTCACGGTGACGTCCTCCTCGAGCGCCGCCTGGGGCAACTCGTGGAAGCGGTGCTGGGGCGGGCGCCGGGTCCAGGCATTGAGCACGAGCGCCTGGAGCCCGGACTCCAGCATCGCGCCCAGCGCGCCCGCGTTCCGCTCCGGCGCCGCGAGGTCGAGCACGAGCCCCTTCGCGGCGAGCCCCTCCGACTGGTAGCGGGAGCACATCCGCTCCAGCGAGGCCTCGGACGACGCGGTGACGAAGACCTCATCTCCCTGCCTCAGCCGACGGCGGGCGATGGCGAAGCCGATGTCGGAGCCGCCTCCCGTGACGAGGACCCTCATGTCGCCCCCAGGCGGCGCAGCCAGCGGGCCAGCGTGTCGAGGCTCTCGAAGCTCGACTCCGAGAACTCGTGCCCCGAGATGCGCAGGGAGAACTCCTTCTCCAGCGCCGCGACCGACAGCACCATCAGCAAGCTGTCCATCCCATACGCGGCCAGGGGCTCGGACGTGCTCCGAGGAACGTCCTCCATCCCCGCGGCCCTGAGCGCCTTGCCGATGCGTTCGTTCAGCTCCATGGCGTGTCCCCTCCTTCAGCGCTTCACCCAGTGCTGCATCGCGAAGGACAGGCCACCACCCACGCTCATCAGCAGCACGTCGTCACCGGGTTGGAACAGGTCCTGCTCCAGCGCCTCGGACAGCGAGAACAGGACGGAGGCGCCGCCCACGTTGCCCACCCGGTCCGCGCTCCAGACGAGCCGTGCGCCGAGCCCTCCCACCTCGAGGACCTGCTCGATGAGCTTGCGATTGATTTGATGCGCCACCACCCAGCGGATGTCCTTCAGGCCGCGGCCTCCGGGGAACATCGCTCCGAGCATCTCGAGATAGCGGCGCAGCGCTTCCTCTCGAAGTCGCGTGCCGTCACCCGCCATCGCGTAGCCCCCGGCCTCCAGCGTGCTCCGGTCCGGGGGGAGCCTGCCGGGCGTGGTGTACAGGTCCACCAGGGCGCCATCGGTGGCATAGAGGCACTTGCGCACCTCGAAGTCGGGAGACACGGACGCGCGCTCCAGCCACAGCGCCGCGCCGCCATCCGCGAGGATGAACCACGTCTCCTTCAGGTTGGGATTCATCACCTTGGACAGCGTCTCCGCGCAGCTCACGAGCACGTTGGCGTGGCCACCCGCCAGCAGCGCCAGGGCCAGGTGGAGGCTCGCCAGCGAGGTGGAGCAGCCAGCCTTCACCTCCCATGCGGAGGCCTGGCTCCCGAGTCGCCCCAGGATGGCCGCGGCCTGGGAGCCGGTGTAACGGCCCGTCGTCGTCGTCCCGTGGATGAAGGTCTGGACGTCGACTCCCGCGTGCTCCCCGAGGGCGCGCCTCGCCGCCGCGAGCGCCAGGGACTCACTCGTCTCCTCGGCCTCGGAGGGCGGCGCTCCGGGCAGTCGCGAGAGGTGGCGCTGACTGAAGCCCAGGCGCGAGGTCACCTTCCGAGCCAGCGCGGCGAGTGTCCGCGCGGAGCGCTCATGTTGCTCCGGGTCGAGCGCGAGCAGCTCCTCGTTGGAGATGGGCCTGTCGCCAGGGAGCGCGCGACCATGGCCGAGCACCCGGATGCCCATGCGGGGCTCGAGGACTCTCACGAGGGACGCTCCTCGGTGGGCGCGGGTCGCGAGCGGCTGGCGGGGTTGAAGTGCTCCCACTCGAAGTTCTCCAGTCGCGAGTCCTCGGGCAGGGTGTCCTTCAAGAGCTTGTTCTGCATGCCAATCCAGCTCCGCGCGCCGACACTCGTGCGAGGGCCGAGCATCGCGCCCGCGCCGACGAAGACGTTCTCTCCGAGGGTGACGGTCCCCAACATCACCTTGTCCCCCAGGAACAGGTGCCCGATGAGCAGGACGTTCGCGCCCACGGTGCAGCCCTTGCCGACGGTCAACAGCGGGTAGTCGGCGAGCACCGCGAAGATGGAGGAGTTCACGCCGTACGCGATGCGTGCGCCCATCGCGCGCCAGTAGAGGTACTTGGTCAGGTAGAACGAGAAGAAGAAGGGCTGCAGGCCCGCGATTCGCACCGAGTGCCCCAGGCACAGCGTCATGAACCAGGCGAGATAGTCGCGAGACAGCTTCATCTCGTAGGTCCCCGGCCGCATGCGCGGGATGCACAGGCGCACCAGCCAGCACGCCACGAGGAACGCGCCGGCCAGGACACCGGGCGCCAGCAGCGCCCAGAGCGCGAAGGCGGCCTGCCCCCAGCTCCAGCGAAGGAAGACGGCGAAGGCCCACCACGCCAGCAGCGCCGGTGTCAGCGAGAAGGTCATGGTGATGAGGTCCACCAGCAGCACGTGCGCGAGGCGGAAGCCTCGGGACTGGTGCTTGAACTTCCGGCGGGCGGTGGCGAGGGGGTCTTCCGGGAGCTCGCTCACGCGGCCTCCTGCGTGTCCCGGTGCGCCTGCTCGGGATGGACCTGGTAGAGCGGGAAGTAGGACGCGACGCCACCGGCCTCCACGTCCCGGGCCAGCCGAGGGACTTCATCCCAGGCATAGACACGCTCGTCGTCCACGGGCGGAAGCCAGCCCGACTCCTCGGCGAAGCCCACGGCGGCCACGGCCTCGGAGAAGCGCGCATAGTGGGTGTTGATGTGCTGGTGCCGCTTCGTGCATTCAGTGGAGCGCGAGAGGTCCATCAGGTCCGCCCCCAGCTTCCAGCCCGCGGAGGCGATGACACCCTCGCGCCCCAGGGCCTTGAGGCTGGCCTGGAGGAGCGGTCCACCGATGTGGTCGAGGAAGATGGAGACGTCCTGGCCGCGCCCCGCCTCCTTCATGCGCGCGAGGAAGCACTTCTCCGACTGGGTGTAGCGCCGCCGGTAATCGGCGTCGGAGGCGAAGCGGGCCGCGTCGAGGTTCAGGTCGGGGAAGTCCCTGCGGTCGATGGGGATGATGCCCACGGCCTCCAGGTGCCGCAGGCGCTCTTCCTGTGAGGCGACCATCGCCACCCGACAGCCAGCGAAGCGGGCGAGGCGCAGCTGCGCGTAGGCCACGCCGCCGCCCCAGCCCACGACGAAGGGAACGGGGCAATCCGACTCACTGACCTGGAGGCGGAAGCAGCCCCATGCAAGTCGCCAGTTGGACCACGCGGTGATGTAGCGCAGGGAGAAGGCGGCCCACTGCTTCAGGGAGTGGCGGCTGTGGCGAGGGAGGGGGATGAGGACACGCTGGGGGAGCCGCGTCCTGTGGGCCAGCAGGCCCATGGTGTGGGTCGCGTCGTAGGCGAGGACCTTGACGGGATAGCCGTGCGCGTCGGGCTCGGCGTTGCAGAAGACGAGGCAGTGGTCCCCGGGGCGCACGCGCGTGACCGCGCTGCCCACCTCCACCACACGGACCACGCCCGCGTTGCCGAGCACGACCTTGTCCTCACGGCGCAGGCGGCAGATGTCCACCGGGACGCGCTGGAGGGCATGGCCCATGTTGCCTTCCCAGCAGCCATAGATGGGCTCGGCCACCACGTCCTCGGGGCCTGGGTCCGGGAAGGAGAAGGACTCCTCGACCAGCGTCCCGGGAACGGCTTGCCCGTCCCGTTGGCGCTCGCCTCGATGAAGGACCCAGGCCCGAGTCTCCCGCATGCCGCCTCCCCTGTCGCGCTCGTCACCGAGCCGCGCGCCGAAGTGGAGTCCATGATGTTGAAGGGTGATTCAGGTCTCAAGAACGCCACGGGTGCGCGCGAATGGCGCGTCGCAAGGTCGCGCCGGGTTGCCGGACGCTGGAGCCAGCAGAGGGTGCGCCGGGTTGCACGTCACGAGGTCCCGCTCGCTCCGGCGCACCAGCAGCGGCGCCGTTGATAGACGCGCGGGAGAGACCCCTCGGGAGCAGGACTCCTCCCGGAGGGTCATGTCCGCGACGAGGACCCGACCGCAATCACTATCGACCTGGGCGCCAGCCCCTCACGGCGTGGCTACGAACGGAGTGGTGAACTCGCCGGCGCGGCCCGTGTGCGGACAGGAGTTCATGACGGACCCGTCCCAGGCGGCGGTGTTCGGCGCCCCCGGGGGCGGCTGAAGCATCTCGCGCGACGCCTGGAGCGTCACCTGCGCGTCGCCCCCCCTCGAACACGGACTCGTCGATGACACGGATGTCATTGGCTGGATGACCTGCTTCGATGAGATTGGCGATGTTCTCCTCGTGCTCCAGCTGGGGGTCCATACCGCCACAGCCGGCCAGCACCGCGGAGACTCGAAACACCGCGCTTCTCGTCAATGTCTCGCATCCTGCGTCAGGCGCTCACGGACCTCGGCGGGCAATAGGAATGCGTCTCCGCGACACACCACGGGCCGGCCCCGGAGCTCACCGAGGCCGGCCCGCGGAGGTTCATCCACTCAGGCTCACGGGCTGCAGCAGAGCAGCGCGTGAGGCGCGCCACCGGAGGTGCTGCGGGAGAGCCCGGCGGCGTACCGGCCGGGGCCGCACTCGCCCTTCCAGTTGTCCGCGTCCCAGTCGCCCGTGGTGGAGGACTCACGCGAATCCTGGCCGTCGAAGACGAGGGCGGAGCAGGACGTATGGGTGACGCTGCCGGGACAGCAGAGCACGGCGGTGATGGCATGTCCGGTGCTCTGGGCCACTCCGGCGACGAACTCGTTGGGGCCACACTCCCCCTTGTAATAGCCAGGATCCCAGTCACCGGTGGCGGAGGTCCCTCGGTTGTCCACGGTGGAGAAGTTCCGGGCATAGCAGCCGTCGTGCGGGTAGCGCGGGTCACCACCGGTGCGGCAGAGCGCGACGCGCGTGTTGCGCGAGCTGGGGTTGAGGGACACGCCGGTCACCGGCTCACCGCTGGCGCACTCGGCCTTGTATTCGCCGGGCGCCCAGTCGCCGGTCGCGCTGGTGCGTCGCGCATCCGCGAACTCGAAGTTCAACACCGCGAAGTCGCGCGACGGGTACAGATAGGTCAGCGCGGTGCGGTCGGCGGACGCGAACTCCCCGGTTTCGACCGTGCGGAAGCAGGAGTTCATCAGCGAGGCGCCGACGGTCGCCGTCGTCGGAGTGCCTGGAATGTGAATGGCGCCGACGCCCGCGTCACCTTCGTTGCCGCCACTGCCGCAGCTGATGCTCCGGTTGTAGTAGTCCGTGTGGCGGAAGCCGATGGTGTGACCCATCTCATGCGTGATGACGTGCTCGATGACGTCGACGCTGTACGAGGACAGTCCGCCGCCGATGTTGATGGTGTGGTACGGCAGCCCGCCCGAGGGGAAGCCCGCCGAGCCTCCCACCACGCCCGGCTGGATGACCGCGTTGATGGTGAAGCTGCACCCGGTGCTCGGCGTGCGCGCCATGTCGAAGGCCAGCGGCATTTCGTCGTAGTTCTGGATGGCCAGGTCCAGTGCCGTGCTGAAGTTGCCCGTGAACGTCGAGCCGTTGATGCAGATCTTCGTCACCGCCGAGCTGACGAGGTTCGTCGTGCGGTACTGCTCCTCGGTGGTGGCCTCGCGCGCGAGCATCTCGCGAGACGCGGCCAGTGAGACCTCCGCATCTCGCCCGACGTACACCTTCCCCTCGACGACCATGATGTCATCGGAGGGAAACCCGGCCTCGACCAGGTTGTCGACGATCTCCCGCGTCTCATCGGGTTGTTCGCCACATCCAAACATCAACGCACTGCATCCCACCGCAAGGACAAGACTCTTCCTGAACATGGAGACTCCTTTGGTTGAACAGAAGCACATCCGCTCGCGAGGGTGCCGCGCACCTCGGACGTCACACCCTCCGGGCAATCTCGCACAGGACGCTGACATCGGCGAAGGGATGGCCTCACACGGCTTGGACGTCCCTCATGCCCCTCTGTATCGAGTGGGTGTCCAATGACAACTGAATCCTCTTTGGCTGTGGGCTCATGGACGAATCCCCTCTTGATAATCTTTTGGATTCTCAACCTCCTCCAGCCCGGAGAGGAACGCGAACCCGCGGCGCCCATGAGCACCGGGCCGTTCGCGAGCTGAGTCAGCGCACAGTCCAATACACGTGGCTCCAGCCCTCGTCCGAGTCACAACAAAGCGCGTCAACCCGCCGGCGCCTCTTCTCGCCTCGAGTCACGAGAGCGTGCCCCACCGTCGGTGACACCAGACAGACCATCAGGCCAGGCCCCGGGCCTCGCGGCTGTTTCCACCGCGCCGTGGCACATCACCGAAGCGCGGTTTCACGACAAAGGCGGTCAGAACCCGATAGACGCCGCCGCGCGGGGTGGACGAAGGTGTTGGCCATGTCGCATGCCTCCATGTCTTCCCGAGTCACCGTGGACGCGGCCCTGGCCCGTCGCATCGAGCGAGCCCAGGCCGAGCAGAATCGCAGCGCCACGCCCCTGAACGGAGTCCTCGAGGTCGCCGGAGGGCTCGCGCTCTTCAATGGCCCGGGCTCACCGCTCACCCAGGCCATCGCGCTGGGACTCGATGGCCCCGTCGACGCGGAGCTGCTCGACCGCGTGGAAGCCCACCTGGGCCAGGGAGGCGGTCCGGTGCCCATCGAGCTCACGCCCTTCGCGGACCCGTCGCTCGCCCAGGAGCTGGCGCGGCGAGGCTATCGCGTGGCGGAGTTCCAGCAGGTCTTCGCGCGCGCATTGCCGGGCGCCCCACTCCCCTCGCACACCGCGGAGGTCCGCCCCCTCCTGTCCGGCGAGGCGGAGCTGTTCGCACGCACGGTGGGCCAGGGCTTCATGGGCCGCGAGGAGCTGACCGACGACGAGGCCACGCTGATGCTGTCCGCCGCGAAGATGCCTGGGACGACCTGCTTCCTCGCGCGCGTCGACGGGGAGCCCGCGGGCGGCGGCACGGCGGCCCTCCACGACGGCGTCGCGACCTTGTCTGGCACGGGCGTGCGCATGCGCTTCCGAGGACAGGGCCTCCAGCAAGCACTCATCACCACGCGACTGGAGTGGGCGCTGCGCCAGGGCTGCACGCTGGCCTCGAGCAGCACGCACCCGGGCACACCGTCCCAGCGCAACATGGAGCGGTTGGGGTTCTTCATCGCCTACCCCAAGCTGGTCATGGTGCGTGACGCGCCGAGCAGCTAGCAACGGGAGGGCGGGCCCCCACCGCACGCTGGAGCCCCGCCCCCTGAGTCCGGGACGTCCGCCACCCGCAACCGAGTGGACGTGCTCTGGCAGAGAACGTGCAGTAGCGCCATGACGCCCGGGGCCGCCTCCGCGAGAGCCCCAGGAGTCGAGCCGCCTGGCCCGACAGATTGTCATCCTGTCGGGCCCACGGCGGGCCCTTCAGGCAGAGCGCGGCGGGACGGAGACAACGGTGTTCACCCTCTTTGACTTGTTGCGAGTACTCGCGACCCTGATGGGCGCCGCCGTGGGTGGATGGCTCGGCGACAGCCTGTTCGGGATGGCAGGCAGCATTCTTGGAGCGCTCGTGGGCGGCGTGTCGGGGTCCTTCGTGGGGGCCTTGCCGTTCTTTCTCGCCGCAAGGTCCTTGAGGAGGGAGTTGCAGCGAGCGGACTCGGCCTCACTGGGCCGCCGCCTGCAGGAGCAGTACTTCATTTCGCATTTGATTCTGGCTGAGCTGGATGCGCGGAGTGAGGACCTCGCCAGGTTCGAGGAGTCCATCCTTGCGTTGATGCAATCCGAGTCCAGTGACCGGCGGCGGCATGGATGGGCAAGCCTTCGGAGCTTCTACCCCGCCCGCGCGCAAGCCCTGGCGAACTACGACTCCGCGGCCTCGGTGGAGGCGTGTCGTCAGCAGGTGGCGAGTCTGATTGAGCGTCCTGCGGAGTGAGGGGTTGGGGTGACGCAGTCCAGGAGCGCTTGCCCAGGCGCGACGGATTGGGCCGGCATCCCCTGAAAGCCAGACACCCTTGGGTGTGCACTGCCCCCCTTTCGACTCGCCGCAGGGGGCAAAGGGCTGTCGTTGGCGCTGGTCGCCACCGTCGACTTCCTGAAGGCGGATGGGATGTACATCGGCTCCAGCCCGGTACATCTGGTGGAGCTGGGCTTGGGCTCTCATGCCGCGGTGGCCAGGTACTCGAGCAACCTCCCCTATCGCTCCGTGCGCCTCGCGGGCTCGGTGCTGGCCGTCTATCTGGTGGACGCGGTCGAGACCTCACCGCGCCCCGTCTGTGGTGATGGGAAGCGGGGCGGAGCCGAGATATGTGATGACGGCAATCAGCCGTCGTTCAGCTCGCGCCCCAGTTGCCCAGGAAGTCGCCCATGGTGAGTCGCACGCCTTGGTTGCGCAAGATGCCGTAGGCGGCGGTCACGTGGTAGTAGAAGTGGGGAATCGCGAATGCGACCAGGAACTGGTGGCCACTGGAGCGCATCGAGCCGCGGCGGTGTTCCATCACAATCTCCCGCT
Organism: Myxococcus stipitatus DSM 14675; assembly: GCF_000331735.1. GTDB lineage: Bacteria > Myxococcota > Myxococcia > Myxococcales > Myxococcaceae > Myxococcus > Myxococcus stipitatus. The sequence continues at coordinate 1,959,351 of NC_020126.1, read as the reverse complement.
CCAGGCCGGCTTCGAGGTCACCCGGCACGAGGTCTCGGAGATAGGACATCGTCGCATCGAGCCGTTGATACAGCTCCGCGAAGCTCCTGGCATCGCTCGCGGCCGGCACGCGTGGCGCCCCCAACAACTGGGTCATCGCCAGCCGTGCCCCCTCCGCGGCCCAGTGGACTTGCGCGGCGAGCGTGTACCTGTGCAGGTCCCCTGGTGAATCACTCGCGGCGCCTTGCATGCGCCCCTCCTCGGAGAGCCGCGCGTCCAACAGCGCCGATTCGCCCCCGCCACTGGCGACGGCATGCGCTTCCGCCTTCATCAACTGCGCCTTCAAGTTGCTCAGTCCACGGATGAACACCCCCGCGGAGAGCTCGTAGGCAGTCAGAGACATGGTCCATCCTTCACCGCGTCATGCGCCAGTGCCCAGCGGTCCCGACCAGCGCGCGTTGATGAAGCGCGATGCTAATCGCACCGTGTCCCGCGCGGCCAGCCTCCGCTCCCGCACCGAGGCTGCCGCGGAAGTGAGCTCTTGCTCCGTCGCCGCTGAACCAGGCCGCACAGAGGCCGGGCATCCCTCCTGGAGGTGTGCCCTGTGCCTCCAGGAACCCGACTGCGACGTCAACGCGGCAAATCAGGCGCCGCGGCGCACCAGACCGGGCGCCACGAGGGAGACTCGAGATTGCAATCGATTCGCGTGCCGTGCATTGAAACGTCGTGTCCTCCGCACCCGCCCTTGGATTTGGTCGCTATCTCGGCACACCGCTCCAGCGCCTGGAAGTCGCGGGGCTCGTCCTGACGGAGAGCACCTACCCTCCTGGCGCCATCCTCGCCCCCCACCGACACCGACACGCGGGCTTCCGCTTCACGCTCGAAGGGGGCTTCACCGACGTCTCGGAAGGGCGTGCCCGGGAGTGCCTGCCCAGGTCCGTGGCCTTCCAGGCACCCGAGGTCTCCCACGAGCAGCGCTTCGCCGGCCAGCACACCCGCACCTTCAACGTCGACTTCTCCGAGTCGGCCTGGAGCGCTCGCGCCCCGCTCGTGTCCCGACTGGACAGCCGCATGGAGCTCACCTCCGAGCGGATGTCCATGCTGAGCGCGCGCCTCTACCAGGAGTTCCACCGAGGGGACGACGTGGCGGCGCTGGCCATCGAGGGGCTGTCGTTGGAGCTGCTGGCCGAGGCCCTCCGCGCCACGACGCCCCCGAAGTCCTCATCGGCCCCGCCCACGTGGCTGGCCCGGGCACGCGAGCTGCTCGATGCCGTCCGAGGCCCGCCGCCCACGCTGGCGCAGCTGGCGCGCGAGGCAGGGGTGAGCCCCACGCAGCTCGGCCGAGGCTTCCGCCAGTTCTTCCAGTGCACTCCCGCCGACCACCTGCGCCGCTCTCGACTGGAGCGCGCCAGCCGGGCCCTCCGTGAAACAGCGCACTCACTCAGCGACATCGCACTGGAGGCGGGCTACTGCGACCAGAGTCACATGACGCGCGAGTTCAGCCGCCGACTCCGCCTGACCCCGGCTGAGTACCGGCGCCAGCTCACGGGCCGCTCGTTTCGTCCAACGGGGTGAGTTCCGTCCAAGACAACCTTGCTCGACAAGGTTCAGCTTCGGCGCCATGACTCCCGACATGCTCGACGCGTCTGTCCCGGCTCGCTCCCGGCCCACCCACTTCCGGCGCGGGGGCCCCACCCTGGCCCTCATCACCACCCTGTGGCTGGCCGCCTCCAGCTGCGCATCGCCGCAGGACGTCCCCACCACACCCGCCCCCGCCGTCACCCGAGTGAAGGCCGGGCGCACGAACTGGGTGCTGCGTCCCTCCGAGGCTTTCGACGCCATCTGCCTCTTGAACCTGCTGCGGGGCGACGCGTTCTACACGCGCTTCTATCCGGCGGAGTTCGAGCGCTTCTCCGCCCTCCTCGAGCCCCAGGAGAAGGCCGCGCTCGACCACCTCACCGAGCGGATGGGAAAGCAGGCCGGGAAGATGGTGGGCCCCTACCTGGCGCTCGTCTTCTCCGTCACGGGCGCCACCACCGTGGACAACCTGGCCAGGACGGTGGCGGACGATGCCGCCTGGAAGGCGATGCGCCGCGACTTCAAGGCGACGAGCTACGGAGAGAAGTCCGACTTCAGCGAGCTGGAGGACGTGCGCAAGGACCTGGGCGTGCTGTTCGCCTTCCTCCACCGCATCGACTTCCCGCGCATCTGGCGCGCGGAGTACCTGCCCCAGGTCGAGCAGTCCATCGCGCAGCTCGCCTCCCAGGTGGCTCCCCATGACGTCGTGGGCTGGGACGAGGACATCCTTGGACGGGCACTCCACGTGGAGGAGCTGAACGCCCACGTCCTGAAGTTCGTCAAACCCCACGGCATCCGGGTGACGGGCTGGAACTTCCTCACCGACCTCACCTACCCGGTGAGCGTCACGGTGAAGACCGCGGTGCACGAGCTGCTCCACCCCCCGTTCAAGCGCGAGGGCCTCATCGATGAGCGGCTGACGGCCCTGGAGGCGGACCCCTACTTCCAGCGGCTGGTGCGCGAGCACGACCCGGCATTCGGCTACACCACCGCCCGCGGGCTGACGGAGGAGGACTGCGCCGAGGCCATCGACGTCTTCGTCAGCGAGCGCCAGGGCCTGCTCCGCACGAAGGATGGCAAGCCGCGCACGGGCGCCGAGTTCTTCCGGGACCATGACGACGGCATCCACGTGCTGGCCTACATGCTCTACGAGGAGCTGCGTCGCGCGGAGCTTCCCCCGGGGACGAAGTACGAGGACTTCATCCTGAAGCTGTTCGACACGGGCGTGCTCGTGCCCGGCAAGCTCGAGGAGCGATTCCGTTCCTACCCGGGCGCCTATCGCGTGAAGTCCCTGAAGGAATAGGCAGACACCGGCGGGGTCGACGAAGCCCTCGAGGACAGGCCTCGGGGGCTTTGTGTCTAGAAATAGTCTTCCGACGCGAAGAAGCGCCTGGGTGCATCTCCCGTGACGTGTCGGAACTCACGATGGAAGTGAGACTGGTCGAAATAGCCAGCGTCCAGGGACAGGTCCGACAGGCTGGCCCCCGGGTGGTAGGCGTCAATCACCTGGCGAAGCCGGAGGATGGATGCGAAGTGCTTGGGTGTCGTGCCGACGATGCGCCGGAAGCGCTTCTCGAGCGCGTCCTGGCTGATGTGGAGTGACCGGGCGAGCGCTCCCATCCGAAGCGAGCCCTGGGCCATCCGAATGGCACGCACCGCCGCGACGACCATCGGGTCCGGCGCCTTGGCGCTCAGCCGGAGGGACAGGAACTGCTCCACGAGGGCCGCTCGCGCCTCGAGCGTCCCCGCCTCCGCCAGGCGAGCCGAGAGGCGATCCACCTCCGCGCGCGGCACCAGGTCGTCCAGGGGTTGGAAGGCATTGAAGAGCTCGTGCAGGGGCCCCTTGAAGAACTGCGCGGCGCCGACCTCGCTGAATGTCACCAGGACGCTCCCTCCGTTGGCCGAGCCGCGGATCCGACGCGCGAGTGAGCCCATGCCCTGGATGAGCGCATTCGGGAGCACGTGCTCGGAGCGCTCGTCGATTTGCGTCGCGGAGCCCCTGAAGCCGATGCCCAGAACAATCCCAGAGAGGGGAAGCAAGGTCCGCGTCATCTCCGGGCCCCCCTCCGCCACGATGATGGAGCTCACGAAGGGCGCGAGCGGCCCGCTGGGCGAGAATATCTGCGCGGACTGCACGAAGGGAGCCGTGCGTTCGCTGGGTGTAAACAAGCTGGGCGACATGACTCGTTTCATGACGCCCACGGCGCCACGGTTCAACGACAGTACCGCCCCCTCTCCTGGTTGACCAGCACGGACGGGCCCTGTGCCTCTGGCCCGAGCCGAGGACTCCGCGCATTCAGGAAACCAGGAAAGTACCCGTGATGCTCCGACTGCGTCTCAGACAGCAGGGGATGAAATCACTGGTTCTGTACAAGACGAGAGGAGTGCCCGCCCCCTAAACGTGCGCTCACGACCGATGAGTTTTGACACTCCAGGTCGTCCAAAGAGCAACAACGCAGCGCACGGAGCAGGTCTCATCATGGCACACGGCAAGACCCGGCAGCTCTACCTCAACCTCCCCGTTCGAGACTTGAAGCAGTCCCGGGGCTTCTTCTCCAAGCTCGGCTTCGAGTTCAACGAGAAGTTCTCGGACGAGAACGCCGCCTGCATGCGGGTCGGCGTGGACGCATCGGTGATGCTCCTCACGGAGGCCTTCTTCAAGACGGCCTCCTCTCGAAGCCTGGCCGACACGTCGAAGCACATCGAGTCCCTGTGTGCCTTGTCCTGCGAGAGCAAGGCCGAGGTCGACGAGCTGGTGGAGTTGGCTGTCGCGAATGGGGGCAAGAGCATCAACGCGCCCCAAGACCACGGCTTCATGTATCACTGGGGCTTCCTCGACGTGGATGGCCATCACTGGAACGTCCACTGGATGGCCCCCGAGAGCGCTCAGTAGGCAGACGGACATCGACAGGCGGGATGGGTGTCCATCCAGGCGTGTCGATTTCAACCACGAGAACACCCATGAACTCGATCACCAAGAAGTCATTGAGCGTCCTGGCGACCGTCGCCGTCACCCTCCTGGCCCTGGCCATCGCCCCCGAGGCACGCGCCGAGCAGGGCCCCGCCGCTGGAAAGAGCGCGCCCACGAAGCCCCAGGGCCGCTACGCGACGGTGAACGGCCTCAAGATGTATTACGAGATTCACGGCAAGGGGAAGCCGGTGGTGCTGCTCCATGGGGCCCTGTCCACGCTGGAGGTGGACTTTGGCAAGCTGATGCCGGAGCTGGCCAAGACACGACAGGTCATCGCCATCGAGCAGCAGGCGCATGGGCATACGGCCGACGCGAATCGTCCCCTGAGCTACGAGCAGATGGCCGAGGACACCGCCGCGCTGCTGGGGCAGTTGGGCATCAAGAACGCGGACTTCCTGGGCTACAGCATGGGCGGCGGCATCGCCTTGCAGTTGGCGATGCGTCATCCCCGGCTCGTGCGCAGGTTCGTGTACGCGGGGGGAGCCGGCTATCGGACGGAAGGCACCTACCCCGAGCTCATGAACGTCTGGAAGCAGCTCGCGCCGGAGCACCTGGCGGGCTTCCCATTCCAGAAGGAGTACGCCCGGGTGGCGCCCCAGCCCGAGAACTGGGCCGCGCTCATCGAGAAGGTGAAGCAGCTGGATACGACGTTCGTCGGCTGGCCCGCGGAGGCCGTCCGAGGGATTCAGGCCCCTTCCCTGTTGATGATTGGGGATGCGGACATCACGCTCCCGGAGCACACGGTGGAGATGTTCCGCCTGCTGGGAGGAGGCGTGGCGGGAGACCTCCACGGGCTGCCTCGCGCCCGGCTCGCCGTGCTTCCCGGAACCACCCACGTGACCCTGGTGAGCCGCGTGGACTGGCTGCTGTCCATGGTCAACGAGTTCTTCGACGCACCGGCCGCCAAGGGGAAGTAGGCAGCCGGGTTGAGGCACTGCGTGGAGACGAGCGGCGCTGACGAGGAATCGTCGGGGCCGCTCGGCTTGAAGTCGACGGCAAACTGTTACTCGAAGCGGGCGATGACGTCATTCAGGACGCGCAGGAAGTAGCTGTCCGCAGGACCTCCTTCATCGCGAATGGCGAGGAGGAGCGGATAGAAATCCGGGTCCCCCAGAGCTGCAGCGGCCTCGAGCGCGTACACCGTCACGCTGTGTCCAGAAAGCGCGGCACGCACGGGCTCGACAGCGCGAGGGTCCTGCCGTGTCGCCAGGCCCACCAGTGCCTCGCTGGCAATCTCCGGGTCCACATCGCCGAGGCGCGCCGCGAGCGCATCACGCAACCGAGGTGTGTCGCTCTCTTCCCTGAGCGACCCCAGGCCAAAGGTCGCCCAGTCCCGGACATCGCGGTCCTCGTCGGTGGAAAGCTGGATGAGTGCCTCCACCGCTTCTGGAGCATCCAAGACAGCCAGCCCATGCACCGCGCCGCATCGCGCCTCCGCAGAGGGATGGCTTGCCAGGCCGATGAGCTCCGTCAGGGCGCGGGGTTCCACGAGGTGCCCCAATGCAACACCTGCGGAAAGGAGGACCTTGGGCTCCTTCTCCCGTCGAAGGAGGTCCAACAGCGCATCGCCACGCTCCGCCGAGAAGACGGGGCGCCCAGCGCCAAGCTGGCCCAGAACATCCGCGCCGCGCCCCCGTGCTTTCGCGGAGGAGTCACCGAGAAGTTGGATGGCGGCATCCAGCACCTCACGCGTCCCCCGACGCCTCAGTGCCCAGATGGCCTCCCAGGCGCGCTCATCATCTTCGTCCCCTGCCAAGGCCATCTGGATGAGCGCCTCGGTGCTGCCCTCTTCGCCATGCTCCGGACGACTCATGATGCCCTCATGTACTCCGAGACCGCTGGACACACGCACCACGACCCTACGTCATGACCACTTCAGGCCACCACCAACAGCGCGCCCATGCGAGCAGGCTTCAGGGCCCCTCTCCACCGGGGTCATAGCGCGCGCACGGGCCCGTAGAGCCCGAGCCCATCAGGACCCACTGGGTTCAACTCCCAGCGTCGCCATGCAGCACGGTCTGCTTCACCCACTTCACGGGGTATCGCCCGAGGGCAGGGCACTCGTCTGATATGCGAGAAATCTCGGTTCGAGCCCGAGTACCCCGACTGTCACAGTCTCCCTGACCACTGAATCGTCGTGGTGAGTTCATGCCGCCCGCTCACGATGGGGATGGCAGACAATACGTCTGCGTAGCCCATTGGAAGAGCCTCCGCCTCATGAGCGGACAGCGAGGGTTCGAATCCCTCCGCGGGCGCAAGTGCAAAGCCTGCCTCCGGTCCTTTCCCACTCGCGCAGCATACACCCCGGCAGTTCAATCCTTGCAGGCTTCCGAAGGGAGTCGCGAGGCGGTGACGCGGCGCCTGCGGAGAGCCGACCTGCGCGCTCCTGCCGGTGTCCCCCGCAGACCCAACTCCTCCCGCAGCACCAACGATCCTCGCGCGGCGCTGGGAACAACCACACCCAACAGGGTCCTCTGCGACTCTGGCCTCCCACGCCCACAGCCCGCGATTCGCAGTCTGTGAAAGGTGGCGCGGGCGGCGACGACCATCAAGGGCGTCCGCAATGCGGGCGGCGTCCGCGTGGCCATCGTCTACCACCACTTCGTGCGGGCCAGGACACGCGCAGGACGTAGCTCGTGCCCGGAGCGCGGACGTCACTCGACGGATGTCGGAGTCTGGAACGAAATGCGCCACACACAGCGCGACAGCCCGCATGTCTTTTTCCAGCACCTCCAGCCAGACACGAGCAGCACCACGGAAGCCACTCAATACCAACAACGCCGGTTTCAATTCCATGCGCGTCCAGCGATGATATTGGCGATTGGCGCAATGCCAATCCCTGAAACAAAGGACAACCATGTCACACCTTCGTCAGTATCTGCTGGCAGCCGCCCTGGCTTTCCTTGGTCTGAGCGCCTGTGGCGACGTGGCACCTCCGGACGCGGAACCGAGCAGCACCCGCCAGGCCGAGTTAGTGGCAGAGGCTGTGCCTCTCCCGCTCCCTGTCGGCTGCCTCCTGACCTCACTGGATACAGACGGCGACGGCATCTGTGACATCGTGGAGGCTGTGCTGAGAACCGATCCCAACAAGGCCGACACGGATGGGGACAGCCTCAGCGACTACGTCGAGACGTTCGGCTTCGGAGGCATCGATCTGAGTGCCCTCGGCGCCAACGCGCGCAAGAAGGACATCTTCGTGGAGGTGGACTACTACCCCAACCTCAGGCCCAGCCAGGCCACGCTGGACAAGGTCATCACGGCTTTCGCCAGCGCGCCGGTGAGCAATCCGGATGGGACCACAGGCATCACGCTGCACCTGTTGCTGGATCAGCAGATCGCCGCCGCGGACGCGGACATGAATCTGAGCCCCGTGTGGGCGGAATTCGACGTCATCAAGAACAAGTACTTCGCCGCCGCCCGCGCGCCCTACTTTCACTACGCGGTGTTCGCGCACCAGTACGACGGGAACTTCTCCAGCGGTATCTCGCGCGGCCTCCCCGCGCAGGACTTCCTGATGACGTTGGGCTCTTTCAACGGCACCGAGCAACAGCAGGCCGGCACCTTCATGCACGAATTGGGACACAACCTGGGCCTGCGCCACGGTGGCAATGACGATGCCAACTACAAGCCCAACTACCTGAGCATCATGAACTACGAATACCAGTTCTATGGATTCGAACTCGACTTCAATGTCGGCGCGCTCGACTACTCGCGTGTGCAGGTGGCGTCCGTCAACGAGGCGGCCGTCTATGAGCTCACCGCGTTCGCTGCCGTCCCCCCGTCCTCCGAGTCGGAACTGGCGAGATACTTCGGGCTGCGCTTCAACGACGCCCAGGTGGCGATGTTCTCCGCAACCGACTTCGTCGATTTCAACAACAACCGCCAATACGACTTCAACACCTTTGCGTTGGACTTCAACCGCAACGGCGTCGCGACGGATGTGTACCCCGTGTCGCAGAACGACTGGGCGGTACTGATCTATGACGGCGGCCAGATTGGCTTCGGCGCGCCGGGCATGTCCCGGCAGCTGAACCGCGAGGAGCGCTTCGTTGTTTCCCCCGAGAAGATGGAGCCCTGCCTCCCCGGGGACCCGGACCGCGCCCCGTAAGTCCGCCTCCCGTCCCTGAAGCGTCGAATCCCACCGCCAGGGCCGGCTGAACGGGCCCCGGCGGGCGTGGCGGCTCCCTCGAGGAGGCATGGAGACAGGCTCGAGGGTCTCGTGCCTCCCTTTGCATGCCGGGAGCACCGGCGCTTAGGATTGGCACAAGCGCAGGGCAGCAGGTTGGCTTCGATTCCAGCACCATGGGCGCGAGGCGGGACGCATCGGCCATTGGGGCCGCGTCCCAGGAGCGGCGACACTTGGGAGGAATCATGTCGAGTATTCTCAGGGGCATGCTTGCAGCAATCCTGCTGGTGGGCTGTGGCATGGAGGCACCAGTCGACCCATCGGCCGAGCTCGAGTCCAGAGAAGATGGAATCAATACCTGTGTCGTTGGAGCCGGCGCATACTCATCATGTAACAGTGGGCGCGGTGTCTGCATCTACGCATCCCTCGGAGCGCGCAATGCCGACTGCCGGCCTCGGTGCGGAGTCGCGTGTGGAACCGAGGAAGGTGAGTGTTGTATCGGGTATGCGTCCATCGACTACTGCGAGATGAACAGGGGCTGCATGAGCTATCTGGCGCCGTCAGCCCCCTGACCTCCAGACAGGGCTCCACAACCCAGCACTCGGACAGTGCCGCGTCTCTCGAAGGGGAGGAGTCAACACGGAAGCCCGGACTCCTCCCCTGTTCGGGGGACTCCCCGCCTCGTCTCTTGTGAGGGGCCGAGGCGCTCCACAGCCCGCTCTCTACAGCAGCCCAGAGTGCACCGTCAGAAGCCGCGCCCGCGGGAACGCCACCGCTTCTTGCGGCCTGGTCGGAGCAGCGAGACTTGCCGGTGATGCGTCCAAGCAATCCCTTGTGCACGAGGCGGTATGCGATAGCCGACGGAGGGGCGATTCAAGGGCCCTTCACCCGGCCCCCTTCATGGCCTCCCGAGCCCTCACCTCTTTCGCTCGAGACCTCCGGCGTGGCGAAAGCCTTCCCTGTCGCTCGTACTCCGCACCACGAGCGCCCCTGCGCGGCCCGCCCATCCCGCGCGTCTTGAAGGTCGTCTCCACTCAGCGCCTGGACGTGGCGTGCTGCTTCAACCACTGAGCGGCCCGCTCTGCGTCCGCCTTTCGGTCCACGCGGCTCCAGTAGTCGCGGGCCTGCGTGGCCAGCTCGACGGCTCGCGCCCTGTCTCCGTGGGAGTCCCAGAGCGCGCGTGCCAGCGGGAACTGAACCCCCGCCCTCTCATTGATCAAGGTCATCTTCAGGGCGCCCTCGAGAAAAGGCACGGCCTCGGCGGGCTTGCCCTCGGCCAGACTGAGCCGGCCCATCCCCAGCAAGGGCCACAGGCGCCCCAGATCGTCCGGCGCCAGGACCTTGTCCTGCAAGGCCATGGCGCGCGTGAACTTCTCCCGCGCCTCCGCGAGGCGCCCCAGCTCCACCAGCGCCTCGCCTTGGTCCGTGAGCGCCCAGGCGACGAGCGGGCTCTCGGGGCCCAGCAGCTTCAGGTTCAGCTCCAGCACGCGCGCGTAGGCCTCGAGCGCCTCCTCGGCCCTCCCCATGTCGAGGAGCACGTGGCCTCTCGCGCTGAGCGAGTCGGCCACGGACGGATGCTCGGAGCCCAGCACCTTCTGCTTCAGCGCCAGGGCGCGCGACTGGGCCTCGAGCGCCTCCTCGAACCGGCCCATCTCCTGGAGCGTGGTGCCGAGGTCTCTGAGGGACTCGGCCACCCGTGGGTGCTCCGGGCCCAACACCTCCTTCCGCATCTCCAGCGAGAGGGTATGGGCCTCGAGCGCCTCGTCCACCCGGCCCATGCTCTGGAACAGCAGGCCCAGGTTGTGGAGCGTGGAGGCCACCTCCCAGTGCTCGGGGCCCCACACCTTCTTCCTCAGCGCCAGGGCGTGCTCGAACGCCTGCCGCGCCTCCTCGTGCTTGCCCACGGCCATGAGGATGGTGCCCTCGCTGTTGGAGGCAAAGGCGCGGATGCGGTCATCGTCCGCCAGCTCCACCATGCTCTGCGCCATGGGCACCATGTGCAGCGCGTCGTGCGGCCGCCGCAGGCGATTGCCCGTCACCCAGACCAGGGAGTTCGAGGCCTGGGCCAGCGTATAGGCGTCCCTGCCACGGGCCGCCACCCCCATGGCCTCGCGCAGGCCGTCCACGGTGGCTCGGTAGTCGCCTGTCCCTTCTCTCATCCAGGCCATGAGGTAGAGGGTCTGGGCCTCCAGCGAAGCGTGGCCCGCCGCCTTCACCTGGGGGAGCAGGGAGTCCGCCAGCACGAGCCCCTCCTGGACGCGGTGGGTATCCAGCAGCACCCGCAAGGAGTCGACCTGCTGCTGGAGCGCCTCCACCTTCCCGCGCACCACCGGGTCCTCCGGCGGCGGCACCGCGGCGGTGAGCGCCTTGGCGTCCTCGCAGTACTCCAGCGGCGGCAGGGCCTGCACCGCCTCCACCGCCTTGCGCACCAGGGCGGTGTCTGGACTCTGGGACAACAGCTCGGTGAGCGCGCGCAGTTGGCCGCGCCTGCGCTCCAGGCAGGCCTCCTCCAGCATCAGCAGCCCCGAGTTCTTCGGGCGCCCCTCCTGGCTCGCGCTCAGACACAGCGCGGTGCGCTGCCTCACCCAGGCTCCCGCATAGGCCTCCAGCCCCTGCACCACCCGCTCGGCGGTGGCCCGAGCATAGGGTGCCCCCGTGGCGACCAACCCCTGCTCCAGCCGGGCCCGGACCTCCGCATCCCAGACCCCGCTCAGCCGCAGCTCCATGCGACCGCATACCTGCTCCTGCGGGCGAGCCCACACCCACAAGGCCAGCCCCGCCGCCGCCCCCACCGCGCCGACCAGGGCCCAGCGCGAGGGCCTCGCCCGCCGCTTCTTCTCCGGGTCGTCCGCCAGCGCGTGCAGCAGCGCCTTCATGGACGAGGGACGCTTCGCCGAATCGGTGCTCAGCCCCTGGAGGAGCGTGCGCGTCACCCACGCGGGGACCTGGGAGTCCTCCGGCGGCGCCACCCTGCCCGCGCGCTGAGCCGCGCGCAGCTCCGCCACGGTGTTGCCCTGGAAGGGGAGCTGGCCGTACAGCCCCTCATAGAGAGACACGCAGAAGGCATACAGGTCGCTGCGCGCGTCTCCCCGTTGGCCTCGGAACTGCTCGTCCGCCATGTAGCTCGGCGTCCCCATCCACTGGCTCGAGCGCGTGGTCAGCGGAGCGAGCGCCACGGCCGGCTGCGCGGGGAGGAGTTGCGCGGGGGCCTCGCGCGGCTCGTCCACCGAGGCGGACTCGAGCCAGGCCAGGCCGAAGTCCGTCACCCGCGCCCGCCCGTCCTGGCCCACCAGCACATTGTCCGGCTTGAAGTCATGGTGGATGAGGCCCGCTTCGTGGGCGGCGGCCAACCCCTGCCCCGCCGCCAGGTACTGCGCCAGCACCTCGCCCCACGGGCGCCCCTGCTGCCAACGGCGCAGCGTCTGCCCCTCCACATACTCCATGGCGATGAAGAGCGCGCCGTCCTCCAAGGTCCCCGCGTCGTACACCGCCACCACCTGGGGGTGGCTCAGGCGCGCCATCGCCTGCGCCTCGCGCACGAACCGGGCCTGCTCCTCGTCGCGGCGGCTCTCTCCTCCGCTCCAGGGTCGCAGCAGCTTGAGCGCCACGCGTCGATCCAACCGCGCGTCATACACGCTCAGGACCAGCCCCATGCTGCCCTGGCCCAGCGTGCCCAGCACCGTATAGCGGCCCAGCAGCGTGTAGCCGGGTTCGAGGGGTGGAGCCTTCGTGGGCTCCCCTTCATAAGGCCACGTGGTGGCCCCCCCGTCTTCGAGCCTGGGCAGCGGCTCCCCATCGCGGGAAGGGACCTCTTCGGCATGCCCGCCAGGAGCGCTCTTCTCCCGCTGCTCGTTCCTCATTGCCGCCTCTCCCCGTACATCCTGCTACCTCCCCAGCCGGTCGGCGGCGTGGCGCGGATACTACTGGATCCAGGCGCGGGACCGATGACGCGGGTGGTACCCGTTGTTACCAGGGCGCGCCTTCGACACGCGAGAGCCCCCTGCATGGAGCCCGCTTCGAGGGGGCTTCCCCACGCGTCCGCCGCGTTCGGGGCCGCTGGAGTGTCGAGGTGATGGAAACGGGTGTGATCACGCCGAGGGCCCTCCCTGGGCACACGCGTTATCAGTGACAACACTTGTTACCAGGGTGTTGGAAGAAGCCAAACCCAGACAATCAAAGGGCTTCGCCGGAATGGAGCCATCCCAGCGAGGGTGGCGCGCTGCGTGCACAAAGGCCGCGCGCCGTAACTCACTGAAGAGGCCCACCATGATGAAGGCAGTAACCAAGGCCCTGGCGCTCCTGACGCTCACTGCGTCCACCCTCGCGTCCGCGCAGGACTACCAGGACACCACGCCGTATGTCGTCGACTCGGCGAAGTACCCGTACACCCTCTATCCGTCCAACACCCAGCTCGACGACAAGACTCCGTGGGAGACGCCGGTCCTCCCGTTCAACCCGAGCAGCACGTACACGGCGCCGGAGCAGGACGCCGTCGTCCAGGGCGAGTCGCAGCTGCTCGACGCGCCCGTCTATCTCGACATGAATGACGGCATGAGGCACCTGCAGTACGGCCAGGCCACCATTCCGGAGGCCGCCACGCAGAACGTGCCGCAGCCGACGGAGACGGTGCCGACGCAGGAGCTGTCCGGGCTGCGCTCCGCGGAGCGGGGGGCGGCGCTCATCGGGCCCGTCACCAAGAGCTACCAGCGCACCGAGCTGTTCGGTAACAACATCTTCGGCGCTGGCTATAACGTCACCGCGGCCATCACCGCGACGCCCGCCACCGGCACCACGGCGAAGAAGCAGGAGGCGCTCGCCGAGGGCCGGGTCCACGGCACCGCCTTCAACATCCAGAAGGAGCTGGTGCGCGGTCGCGCCACCGTCTGCGGGCAGCAGGGCGGCTGCAACAGCGGCAGCGCGGCGCTGTACGCCATGAGCTCGATGATCTGGAGCACCAGCCTCGCCGGCAACTTCTCGACGACTCCGATCAACTGGAGCCGGTCCTTCTTCTCCGTGTCCAAGACGTTCATGGTCGGCCCTGTCCCGCTCACCGTGAAGGCCTCGCTGACGGGCGGCGTGACGATGCGCGTGAGTGGCCAGGTGAACCCCCTGGTCGCCGCGGTCACCGGCGCCGTGGGCGGCTTCGCCAACGTGGTGGCCTCCGCCGCGGTGAACGTCGCCATCGCCAGCTTTGGCGTGACGGGCAGCCTGCAGCTCATCAACGCCACGCTGTCCCCCCTGGCCAGCCTCGACTGGAGCCTCTGCATGGCGTCCTGGCAGCTCAAGGCGCCCCTCAGCCTGAACGCGCTCTCGGGCACGCTGACGGGGTTCGTGAAGATCAAGCTCCTGTTCTTCAAGAAGACCTGGAACGTCACCATCGCGCAGTGGAGCGGCATCGTGAGGAACATCGTCCTCTACAGCGCCTCGGGCTCCATCTCGGCCTCGGGCTGCTAGCCGGGCTGCCCCCGCCACCGCGCGGCCGCGTCCTGGAGGCGATGGCCGCGCGCGAGGCGGGATGACCGGGCCCTGGGCTCCTCGACCGAGGACTCGGCCGAGGAGACCGGGCCCGCATCTCCAACCAGAACTGAAGCGGCCAGGGCCGCTGACTCGGGAGTTTCCCATGAGGAAGTCGGTGCACGCGGGCGGCAAGCCCTTCAGCAAGGTCCTCGGGGTGGGGCTCCCCCTGCTCCTCGTGAGCCTGCTGGGGCTCTGGGGGTGGGCATCCCGGTCCGCCGCGGTGGCCTCTTCGGAGACGTCGCGCTCCCCCCAGGCCGCGCCCGCGGTGGCGGGCCTGTCGATGCAGCCCCTGGGCGTGTCGCCCAAGCCCCTGGCGGGGACGCGGGCGTGGGTCCCCGGGACGCTCTACCGCTACGCCCTGAACGCGGACCAGAAGATCTCCTTCCGCCCCGCCCAGCCCGGCGCGCAGGCACTGCCCGGCATGAGGTTCATCCTCCGGGGCGAGTGGACCGTGGGGGTCGTCTCCGCGGAGGCCGAGCGCATCGACACGCGGGTGAGCCTGCAGCTCACCTCGCTGACGGTGGAGGTCGGCGACAATGGCCCTGTCGCCCCCGACGTCCAGCGAAACCTCGCCACGACGTTGCAGGTCCCCTTCTTCCTCACGCACGACCCGAGCGGTCGGGTGACGCACACGCACTTCGAGCAGGCGGCTGACCCGCTCGTGCGAGGCATCCTCCGGTCCATCGTGGCGGGCTCCCAGTTCGTCGTGGTCGGAGTGCCGGGCGACACCTGGACAGCGGAGGAGCTCGACACCACGGGGCGGTACAGCGCCGGGTACCTGCGCCTGGCGCCGGGCCGCTTCGAGAAGCGCAAGCTGTCCTACTCCCACGTGGCGTTCCCGCAGGGGCTCGAGCCGCTGGGCGGGCAGGTCCGCATCGACGTGAGCGCCCGAAGCACCTTCGCGCTGGAGCAGGACCTCTGGACGAGCTCGCTCGATGCCCAGGAGCGGGTGGAGGTGGATGCGGGCCAGACCATGCCTCCCACAACCTATGAGTCCTCTCTGAGCCTGAGCCTGCTGGAGCGCCGCGTGGACCCCACGTTGGTGGGCGCATTCGCGGCGCGCCGGGCCTGGCTGAGCTCCGCCGCCATGTCCGCCTTCCAAGGCATGGAGCAGGACCCGATGGCCCAGCACCGCCAGGTGTTGGGCGGCAAGGACTTCGACACGCTGGTCAAGGAGCTGCGCGCGCTCCCGGGGGAGCCCACGGCGCGTGATGAGGCGCGCTCCATCGCCCTGGAGCGGCTGCGCGCGCTCTTCATGCTCCACCCCTCCGAGGCCGCGAAGGTCCCCGCCATCATCCGCGCGGGCATGGACCCGCTCGCGGCCAGCCCCATGCTCGGCGCGCTCTCCGCGGCCAGCACCCCCGAGGCCGTCCAGGCCCTGGCGGAGGTCACGGGGGATCGCGCCATCCCCCAGGACATCCGCATGGACTCGGCGGCCGCGCTGGGCGTGGCGAAGGACCCCACGGCGGAGGGCCTCGAGGCCCTTCGCGGCGTGGCGGGCGAAGAGGACGGGATGCTGCGCGACACGGCCCAACTGGCGCTCGGCAACGCCGCGGCCCAGCTGACCGACACCGACCCCAAGGGCGCGGAGGACCTGGTCGGCGAGCTCACCCGTGGCTATCGCTCCGCCTCCACCGCGGAGGCGCAGGTGGGGGCGATCAACAGTCTGGGCAACACCCGCTCGCCGAGCGCGCTCGCCGCGCTGGAGGACGCGCTCCGGTCGCAGGATCCCCGGGTGCGCCAGGCCGCGCTCAATGCGCTGCGCATCATCCAGGACCCTCGCGCGGACCAGCTCCTCGCCCAGCACCTGCTCGAGGACCCGGCCCCGGAGGTCCGCCAGGCCGCCGTCTTCGCAAGCAACTTCCGGCCCCTGGCGCCCCTGCTGCCCGCCCTGGCGCAGGCGCTGCGCATGGACCCCGCGGACGGGGTGAGGAACGAGGTCATCCACCTGCTGGGTGACCAGCGGGCCCTGGTGCCCGAGGCCCTGCCCTTGTTGGCCTGGGCCAGCCAACACGACGCGAACCCGGACCTCCGGCAGGCGGCCGCGGTCTTCGTCAACACGCCCACGACGCGCAGCTCCACTCCGTAACGAACACTCACCGGCTTTCCGCGCCGCCTGGCGCGGCCTGAACAAGCAAGGACATCCCGATGTCGCGAAGAATCTGGGGGGCCATGGCCCTGGTGGTGGTGGCGATGGTGTTGCCAGCACAGGTGGAGGCGCAGCCTCTCCTGCTGGGCCGATGCACCGTCGACAACCTGTCGACGAGTGACGCGGCGAAGCAGCGAGTCGAGTGGGCTCGCAAGTGCGCGCTGAACCAGAACGTCGGGCACCCGAGGGCCGCGTTCAACACGGGCCTGAGCTCCGCGAGCGGTGGGACGCTGAAGGACTACCTGGAGTCGGACCTGGAGCGGAACTCAGTGGGAGAGGGCTCGTTCACGGGCTCGAGCTTCCAGGTGAACACCGCGGCCATGTTCGCGCTCTACAACGCGGGCCCCACCTCCCAGGCGTTGGACACTGACGGCTACCTGCAGTGGTCACGCGACTCGTGGCGGAGGAAGGGACGCCCGCTCTACCCCACCTTCGGCACGACGTCCGACATCGCCGATGACGGCAACCGCCAGCTCTTCCCTCACAAGGACCTGGCGAACTGCAGGCTCTACTTCGACAAGGAGAGCACCGAGCCGGCCTTCACCGCCTTCCATGTGAACGGCTACTGCGAGTCGGCCTGCTACACCGCCGAGCAGGAGATCCTCTTCGCCGACGGCGCCCTCCCCATCCGTGAGGCGATGGAGGCGCTGCGTGAGGACCTCATCACGCTGACGCCGGACTCCACGTTCGATGCGCTCCAGCTCCAGCCGAACCTCACCTACAGCTACACGCGAGAGCTCCGGGACGCGGAGCACACGCTCGTGGTCATCACCGCCCGGTCTGGCGGTCAGCTCCGCCTCACCCTCGAGCACCCGGTCATCAACGGCGAGGGCCGCATCGTGCAGGCGCAGACCCTCGAGGTGGGCGACGCGCTGGTGAAGGCCGACGGCACCCTGGATGCCATCGTGGACCTCCAGAAGACCCCCTTCTTCGGCAAGGTCTACAACCTCGCGCCGGTGACGACGGACCGGGTGTCCAACATCCTCGTGGCCCAGGGCTACCTGGTGGGCTCCGTGCGGTTCCAGAACGACGAGGTGGGCTACCTCAACCGCATCATCCTCTACCGGAGCATTCCCGCCGACGTGCTCCCCCAGGTGGAGCGCCCATGAAGCGCCCGCTCTACCCGTTCGTCACCGCGGGGCTCGCGGGGCTGGTGCTCATCGCCTGGGCGCTCGACGGTGCCCAGGACGCGGCCCCCGTGACGGCGGCTCCGGCGAGAGCCTCTCCCGCACCCACCCCGCTGGCTCGTGACACGGCGCCGGAGCCCACCCCCGCGCCTCGCCCGGCCCCCCTGTCCGCGGCTCCGGAGGACGACGGGGAGCCCGGTGAGTTCACCACCACGACCGACCGGGTCAAGGCGGAGATCTTCAAGACGGAGCCGGAGCTGGCTCGGTTCGACTCCTTCCGCGAGCATGTCCTCCTCGATTCCAACGGCCGCGAGGACTACGAGGCGCTGCTCGCCGATACGCGGTTGCATGAGCAACTGCGTCGGGCGCTGAGCACCTCGACGGAGGCCGAGGAGACGCTGGAGTCCAGCTTCAAGCGCCTGATGCGGATCGACTACCTGCGCGAGGCGCTGGCCTGGAGGCGGAACCCGGCGCGCGCGCAGCTGGTGTCCACCGTCGAGCGCATCATCCTGGAGGACTCGTTCACCGCGGAGCTGTCGCCGGGCGCCAGGCGCTCGATGGCCGCGACCCGGATGGAGCTCTTCGAAATCTTCGCGGACCAAGAGCCCGCGCGAGCGGGGGCCCTGGTCGAGGCCGCGAAGGGGACGCCGCTCGAGAAGCTGGTGCGGCACTTCGCCGCGCGCAACCAGCGTCGGCAGGTGAAGGAGCGGAAGCTGAGTGTTCAAGCGCAGGCGCGCCGTGGCGTGACGCCCTGAGGGGCCGCGCCGCCAACTCATCGGTTGAAAGGGAGAGCAGATGCGAAGCGTGAAGAGCTTGAGCAGGTGGTTCACCCTGGGCCTCGTCCTGGCCTCGGTGGGGGGGCTCGCCGCGCCGCCCCAGAAGTCGGAGCCGGGCCGGTTGATGCGGGCCGACAACCCCGTGGCGGGCGAGTACCTGGTGGTGCTGAAGGAGAAGCCCGGGCGAGGTCTCTCGAGCATGGCGGCGAAGGCGGGCGCGCTGGCCAGGAAGTACGGTGCGCGCGTCCTCACCATCCACGAGACCGCCTTCCGTGGCTTCCTCGTCTCCGCCAGCGAGGAGCAGGCCCAGGCGCTCGCCGAGGATCCTCAGGTGGAGCGCGTCCGGGAGAATGGCATCGTCCAGCCCTCGGGCATCCAGAGCCCCGCGGACTGGAACCTGGATCGGATCGACCAGGAGGCCCGCCCGCTGGACAACAGCTACTTCGCCGAGGACGCGACGGGCATCAACGTCTACCTCATCGACTCGGGCATCCGGGCGTCACACCAGGAGTTCGAGGGGCGCGCCCAGGTCGCGTTCAACGCCGTCCTCGGTCAGACCGGGGATGACGTCACCGGGCATGGCACCGCCGTCGCGGGGATCATCGGTGGCAAGACGCATGGCGTCGCCAAGAAGGTCAACCTTCGCATGGTGAAGGCGTTCAACGAGTTCGGGACGACCGTGGATCGCCTGGTGACGGCGCTGGAGTGGGTGGCGAACAACGCCGTCACGCCGGCCATCGTCAACCTGAGCTTCACCACCTCGAGCGAGAACTTGGAGATCGATGCCGCCGTGGATGTCGTCGCGATGAACCCCGGGCTCGTCGTGGTGGTCGCGGCGGGCAACGCGAACATCGACGCCTGCGGCTGTTCGCCGGCCGGCCTCCAGCCGGATGCGGTCCACCCCTTCCGGACGCGCATCATCACGGTGGGCGCCATCGACGAGAGCCATACGCGCTGGGTGGGCATCACCAACGCGTCCAACAAGGGGGGGTGTCTGGACCTCTGGGCTCCGGGCGCGAACCTCCGCTCCGTGAGCTCGACCAGTGACACGGACTCGACCTTCTTCCCGCTCGAGGGGACCTCCTTCGCCGCGCCCCACGTGAGCGGCGCGGCGGCCATCCTGCTGGCCCACGGCGTCGCTCCCGCCGACATCCCCGCGCGACTGATCAACGACGCGAGCGTGGGGCAGGTGGAGCTGGACTTCGGAGACACGAGCTCACCCAACCTGCTGTTGTACAAGCGTCCTCACGCCACGCCCCTCGTCAACGGCGCGAGCGTGAGCGTGTCCGACGACACGGGCGGCCGGCGGAACTTCAAGCTGGACGTCCCCGCGGGCCGCCCCTCCGTGACGTTCTCCATCACCGGGGGCACCGGGGACGCGGACCTCTACATCCGCCACGGCCAGTTCCCGGAGCTGCACGCCTACCAGTGCCGTCCGCTGCGCAAGGGCAACAACGAGACCTGCGTCGTGAACAACCCCGCGGGGGGCACCTGGCTCCTGCAGCTGGGAGCCTTCTCCACCTACACCACCACCTTGAAGGGCCAGTACTGATGAGGACCCAAGCGATGAAGCGATGGAACGTGTCGTGGATGTCGACCCTGGCGCTCGTGATGGCGTGTGGTGTGCCCGCCGGCGAGGACGTGAGCGCGCCGGATGCGCCGCTGGCCACCCAGGAGTCGGCGCTGTGCGTGGGAGTGACCTTCGACTCGCTCGAGGTGGAGGGGGTGAGCTCCTTCGCGGGAGAGCTGGCGGGAGCAGGCTCCTGGGTGGTGGGCAACGGCGCCAACGCGGTGTACCTGGAGTACTTCCTGGACGGCGCGGACCACGGCTTCGATGAGCGCGTAGGCGAGCAGGGGGAGTGGTTCTTCAGCGAGGCCGCAGCCGGACTCGGCTGTGGGGTGCATTCCTTCGTGGTGAAGGCCTCCCCCATGATCATCGACAGCAATGGCAACCGCGCCAAGTGCGGCATCACCCGGGAGGTGCTCCGCAACTTCGTCCAGTTCTGCCCGAGCGTGAGTCCGGGCGTCTACCACACGCTGGAGGTGAAGTCGGGCGGCTCTCTGTGGGCCTGGGGCAACAACCCCTCCGGCCAGCTGGGCAATGGGCAGCGGACCCAGCGCAACGCGCCGACGCGGGTGCGGGGCCTGAACCAGGTCGTCTCCGCTTCGGCCGGTGCCGAGCACTCCGTGGCGGTGACAGAGGACGGGAGCGTGTGGACGTGGGGCTCCAACGCCTACGGACAGCTCGGAGACGGCACCAACACGTTGCGCGCGGTGCCTGTGCAGGTGCCGGGGATGAGCGACGTCGTCGCGGTGGCGGCCGCCGGCTCGCGGACGGTGGCGCTGAAGGCGGATGGGACCGTGTGGACCTGGGGAATCAACTCCTCGGGAGAGCTCGGAGACGGGACCACCACCCACAGCCTGCTCCCCATCCAGGTGCCGAACCTCAGCGGAGTCACCAACATCGCCGCGGGCTTGTGGCACACGTTGGCGGTGAAGAAGGACGGAAGCGCCTGGAGCTGGGGGAACAACGCCTACGGACAGCTCGGGGACGGCACCACCCTCAACAGGTTGAGGCCCGTGCTGGTGGCGGGCCTCACCGGCGTCCGCGCGCTCTCCGGAGGCGTCGTCCACACGGTCGCCCTGAAGTGGGACGGCACGGCATGGGGCTGGGGCTACAACAGCGCGGGTCAGCTGGGCAACGGGACGACCACCAACAGCTCCATCCCGGTGCAGGTGGCGGCGCTCACCCAAGCCGTCGAGATCGACGCGGGCGGCTATCACACCCTGGCCAGGCGGCAGGATGGCACCCTGTATGCCTGGGGCGACAACTTCTACGGCGCGCTGGGCACCGGGAACACCACCAGCAGCTCCGTGCCGGTGCAGGTCCCGCTCTCGGGGGTGCGATGGTTCGGTGCGGGCTACTACTACTCCGTGGCCGAGCGGAAGAAGGTGAACATGGCCCAGGTGCACACGCTGTTTGCGTGGGGCCACAACACCAACGGCGAGCTCGGTGATGGGACCACGACCCAGCGCACCTCCCCCACGGCCGTCGTGGTCAGCGGGATTGTGAAGACCGCTGGCGGCAGCGCGCACTCGGTGGCCCTGGGGGCCGGTGGAGCGGTGTGGACCTGGGGCTACAATGCCTATGGCCAGCTGGGCAACGGGACGACCACCCAGGTCGTCACGCCCACGCAGCTGCCGGGCATGAGCGGCGTCATCGACGTGGCGGCGGGGGTCAACCACACAGTGGCGCTGAGCGCGGACGGCACCGTGGCCGCCTGGGGTTACAACGCCTATGGCCAGCTCGGCAACGGGACGACCGCCAACCAGCTCACACCGCAGTCCGTGCCGGAGCTGGACGGCGTCACCGCCATCTCCGCGGGCTCCACGCACACGGTGGCGCTGAAGGCGGACGGCACCGTCTGGGCCTGGGGCTCCAACCTCTACGGCCAGCTCGGAGACGGGACCTTCACCCATCGCTCCTCGCCGGTGCAGGTGCCGTCCCTCGAGAATGTCGTCTCCATCGCCGCGGGCCACTTCCACACGGTGGCGGTGAAGGGGGATGGCACCCTGTGGGTCTGGGGCTACGGCCCCCAAGGGCAGTTGGGCCTCGGGACGACCACCAACCAGTCCGTGCCGGTGCAGGTCTCCGGACTCGGCCATGCCGTCGCCATCGCCGCGGGCGGCTACCACACGGTGGCGCTGCTGGCGAACGGCCAGGTGTGGACCTGGGGTTACAACTCCTCCGGCCAGCTCGGCGATGCGACCATCATCCAGCGCTACTCGCCAGTGCTGGTCCCCGGCCTCACCAACGTCATCGCGCTCGCCGCGGGGGGGTACACCACGGCGGTGCTGAAGCGGGACGGCACGGTGTGGGCCTTTGGCTACAACCCCAACGGCCAGCTCGGAGATGGGACGACGACCTCGCGCAGCTCACCGACCGCGACGCTCATGAACTCCGTCGTGGACCTCTCCTCGGGCGTCAACCACATGATGGGGCTGCGCAAGGATGCCTGGGTCCGGGCCTGCGGCTACAACTCCGCCGGCCAGCTCGGCGACGGGACGACCACCCAGCGCCCGACGCCGGTGCAGGTGACGAACCTCCCAGGTGACGGGAGCATCGTCGCCCCTGGGGGAGGTGGCGTCGGCATGGGCATTCGCTGAGGCTCCGACAGAGGCGCTCCTGGCTCGCCGCACCGTTGAGCGCGCCAGGAGACGATTCTCGCAAAACTGGGATTTCAGCTTGGAGGATGTTTTCTTGGGTCGCCTCCGGGTGGTAGCGTCCCTCGCTACCAGTGGTTCCGGCCCCGGAAGACAAGAGCCCGTCGTCGACGATGAGCACGACCCCCGATCCGGAGGTCCTGCTGCCCATGCTTCGAAGGAAGCTCGTCATCCTGTCGGGGAGCGACGCGGGCCGCAGCTTCTCGCTCCAGGTCCGGAACTACCGGCTGGGGACGGATCCCGCGTGTGACATCGTCCTGAATGATCGGACCGTCTCCCGGCAGCACTTGTCCCTGGAGGTGAGAGAGGATCGGGTGCTGGCGCGGGACCTGGGGTCTCGCAACGGCTCGTTCTGCGAGCGCATGCGCTTCCGGGAGCTGGAGCTGCGCATGGGCGCCATCGTCAGGCTGGGCGCCACCGAGCTGAAGGTCGTCCCCACGGAGGTGCGCGAGCACATCATCCCGCTCTCGTCGGACACCTGGTTCGGGGGGCTGGTGGGGGGCAGCCGGCGGATGCGCGAGGTCTTCACCCTGCTGCAGCGGCTGGCGGCGGGGGACGCGGACGTCCTCATCCAAGGCGAGACAGGGACGGGCAAGGAGCTGTGCGCGGCGGGCATCCACGCGGCCAGCCCGCGCAGCCGGGGGCCGTTCAGCATCGTGGATGTCGCGGGCATCACCCCCTCGCTGGTGGAGTCCGAGCTCTTCGGCCACGTGAAGGGCGCGTTCACCGGAGCCCACTCGGAGCGGCCTGGGGCCTTCGAGCAGGCGGATGGAGGCACCGTCTTCCTGGACGAGGTGGGGGAGCTGCCGCTGGAGTTCCAGCCGCGCCTGCTGCGAGTGCTGGAGGGGCGCCAGGTGAAGCGGGTGGGCGCCAACGAGTACCGCACCGTGAACGTGCGGGTGGTGGCGGCGACGCACAGGGACTTGGAGGCGGACGTCAAGGCGGGCCGGTTCCGCGAGGACCTGTTCCACCGGCTCGCGGTGCTGCGGGTGACGCTGCCGCCGCTGCGCGAGCGCCCCGAGGACATCCCGCTGTTGGTGGACACGATGCTGGAGCGGCTGGGCCGGCCCCCCAGCGCGCTGTCCGAGCAGACGCGGGCCTTGCTGGAGCAGTACCCGTGGCCCGGCAACGTGCGCGAGCTGCGCAACGTGGTCCAGCGCGTGGTGAACCTGGGAGAGCAGGCGCTGCCGGAGATGTCCGCCTCGGAGCGAGCGCGCTTCACCAGCGTCGAGCTGGAGATGCCGTTCAAGGAGGCCAAGGAGCGCCTCATCGATGGCTTCGAGCGCGACTATCTCAAGAACCTGCTGGAGCGCTGCGGGGGCAACATCTCACGGGCCTCGCGTGAAGCGGGCCTCGCGCGGCTCTATGTGCGCAAGCTGCTCAAGAAGTACGGGCTGCACGCGAGCAAGGATTCGGAGTGACGCTGGGAGCGCGGCTCGAAGGAGACCATGCCCCCGGCGCTGGGGGACACCCAGGCACTCGCGTCAGTGGGGGGCCGCGGCGTAGTGGTCGAGCGTGAACTTCGTGAAGTCCTTTGCGTAGTCCAGCTCGACCGCGTGGCGGGCCACGAGCGCCCCCAGCGTCTCGAAGTCGTCTGCTGAGAACTCGCCCGTGTTGGGGTCCATGAGCTTGAACTCGTGGTCACCGTCGGCATTCTCTCGGACCTGCATTCCAATGACGTGGCCGGGCCCGCTATCGGGATGCATGGAGAGTCTGTAGAAACCAACCCCTTGGTCCGCCATGAACTCGCAGGCGGTCTGGGCCATGTGTGTGGCCTTGTCGAGCCGGGTCTCGCCCTTCATCGGGGTGTTTCGGTTCCCCGGGGTGTGAGGGAGACCGTCACCGAGTTGGCGAGCAACAATCGCATGCTCCCCCTGGTGGAAGGCCGTGACGCCATTGATTTCAGCCTTGGCTGCAGCGAACGCCTGGCGAAGGTTGCTCAGGGTCGCGGTCTCAGCGGGCGTGAGCGTTCCCTGTTCCTCTTTCTTCCTGAGCGGCGTGATGTCGCTCGCGGTCCGCTCCAGGATCGCGAGTTGCTCGGTGGTGACGCGGTCGAAGGTGCTGTTGACGTGCTCGAGGTGAGCATCGAGGTTCTGCTGCATGGGCAACATGTGCTCGATGTTCTGGTCGAGATGTTGTCCGAAGGCCGCCGTGGCGGCTTGGGCCGAGCCGTGCTGGTTTGTGACGCCAATCCACTTCTCGACCATGGGGCCGCAGACCCCGTGGTTGGTCTTGATGATGGGGTGGTTGGATTGATCGACGGGCAGGGTGAGTCGAGCGTCTTGAGAGAGCTCCTGAAGGATGTTGGTGATGCTGTGCTGCGTGGACTGGGAGAGGCCCCACGGTCGCTGGGAGGGGCCAGGCGTCGGCGCGCGAGAGGTGAACCCCAGCGAGCCCCTGCGCGAATTGAGCGCCTGTTGATGTTGAAGCGTGGCGGGCGGGCTGGCGGGTTGCTGCCCATGCGCTGGCGCGTTCGGGTCGAACTGGGAAGGGGGCGGCGAGGTGCCGGTGGAGGTGCTGGGGAGCGTTCCCGGGGATCCTGCGATGGGCGTCGTCGGCCGTGACTCAGAAGTGGCGTTTGAGTGCGTGGTGACGGAGGGGCGGAGCTGGGGCGAGGTACGGGTGATGTGAGTCACGCGATTCTCCAGGAGGCCATGGCGGGCAGGCCCAGAGTATGTGCCAGCGATTGGCGGCTGTCGCGGTGGTCCATCGAGAGGAGACGCGGTGTGAAGTCGACGCCTCTCTCATTGTTGGCCGACGTGACCAGGTCGTGACTCGTGAGATGACCAGGAGGTCCTCTCACTGGGGCTGTTCCACGAGGGCATCCCCTACGGCCACGAGAGAGGAGCCCGACGTCTCGTGGCACGAGCCCATGCACGACCTGCTTCGCGAGGCCGTCGCGCGGGGCGACGGAGAGCACAGCATCTCCGCCCTCGTCGAATTGCTCAGGAAGCCGGCGACGACAGCCTGAGGCCCCCAAGTCCAGACTGACCTGGACGCCGATGCGGCGGCGGGTCGCGACAACACCTCCAGCGCTGACCCTGACGAACCCGAGCGTGCGCCTCTCGAACTCGACCGCGGCTCAGTGAACCAGACGCTGGCCAGTTCCCGCGTGGAGCAGGACCCGCGCCATTGCCGCTGCGACCAGGTTTCCCCCAGGAGCCATGGCCTCGTGGAGCATCCTGTCCCGGTCCGCCGAAGGCGCGGCATCAGCCGCGAGCTCGATCAACAGACGCGAGCGGATATCTGGCTCCTCCGCCTGCGCCAACCCCACCTCGAGCGCCTCCCGCGCCTCGTCCTTCCGGTCGAGCGCCGTGAGCTGCCGGCCCAGTTGCAGTTGAAGCTCGGGCACTCCCGGTGCCTCGACGATGGCCTGGCACGTGAGTCTCAACCGGTCCTCCGCGCCCAGGTTCGGAAGCTCGAGCGTACGCATCACGGCGAAAGCCGAGTACGGAATCCTTCCGGCGGCAATTCCAGCGGCCAGCCAGCGCTCGGCGCGACACCGGTACCAGCCCGGTGCAAGCGCCTCCGCCTCGTCGTACCAAAGCACGGCCTCGCTCGCGCGTTGGAGGTGGAGGAGCGTGACGGCCCCTTCGTAGCGGGGCTCGGGCGAGTAGGAATCGATACGCCGTGCCTCCTGGAAGAGCTCGAGCGCCTCCCCATAGCGGCCCTCCCCGCCCAGCGCACGGCCTCGCTCGACCAGAGCCGTGGTGCGCGCGAGGGTGAGTCGATTGCGGCAGAAGATGAATTGCAGCCGCCCTTCGATGAGCGCGGGCAACTCGTCCAGTTCGAGGGGGACGCCGTCGAGCTCAGCCACCACCCGATTGAGCGGCTCACCGGCCCGGACGATTTCGGCAACCTTCCGGATGTGGCGTGCCCGCGACTCCTGGCCCACCTGCTCCAGCGCCACCGAGAGCGCCATGGCGACGCCCGCGGCATCCACTCCCTGTCCCAGGTAGCGGTGAGCCTCGAAGCTGTTCTCCAGGTAGGCGACGACGCCCTCGTGGTCACTGCCTCTCCGGCACAGGTCGATTGCCTGCCGGAAGAGCGGAAGCGCGGTCTCCGCCCTGCCCTCCTGGAAATGACACGCAGCCATCTGCCCGAGGGTCATGGCCTTCATGGACTCGGCGCTTCCTCCCGACAGGCTCTGGATTCGCTCCGCCTCGGGAGTGAGCAGCGATAGCGCACCTTCGAAGTCCAGCCCACGCATGAGCGCGTTGGCGCGCTCCCGGGTCTCCTGCCAGCGCACGATGGGGTTGTCGGCGGAAGCCCCCATCATCCGCTGGAGCATCTCGGGCCGATTCCGAGTCTGCGCGAGGCACTGAGCGATGCCGATGAGCCCCTGGCCATAGCGCTGGAGGTGTGTCGGCTCCTTGCGGATGCTCTCGGGAACCGTCAACCAGGCAGGGTAGTGCTCGAGGAGCAGGGCTTCGTGCTCGGCACAGAGCCGGATGAGCGCGGCGTCGTTCTGTGATTGCACAGCATCGAAGAGGAGCTCGCGCACAGCCTCGGGCGAGGTGGGTGTCTGCCTGCCCATGCGACCGAAGAGACGATTGAAGAGGCCCATGAAGCAAGGATACGCGAGCGAGACCGTTTCACGACACGCCGATGCACTTCATTCCGTCCCGTGCCGACCCAACCTCGGCCGCTGCGTCTCGAGCGCGTCACGGCCATGTCGAACCGTGCGTCACTGCAAGTGAGAGAGGCGCGCGTTCGGCCTCGGTGGCGGTGGTGTTGAATGGCCTCTCCAGGAGCTGGGGCGTGGCCTCGCGTGCCGCTGGGAGAGCGTGGTGAGCAGGTGGTTGCCGTGCCCAGGGAAGACGGCGGCACGACCCAGGGTGAAGACCTCCAAGCCCAGGCGCACGATGTCCTCGGGTCGGGCCGAGCCGGGTGATTCTGCGGCTCCAGCCCGATGGCACAGTCGAAGACATCGCGGCCGAAACCCGCGTTGTTGACGAGCACGTCCACCGTGAGCCTCCCGAGCCACGACATCGTCATGAAGTCGCCTGGGAGCACCGGGCTCGGCGAGGTCGCACGCGAAGACCGGGGCATTGCCCGACTCGGCCGCGAGGACCTGGAGCTTCGCCTCACCGCGAGCGACCAGGAGGAACGTCGCGCCGCGCCGGGACAGCTCGCGCGCGAAGGCCTCGCCAAAGCCGCTGGGTGCGGCGAATCCATGCGGACCTCTTTTCAGGAACGCAAAGCCGGCTGAGCCTCCTCACACGACAACCATCCTGATGCGCATCGGAAGAACTGAGACCTGAGCGGCGGCCCCTGGTGACAACCCCATGGGAGGTCAGCGCAGCCAGAGGCCGCCCCGGCCTGCCTACTTCGAAAGGCCCCCTCCTGACGAGAGTGGCTCCTGGGGTCTCGCCGGAGTCACCTCCAAGCCCTGGAGCCGGCCCTCGGCGGCGGCGATCTCCCTCTCCATGCGCTTGAGCTGGCGCAGGTAGTTCTTCTCCGTGACGTGCTTGTTCGCCAGTGCCGCGGAATCCGGCTCCCGCGCGACCTGGGACCGGGTGGATGCCGGCGCGGACTTCGGCACTCGCGAGGAGCTCGCGACGGACTGGGTCACACACGCAGCGAACACTCCACCGAGCGTGGCGGAGAGCAGCAACACCCTCGAGATGCTCTTCACGGGGTCCACTCCTTCGAATAGAGAGCTTCGTGACCACCACTCATATAGACAGTCATCCACTTCTCGTGGCGCTGCGTTTCGCGGGCCGCCAATTCCCTCGCGTGCTTCGTGGCGGCGGCGTCCTGCGCATCGGCAGCCACGGCTTCGATCCGCGCCAGGAACGCAAGTCGGCGCGCGTGTCGCCGCAACTCGACGCGGAATGGCGTCCTCGAGAGAGTCTCGATGCCGTCACGCGACCCTGGGATGGACAGCTTCTTCAGGAAGTAGTCGCGATGAGGGTCCGTTGAGCTCTCGGTGGAGTCCTTTCCTTGATAGGAAGAGGGCCGACAGTTCCCCATGATGCAGCGATTGGGATAGAAACACTCCTGGTATCCACACTGGGTGGACCCCGATGACACGCAGACGCCTTCCTCGCAGGTCTGCCCCGTGGGACAAACAACATTGACGCACATTTGAGTCGGGTCGATACAGGCCCCCTGGAAACACGTCTGACTGGCGGTGCAAAGCGACGTGCCTCCGCAGATTTGAGAGGGGTCGACGCATCCTCCCTGGAAACACGTCTGACTGGTGGTGCAGACAGACGTGCCTCCACAGATTTGAGAGGGGTCGACACATTCCCCCTGGAAACACGTCTGGCTGGTGGTGCAGACGTTGTCGCCGCACAACTGATCGCCTTGCTGACACGTCCATCCGTCCGCCGTCATGTAACCGCTCGCACAACAGCCCGCCTTGGTCACCTGATTCGCCGAGCACGAACCGTCACTGCCTTTAGCCCCCATTGACCCATCGATGTTGATGTTCTGTCCCTGGCAGGGGCCCGCCCAGCATCCCAGCCCACCAAACTCATAGGCCTCCAGGACGCCACCATTATAGGTCTGCGTGTATGTCGTCACGTCGCCCACGAGCGGCAAGGACAGATAGCTCGAGAAGTCGTCGACGAACTTCTGTGAGTCCTCCATGTACAAGGGAGTCGTCGAAGGCGTCTGCCCCGTGAACAAGAAATAGAGGGTTCCGACGATGACATTGTCAGCGACCTTGGAGTCCGGATTCCCCTTGAGGCTGGCAATCAAGTTCGCCATGTCATTCAGCGCATCCTCCAAGTCTTCCGCCGAGGCGGCTTCGATCACATCCAGGTCCGTGTCGTAATAGAGCGCGAACTTCGATGTCCCCGTCTGGTCCTCCTTCTCGGCACAGCCGCCCTTGTCCCAGTTGCAGCAGGCATAGTCGCCCGGGGCAATCGAGTCTTTGTATTCCGAGGAGAGCAACGAATAGGGAAGCCGCACCACGCTCACGTACTCGCTGCTCGAGTTCCAGATGCAATACGCGGAGGCGGATGTGGGCATGAACAGCACAAGGCTCAGCAATGCCCCGAAGAGCCAGCTCGTCGTGAAGTGTTCCGGTCGTGGCGGTGTTCCCCGCCGCGAGTCTGTTCGAGAACCGCGATGCATGAAGCCCCCTGGAGTGAGGTGGGAGGGACAAGGCTGCCCGCGACTGGGACGGCGTACTTCCCCTGCGACCGGCCTCATTCAGTTCGCATGCCATCCGAGTGGACAGAGTGGAGATGCCTCGAGCGTCCCTGCGTGGGCGCCCTCTGACGCGTCAATGACACGTCAGGATGCGCCTCCGCTGGCCCGTACCGGGCGAGACTGTTGATGGGGGGAACTGTCGGCCCAGGTGAGGTCCGTGCGTGCGCGAGCGGATGAACGAGTTCGAGCAGACCAAGGACTCCTCTCGTCGCTGCGGAGAGGCCGTACCTCGGTGGTGTGTGAGGCACCGGTCTGGGACTCGACGCAGGAGGCGTGGGCCTGAGCTGCGGCTCGCCCCGCCGTGGCTCGCGGAGAGTCCTCCGGTCCAGGCCACGTCGATACGACAAGGGGCACCTTGGACCTCGTCATCCACGTGGATGCGCCGTCCAACGATGACACCGCAGGAGGTCAGAGGCGAAGATGCGTTTACATTTCAGGGCGATTGGAATCACATCCACGTCCATGTCGCCCCTGCTGCCGGACCCCGATGAAGCGCTGGATGAGCGCAATCCGCTGGTCATCACCGTCGACGACCTGCTCAACGCCGAGGAGTGCCAGGCGCTGGTGGCGCGAATCGAGGAGTCCGGGCCGACGGCGGCGCCCATCACCACCGCCGCTGGCTTCGTGATGCGGCCCGACATCCGGAACAACACCCGGGTGATGTTCGACGACTACGAGCTGGCGGACCTGCTGTTCCAGCGAATCAAGCCCCACGTTCCGCCCCGGCTGGAGCGCGAGTGGGAGCTGTGCGGGACGAACGAGCGGCTGCGCTGCTACCGCTACGAGGCGGGGCAATACTTCGCCCCGCACTTCGACGGAGCCTTCGTGCGGCACCGGGACGAGCGAAGCCTGCTCACCTTCATGGTGTACCTGAACGACGGCATGGACGGAGGCGCGACAAACTTCCTCTATTTGGAGCGCGCCGTGACGCCGCGCAGGGGCGCCGCGCTGCTCTTCAATCACCACCTGTACCACGAGGGGGCGGCAGTCACGGCGGGCCTGAAGTACGCACTGCGCACGGACCTGATGTATCGGCGCATCCGCGAGTGAGGCACGCCCAACTCCGGAGCCGGTGGCTTTCACGTTTCAGCCAAGCACGACCGCCGTGGGCACACAGGTGAGGAGCGAAGCACGGGAAGCCACGCACCTGGTGCACGGAGAGCCACTCGCAACTGAACCACCCAGCCTTCGGACATGCGCATTGACCGAGCTCGAGCTCCGTGTCCTCGGCCGGCAAGGCCCGCCGCGGAAGCAGGCCGTGCTGCCTCAATCCGAGCCTGCACCGTCCTTCGCCCCGCCGGCCGCTGCGTCGACCCGCGTGTCCTGGGCGATCCAGTTCACCTCCCAGGTCTTGCCGCCATCGTCCGAAAAGGCCTGCTCGAAGCGGACTGAATCCGGCGTCACGTTTGAGATGACGAAACGCACCAGGATGGCGCGTCCGTCGAGCCGCTCCTGGGCGTAGAACTCACCGCGCCCGTCCTTGAACTCGCCCACCGTTGGAATGGCGAGGGTGCCATCGCGGCTGTTCGCGAAGTGCAGGCTCCACTGGCGCGTCTGCGGATTGTACAGGCGCAGGTTGAGTCCCTCGAAGCGCCCACCTGCTCCCTCGGCCACGAGCTCCACGAGGTTGCCGCGGCCGTTCCACACCTTGCGCACGACAGTGGTCCCCTTCATCTCCACCCAGGAGTTCGAGCCCGTCAGCGGGCGCAGGCGCCGCTTCAGATGCGTACGCCAGGTGCCGATCTCGAAGTCGAAGTCGTGTTGGCCATCGCGCCTGGCAGGCACGGAGGCCGCACGCTCCTGGGGAAATCCTGGGCGCGGGTACAACACGAGCGCAGGCAAGAAAGCGAAGAGCAGCGGCCGGAGCAGATGGAGGGGCTTCATGCACGCGAAGCTAGAGGCGTGAGCGCCGCCCCGCTGTCAGAAACCTGCGCGCCCCCCGCCGCAGCTCGGCACGCAGGCGCGCAGGGCTGAGGCCCAGCACCTGTCGCACGCTCTGCGAGAGGTGGCTGTGGTGCGAGAAGCCCAGTTCCAGCGCGAGCCGTGCAAGGTCCCGCTCGCCCTCGCCGAGCCGACCCAGCGCCGTGAACACCCGAAGCTGGCGACGGTAGGCGCGCAGGGACAGCCCCGTCTCCGCATGGAAGAGGCGCATGAGGTGGAAGGGCGAGCAGCGAGCCTCCCGCGCCACGGTGTCGAGAGAGAGGTTCGCCGAAAGCTGGGCCGCGAGCAGCGCGCGCACGCGGCCGACGGTGCGGCGACGTGCGCCCCGGTCTCCGCGCACAGGGGCCCCCGCGCACTGCCTGTCCGAAGCAGCCACTTCGAGAAGTGCGAACACACTCTCCTCACGCGAGAGCTGGTCTCCGACCGGGTCGCGCAGCGCGGCACACACGCGCGCATGGCGCAGATGCACCGCGGCGCTCAGCCCCAGCTCCGGATGGTCCGGGCCACGCCGGCCCCACAGCTCGTCGAAGAGCTCCGGTGCGAGCTTGATGACCGTCGCATCGTCTCCCTCCGCGCCCGGATGGCCGACCCGATAGTCCACGCGAGGATGGCAGGGGTCGGCGACGAAGCGCCGCAGCCCCCGGTGGTAGCTGAAGCAGCCGCGGCGCAGCAGCACCAGGTGTCCCGGGTCGCCGCCCCGCTCCTCCGCGGGCCCCGCGCGCGGATGCTGGCAGCGCGAGTCGAGCACGCGGAATTGCTCGGACTCGAGGAGGGTCAGGAGCTGGGCCATGGGACTCCACCATCCTCCCGCGCGAGGAACGTGGGAAGCATGCAGGCAAGCCTACACCCCGCGCCCCATCGACATCGCTTGATATTGCCAGCTCGAAAGTGAACGCGGTCGCGCCCGTGTTCATTTTCGCCGTTCACATGACCAAGCCAGCCAGACCGGGTCACGCTCCCCATGGGGCGCCACCATGCAGGGAGGCACACGCCTGGCGCAGTCAGCCCCGAAGTTTCGCGAGCTCAGGGCGCCTGGCAACCCAACCAGGGAGCGTGAACCCCGTCCGGGCTTGAGGTCACATGGAGAGCGGTACCCTACCCTTCCCACGGACCTGGAACGGCCAGACCTGGCAGGAGTTACATCTGGAATGCGGCAGGACCGAGCCTCGGTCTGCCCGAGCTGCGCGCCCACTTCCACGCTGCTCCCCTTTGCGATGCTCGCGGTAGAGCACAGGGACTTGCTGGCCGACCAAGGGGTGCCATCGGTAGTGCACCTGCGCAACTTCCGCGATGCGTGCGGCAGAATGAACAGGGCGCGGCCCTGGGCCGGAAGAACTTCCTCTTCGTCGGCCACGAAGCCGCGGGAGAGAATCTCGCGGGTCTCTACGCACTGGTGGCTACCTGCGAGGCCAACCAGGTCAATCCCGAGACGTACCTGGCCGACGTCCTGCTCCGCGTCCAGACGCATCCCAACTCGCGCATCGCGGAGCTGCTGCCTTACGAGTGGAAGTGGCGGCAGAGCACGGGTCCGCCCGAGTCACACCCTCAGCCCAGTCCCTGAACACCCATCGGGTCGCGGCGCCCGCCGAGCACGGCCCCGTCCGTCTTCAATCGCTCACGCCACGTCACCGACCGGACGGTTACCCAAAGAGAGAGCGCGCGTCGGTGCGCACCTCCTCGTGCGAGGGCACGGCAAACTCGGTTCTGAGTGACTCAGAATCGGCCCGACATCCCCAGCATGGCCCCACCCTCAGGGAGCAGCGTGAAGGACATCCGAGGCACTTCGCGAGGTGCGCTTCCGGAGCTCCAGGCTTCGAGGACATGCTCGGCAGGTGACTGTTGCAGGAAGGCGTCCAGGAGGAAGCTCGTCCCAGCGATCATGAAGGCCGGCCCTGCCAGCCGATTGAGGGCGCGACCATAGTTCTCCGGCAACGGGGGCTTCACGTCCTCCATCCACACCGTGAGGGCAGCACCTGTGGCGAGTACGAAGGCGCCCGTCAACTTGAGAGCAAACCTGTTGCGCTCCTCGGTCGCCGCGATGCTCCGGAGGCGCTCTTCGGTGCGCGCAACCACCAAGGCGTGGTCCTCCTGAGTCAAGAGCGCCCGCCGATACTCCGCTTCCATCTCCTCCCCCTCCGTGCTGCTCAGCAGCGACCATGTCCCGGCCCCAAGGAGGAGCGCGCTTGCCCCCAGATAGCTCCAGGTCGCGGCCTTGTACCCGTCCGCCCGCAGGTTGAGCCCTCCCGCCAGAGCCATTGCCGCGCCACCCGTGAGCCGGAGCGCACCTTCGACGTGTCTGCTCTGGCGCTGCTGTCGTCCCAGTTGCCCCAGCAGCAACCCCATGCGGTCACCGTCCTCGCGCGAGATGCCGTACACGGCAGTGGGGGTCGCCGCTTGTGCACTGCGGAAGTCAGAAAGCGCCCGCGGGCCAAACGGCTGAGCGAAGAGCATGCGCAGGGGGTCCGTGATTCCCCGCGCCTCCAGCATGCGCTCGACGGAGACGAGTGAGGAGAGGGTCCCCTGTTCCGCAGGCAACCCGAAGCGCTCGGAGCTCCCATCCGCGAGCACCCGCTCGACGCTCCCACCGCGAATGGCCTGGGGCAGGCGCAAGTGGACACGATGGCCCGCCTCGCTGTGGCTGTCTATCCAGCGCAGCCCCTCCGCATCCCGCACAACGAGCCGGACGGGCTCTGTCTCGCCCACATCGAGCACCGCGCCGTTCGCGACCCCGGACTCCATCAGATGGACCTGGTTGTCGCCCGAGGGACCTCGGGCAAACACATGCGGGCGGAAGGCGGGGTTCTTCACTTCGTGGCTGGCGGTCTCCACGAAGGCAGCCAGCTCTTCGTAGGAGACCGCCCCATCCCCGTCCCCGTCCGCCGCGCCGAGCAACCCCGAGCGGACCGCATGACTGAAGATTCCGGACTGGAGCTCCGACCACTCATACACCTCCGCCTCCGCGCTCGTGGAGAGCAGCACCCCGACATTCGGGAGCCTGCGCCCCAGGGCCTCCGCGGAATCCACGGGCGTGGCGTAGCGCCGGCCGCCGGGCTTGCGCGGGTTGAGCATGAAGAACGAGTTGCAACTGTCGAGGACCACGTGGGCCCGTTGAACCGGAACCTTGGACAGCGCCTCCTCGAGCGCGTCGGACGTGAAGGCGCCATCGGCAAGCTCGAGGAATCCCTTTCCTTGCTCGACATCCCCATGACCGGCGAAGAGGAAATACAGCTCACTCTCCCGTCCCTGGCGCGTGTTCTCCCGGACGCGCCGCGAGATATCCTCGAAGGCCTCCTGAAGCCGTGCGAGAGTGGGTGGCTCCGCCCGCTGCCGCACCTCCGGAAACAGCCGCGCGGTGTCCTTGTCGAGCTCCGTGAGCACGCGCACATATGCCCCCGGGGCGAGCACCCGAAAGACGGTGTCGTACTTGGCGGCGTCATCGTCCGCGAACTGGAGCCGGGGGCGTCCGAGGGTGGCACTCGTGTTGTTGCCGACAATCAAGACGAAGCGCTCGCGCGTTTCGGCCAGACAGAGCATGGGGAGGAGGAGCAACGTGTACGTGAGCGACTTCATGGCCGTGGAGAGATTCATGGCGCCTTCTCGAGCATCAACGTCCAGTGGGTGAGTGCGGCCTCCGGCCAACGCGCGCGGAGGAGGGGTTCCAGGTTCGGGCTCTTCTCGAGCGCCTCCACGTCGAGGACGCGGAGGGGCTCGGACGTCACCAGCGCAAAGACTTGCAAGGGGCCCAACGCGGGCTGGTCGAGCAGCACCGCCTCCGGCATGGGGGTGTCGCGTACCGAGGGCGGAAGCTCGACCGAGCGAGGGTCCTCCCCCGGCGTGAGGTACGCGGGGTAGAGCCAGTGAAGCTCGCCGGCTGCGTCCCTGGCGAAGAGGAGGAGAAAAGCGGGCGTCTCGCCCAGGTTGCGGAAGCGCGCGAAGAGCGGGGTCGACGGCGAGAGGACCGCTCCGGGACGAAGCAGCACGGGTGGGCTGCCGGCGGAGAGCAGATCCACGCCAACATACCGTTGGAGTGGCGCGACGAATGGCCCGCCACGCGCGGCGAACTCCGGCCGGAGGGGGGAGAACGCTTGCACCACATATCCACACAAGACGCCTGTCACCGCCAGGCATGCCGTGGCGAGTCCCGCGCGCCAGCCTGGTGCCCACCAGGCCCCGGGGTGGCGGAGAGGCTTGTCCTTGAGACGGGCCATGAGGGCTTGGACATCGCGCTCATCCACGGGGGGCGGTGGCGCGCTCAGCCGGGCCACCAACTGCTTCTGTGCGTTCATCTCTTGGCGGCAGGACGCGCAGCCGGACAGGTGGCCTTCGAGCCACCGGGAACGATGGAGGGTGCTCTCGCCATCCAGCCATTCCAGCAGCTCCATGGGGTCGGGACAGGGGGCGCTCATTCGCCATCCTCCTGGGTGTGCGCGCGCAGTTGGCGGATGCCGAGAAACACGCGCGAGCGGACGGTGCTGACAGGCACATCGAGGATCCGAGCAATCTCGGGGTAGTCGAGCCCCTGGCTGAATCGCAGCAGCACGGCCTCCTTCAGCTTGGGAGACAGCTCATGCAGGGCCACGAGGGTGCGGCGGCGGCGCTCGACGTCGAGGAGGGTGTCGAGGGGGGAGTCGGCAGTGACGCCCTCCTCCTGTGTGAGGTGCCGCTTGCGGCGCACGCGGTCGCGATACTGATTGCGACAGAGGTTGCGCACCACCGTGTAGAGATAGACGGAGAAGGGACGCGCTGGCCGGAACTCCCGGCGCGCATGCCAGACCTTGAGGAGGGCCTCTTGCGCGGTCTCCGCCCCCGCGGCGGCGTCGCCCAGGTAGCGGGTCGCGAACTGCTGAACCTGCGCCAGGTGCCGCCGGACGAGAGCCGCGAAGGCGTCCTCTGCCCCCGCGCTGGCCAGGAGCATCAGCTCCGCGTCAGTGCGCTCCTCGACCGGCCTGTCTGGAGGCGGCACGACGAACATTCTTGGATTTCGCTCGGACATCGGCAGGAGAACACCGTAGAGCGAAGTCCGTTGAGTCCCTAACCGCGGATTTCTCCAAGAAGAAGAGGGGCCGCGCCACCGGAGCGCAGCAAGGGGCTGGGTGGGAGCAGACTCTGCCACCCCGAAGCCCGGGCACTGAGGGTCGTGTCCCTCTCAGTGTGTAGCCGGTGAACAGGGACGAGCGGGAAAGTGGGAGGCTCCTCGGTGAAACCAACCGAGACGGTCTTCCCCTGGCAGGGGAGCCGAAGAGGTGCGCACCGAGGTGCGCGCTCTCTTCCTGGGAGCCATCCGCATGGCGCTGGAGATGCTGCTGGAAGAGGAGGTTCGAAGCCTGGTTGGGGCCTTCGCACCCAGCCCCTCCCCTCCCTCTACCTGGATGAAGTTACCGGCATCGGGATGACCATCGATCCCACGACATGGCCCTGCTGACCTCAACCCCAGACACCGCCGAATGATGCAGCCAAAGAGCCTTCCTCCCCCGTCCCCCCTCCGAACCAACTACACACGATTCGGGACTTGACCCAGATCGACACGCGCGACCTTCTTCGGCGGGAGGTACTCACAGCCGGCCACCGCCGCGAGCGCGACTCCCGGCGGCGGGCCGAGGCCCGAGGGACCACGAAGCGCGGCAAGTAGATCGTTCAGTGACATCGAAGCGAGAGTGTGTGCGTGCTGGCTGTGGTGGGGGTCAAGTCCCAAGGCGAACGCATCATGCGTCACTGAAACCAAAGGAGTTTGCGTGCGAGGGGTCGGTGGCGGAGGGTGAGACACCATGCTCGCCCAGCCCCCCAAGTCAGCCCAGTGGAGTATGCGCAAGCAGCCTCACAGCGGAAGGTGGCTGCACAAACCACCTGTCCACCGACTCGGGGCAATCTCAGGCTCGGCTTGGCAATGTCGGAAGTGGACAGAAGGACCAGGAGGGTCATGAAGCCTCCTGGCGCGTCGAATTGGAGTACGGCCGTCACGCCCTCGTGAGTTCGTAACGGCCGCGAAAGCTGTTCGCACTACTGCACCTGCTGCGGCTCCTGCGCGCAGAGGATCTTCGAGGTGAGAAAGTAGCTGGACGTCTCGCCCCAGTTGATGTCGATGGGCCGATACTGGCAGCCCCACTCACGGATGCCCACCAGCACCGTCATGGAGCGGTCGGCGTAGTAGTGCTCACGCGTCCCATACAGGCGGCCACCGATGGGGCCCTGCTGGGTCGTGTCATCCACAGCCGGCGTGGGAGGAGTCTGGGTTTCGCTCTCCTCCATTCCAGCGCCACAGCCCGCCATCTGGAGGGAAAAGACTGCCAGGGAAGAAATCATCAGACGCTTCATCGGGGAACTCTCCTGTTTTACGTGGTTCCCTATATTATCCAGGAGGCATCAGTGAAAGCCACGGCCCCGCCCGGAGCTGGAAACGGGACGGCCGACGGAGCGGTCACGTGAGCGCGACGCTTGCCGGCCGTCAGTGCAGGGGGAGTTGGACCGGGCTGCGTCGAGTTCTTGGTCCTGGTCGGAGGGACGAGGCTTGCTGGTGCGGCGGACAAGCCATCTCTCATGCACGAGATTGTCTACGATGGCGGATGGATGCGACCTTCAAGAGCTATTCGCCAGGCGACCTTGATTTCCTCCAGCTTGCTCCTCTCGTCCACTTCTGCGGCCCAGCGTGGCCCAAGGCTCCCCGGCCGCTGGTTTTCGGCACCTCGAGCGCCGCTGCGCAGCCCTCCAATCCCGCGCGTCTCCAAGACCCGCGCTTTTTGAAGGGCGTCTCCATACATCAAGGCAACCATGGGCAGCGCGTCAAGACGAGCAAGGTGCTTCGGCCGAGGCACCGACTTCCCTCACAGAAGGGGCTGTCGCCCACCACTGGAATGCGGGCCATAGGAGCAAGCTCGCAAAAATCGCGTCATGTCCATGTCAGGGACGAAATTCAACCACCGTAGGTCTCCAGGGAAAGGAGCGGCGACCATGACGACGTTGACGGCGCAGACGAACCCGATGAAGCGTAGCTATCGCAATTATCTCTGGACCCAGCTCGACGCCGCCTCCAGCTCCCTCATGAGCTTTGGCTCGAACTGCATCGTGGGATTTGACCGGATTGGCGGTCATCCGCCCGTACCCTGCTGACGCTCGCGCTCCGACATCGGTGCGCCAAGCCACGCAGAGGCCGGGCTCCCATCCAAGGGACCCGGCCTTTCGGCTTTCTGGGCCCCTCTCCTCCGGGGACGTAGCGCGTTAGGGAAGACGCACGGGCCTGTAGAGCCCGAGCCCGACAGGGCCCGCTGGGTTCAACTCCCAGCGTCCCCATGCAGCACGAGCGGGGTCCACTCCGCTCCGCCTCACACACCTCACGGGGTATCGCTCAAGGGCAGGGCACTCGTCTGATACGCGAGAAATCTCGGTTCGAGTCCGAGTACCCCGACTGTCACAGGCTCACTGACAACTGAATCGTCGTGGTGAATTCATGCCGTCCGCTCTCAGTGGGGACGGCAGACAACACGCCTCCGTAGCTCATTGGAAGAGCATCCGCCTCTTAAGCGGACGGCGAGGGTTCGAATCCCTCCGGAGGTATCTCGAGCAGCAGCGCGGGCGTCGTCCAGCGGCAGGATGCTGGTTTCCCAGACCAGCGACACGGGTTCGAATCCCGTCACCCGCTTCCTCTCTCTCCTACCGGAGTCGTCTAATCAGCAGGATGGCGGACTCTGACTCCGCAGGCGCAGGTGCAAAGCCTGCCTCCGGTTCTTTCCTTCTCACGCAGCACATTCTCCGGTAGCTCAATAGCAGAGCAAGCGGCTGTTAACCGCGAGGTTGAGGGTGCAAGTCCCTCCTGGAGAGCTGATTGAAGGTTCAAGCAACTTGGCTGAGCCTTCAGAGTTAACACGGGCCTCGCGATGAAAATCGCGGGGCCTTCGTGCTTAAGTCCCTGAATCTCAAGAGATTTTTCCTCGCAGCGATGTAGAGAGCACTCTCTGCTCTCCGCCGCTCAGAGCGAGACACCCGCCCGTCTCCGCCCTCCAATTGCCTGTCGAAAGCTCTCTTCTTTCCAATCTGGGGAGAGAGTGGCCGAGAGCGGTTAACAAGTCTTGTTGAACGCCGGGGCAGGCCAGTCTGACAGTTCGGGGATTTCGATGTCGTACCTTCCAGGGTTACGCCTCTTCCCTTTTTCAGAATGCCCAAACGAGCGACTTGTTAACCGAGAGAGTGAAAGCTCGGCCAGGCCTTACTGGGTGCTCACGAATTCGTCGCGCAGGGCAGGATAGACGCGCTGCGCGGCCTCGGCAGCGCGTCTCGACCAGCACAGATCTGTCCCCACCGTCCGCTACTTCCTGGCTTGGGTCTCCTGGACAGGGAGGAGAGCGGACAGTCCTCCGGTTCCTACGGCGTTCGACATCTCGAGCTGTGCGAGCACCTTGGCTTCACACACTCAAGACCAGAGCCGCTCGCGCCTGCCATGACTTCGCTGCTGCCACGGGAGGAGTGCGCCATTCCGCCACTTACTGAACTTCTGCGGCAACGGGACGGTTCGAGTTCTCGCTCGGACCATTCACCATCGACCCAACCACGGCCGTCATCCATTGACGGCGCAGGAGAGCTTCCAGCAGGAAACCCAGCCCCTTCTGTGGAAACCAACATTGATTCCACAACAGGAAAGACCAAGGTTATCAGTCTCGCCTTTCACAACCATGAGCCCAGCGCCAAACTCGGTCTGGCTCGCAACCATCCGATATGTCCCAGCCCGAACACTCCCCCTAGCAGGGTGTTGAAGAAGCCCGGTTTGAAGGCATGAGACCGGGCCTCTCCGTGCCCTTCGTTCTCAACCTTGTCATCCAAGCGAGGCGGAGGGCGAAGGGCGCCTATTATGCGGCAACCAGCCGCGCCATCCGCACCAGGTTGTACGCGGCGCCTACCAGGTAGGCCGCCAGTTCCGTCCGCTCCCTGCCTTTGAAGCGCGTCTTACGGAAGCCGCCCACCGTCTTCATCCAGCCCCAGACTTCTTCGATTCGTTTCCGTATCCGCTGGCTGAGGGCGTATCCGGCAGGCCTCGTCGTTCGCCTGTCGATGGCCGAGCGCCGTCGAGTATCCGTCGTCTGCGCAATGTGAGGCGTCACTCCCATGCGCCGGCAGTCCGCGACGAAGTCCGCCGTGTCGTAGCCCTTGTCCGCCCCCACCGAAGCGCGCGCGTTTCGGGACTTCAGCCCCTCGAGCATCATCACCGCCGCGTCGCGCTCGGCGAAGCCATTCGCCGGCATCACCGCGAGGTCCACGAGCAGCCCGTTGCGATTCTCCATGACGCCATTGAGGCTGTAGGCCAGCCGCGCCTCCTTGCCGTTGCCCTTGCGCGCAAGCGTTGCCTCCGGGTCCGTTGTCGAGGCGTGCGTCGCGTTGCCCCTCTTCTGCCCGTGGAAGTTCACCGTCGGGTTGCCCTTGTCGTCGGGCGGCTCCTTCTTCTCGTCCTTCGGGCGGAACGACTTCAGGGATGCCCAGGCCTCAATCAGGCTGCCATCCACGCTGAAGTGCTCGCTGCTGGTCAGCCCCGCGCTTTGCGCCTGACTCATCACCGCCAGGAAGAATCTCCGGGCGACGTCGTGCTCCAGGAGCCGGTCCCGGTTCTGCGAGAAGGTGCTGTGGTCGAAGGAGGCGTCCTCCATCCCCATGTCGAGGAACCACCGGAAGAGGAGGTTGTAGTCGAGCTGCTCGCAGAAGAGCCGCTCGCTTCTCACCGAGTAGAACGCCATGAGCAAGCAGGACTTCAGCAACTGCTCCGGCGGGATGCTCGGCCGGCCGGTGTCGCTGTACATCGCATCAAACGTCGGCGAGAGCGCCGCCAGCGCGGCGTCCGCCATGTCCTTCACCCTGCGCAGCGGATGGGCCGCCGGGACTCGGTCTCCCGGCGTCCTCAAGCTGAACAGCGTCGTCTGCTGCTTGGGCCGTCCGCGCATCGCTGCCTCCGATGCGCGGAGGACACCACGTCACAGTGCGGGGTGTCGATCCCTCGGAGGGGTTTCTCAACACCCTGCTAGTCGGCTAAGAACCTATTTCGGTAGGAGCGAGTGGAACCAAGTGATGATGCCCAGCGCGAAGTGCAGCATCGCGACGTAGGTGTCCTCTCGCTTCTCCCATCGCACCAGCAGACGTCGGAAGCGGTTGAGCCAGGAGTGGGTTCGCTCGACGACCCATCGCGGCGAAGGGCGTCGACGTTGTGCGCACCGGGGCCTCACCTGGGAGCGTCGTCTGGGGGCCCGGAGCGTGAAGCCATACTCCTGGGCCAGCTCGCGCGCGGACCTGAAGGCATACCCCCAGGTCGACGCACAGTGTCTGGCGACGGCCCTGACTTGGCAGGGGCCGTCGGACAGGAATCGATTCAAGCGTGGAGTGCGCCAGCTTGAAGTCGTTCGTGTTGGCTCCAGCGACCACGAGGCCGAGGGGGACGCCGCGCGAATCTGTCAGCAGACTGCGCTTGGTGCCCCCCGCTTCGCTCTGTCGGTGGGATTGGGGCCGTTTTTCCCCCGCCCAGCGGCGCTTTGCCCTGGGTCCCGTCCAGCGCCAGCCAGCGCCAATCAATCCGCGCCAGGCCGTCGTAGGCAATCAGCCCTTGGCGCCAGAACTCGCGGAAGACGCCTGCGGTCAACCATTCCCGGAAGCGTCGGTAGGCGGAGGACGGATGGCATAGGCCCGTGGCCTTCAACGCGCCCCACTGCACCCCGTGCGCAGCACCAGGAGAATCCCATCCAGGGCCTGCCGGTCGGGCACTCGTGGGTTGTGGCAGCCCAGCGGGTGTTCCGGCCGAGCAGGAAGCAGCCGCTCGATGCGTCGCCACAACTCGTCTGGCACCCGCCAGCCGTCATCCTTCTTCACTACCCCATGGCCGCGTCCTCCTGCTTCTTCAACCCGGCAGGAGGCCGACCTTCTTCCCTACCGAAATAGGCTCTAAGCGCCATGGCGTCAATTGGAGCCCATTCCAAGAATACCATGTCCACACATTGGCGGAGCAAACCAATGGAGCATCACATGATTGACGCAATAGTCTCGACGAGAGACATCGCAGCCTAATTCGACTTCGGGCTCTGAACTACACCACCGTCAACTCCGCCATCCAACTCGGTTACGTCCTCAGGAGACGGAGCCCTGGTATTCTCAGATGTTCGCACATCCCGAGCATGTCCTCCCGACTTCTGATCAGTGGCGAGATGGGCTTGCCAGCGTCCCCAAATCACCCAGCTCGCCCCCAAAAAGACAGACAAAACGAGAAGCACAACGACACCAGTCCTCCACTTTCCGACCAAGCGAGACGACAATCGCTCCCGAAAATAGATCGCGGCTCCGCTGGCGAAAAAAAGACCCCCAAGAAGAGGGGCATATCCCCGAAAAGCCTCCCACACATACGCAGCAAAAACATTCACAGCCGCGCTAATGAGCACGCCAGCGCCAACAAGATCCCAAGCCATCTGCCGCCCGCCGTGCCGACTAACCTCACCAACCACAGACTCAGCAACAGAATCAAGACCAGGCATCTCAGCCAATACCTGGCGAAATTCCTCCACCGCCTTGGCGGGAGGCTGCTTCCCTGTCCGAGTCTTGTGGTTCGCAATAAACCTATCCAGGGCCTTTTCGACCACATCCTCCCTAACAAGTCTCTTAAGCTCTTCCTCTCTCTTATCAAATCCACTCAAGACAATTCACTCCACTGAACGAGTGAACTGACCAACAACTGTCTCCGCTATCTTATCAGTCTTCTCGTCGATCAAACGCTGCGCTTCGCGCATTCGCCAGCCACGCAACCCCAAAGACGACAGAGCCTGCTGAATCTCTCTATCCAAGTGCGGCTTAGGCAAGCTCACTCCCCGCTCACCCAAATATTTCGCATCTGGCAGTTGGCTATATGGTCGTTCCACTTCGCCAGTCCGAAGAAAGACTACCTGAGCAACCCTCAACCCTTTCGTGAGTGTAACTGGCAGTCCACTCAAGTTGGCTATCGCGAGCGGCAGATTTCCCTTGTATCCCGGATTGGCATAATTCGAAACAGAGAAGAGCAACCCCATCCGCGCATACGTTGTTCGCGTAGAAATAAAGCCGCAGTATGGACCAAACTCGATCCATTCACGCACCGAGCCAAGCACAAAGCCATTCGGCGGAATGACGTATGGCGACACCGTCAAGTCATGACGCTCAGTCCGTGGTGACGGATCAACCGACAGATCAATCGGCTCGTTTCCTACAAAGTAGGCCAACTCATTCCCGAGGGTTACGTCATACGACGATGGCCGAATGTTCTCGTCGATAATCGGCTCAATTTTGAGCGCCCCAGCCTCGAGCGCGCTCTTTATCTCTTTGTCGCTAAGGGGCATTTCTGCGCTCCACGGATGATTCACAGGGTCGGGCTGAGTACTCAGAAGTAGGCGTTCCATCGACGGATGTCAGATCCTCAGTAGCCCTGCGACCTTGGTCAAGAAGTTCTCTCTACCGAAACCAAGGCCGCGCTGAGGCCCAGCAGATTCAGGAGGTTGCGCTGTCCCATCAATAGGAATCAGGGACGTAGCATGATGTAGCACAAGGTCAGCACAGGTTCGCCAAACGTAAAACCGAGCCACACTGCCACTTTAGAGGGGACATCATCAAGAGAGCATCAGGAATCCTGAGAGCCACCGCAATCATGAACTCTCCGCATCAGGAACGGAAGAATACGCATGGATGGGCAATCAACGGTCGTACGGTCTCCTCGACAATCCGGCGCAAATTGCATTCCCATTAATGCCCACTGGAGTAGCAGCCATCGACGGTGCAGAACGAGTAAATCAAAGCAAAACAAATTAACCTACTGATAGGAGGTGTCACATTCGGTTGTCGAGCACTCTAGGAGATGTTGCCTGACCTCAAGTCTCAGTCGCGGAAGAACTCGGACGGGTGAGCGTCGACGTAGCGCAGGAAGCAGTCCTGCAGCCGCTCCTCACCCATGAGGCGGTCGCTCAGCGGATCGATGTGCTTGTCCAGCCAAGCCCGCGGGCGCGTATCGAGTATCTGGCGACGCTCCTTTTGTGTCGCTGGAGGGGTAGCGCCGAAGAGAGCTTGCATGCCGGACTGCACCGTCGCGGCATGCTCGTCCGCGCCAACCTCATCGAAGGCCTTCAGCACGAAGTCCACGGCGGCCGGGGTGAAGTTGTAGAGCGCTTGGTCCAGCCCTCCGTTGTCCACGTCTCGGATGAAGAACGTCGGCAAGGCGAGCACCTGTTGGCCATGCGTCCCCCTCATCGCGTCATGGTCGAAGGCAGGCTCCATGAGCTTCCAAAGACGCTCACCAGGAGAAAGCCCCTCGACGCTCGCGCGG
Organism: Myxococcus stipitatus DSM 14675; assembly: GCF_000331735.1. Taxonomy (GTDB): domain Bacteria; phylum Myxococcota; class Myxococcia; order Myxococcales; family Myxococcaceae; genus Myxococcus; species Myxococcus stipitatus. The sequence goes on along the minus strand of NC_020126.1, from coordinate 1,914,499 downwards.
GTGAGCCGCGTCTCAACATTCGCCAGCTCCCCTTCAGGCGTCTGCGTTGGAGCTGACTCCAAACTGGACCGCGGAAGGCCACTCGCACCAGGTGGCGAAGCGAGAGGCAGCACCCTCCGCGGATCTGTCAACGGCTGGGCCTCCATGCCGGAGTCGCTGACCTCAACGACGACGTAGAACGTCAGGCTGGGGTTGATGAACAGGGAGAGGAACTCTTCAGCAGGCAGAGGCCGTACGCCCCATCCCACCGCCGCCTCATCGAGCCCAAATACCTGTGGAGGGGGGATGAACTGCAACGCTTCTGTCGCCAACTCCCGGCTCTGAAAAACAGGGACACCACCCTCGGTCCCCGGCATCCAGAACAGGCCTGCACACTCGCTGGCAGCGGTCTGCGCCTCGATGACGTAGTACGAGTGGCCTTCTGGAGGCCGGACGTCCTGCACGCGCATCATCCGCTCTGCGATCAGCTTGCTGACTTCGTCGTTCGGCTCTACCCCAGACATCGCGTCTCCTACTCAGTGCATTCGCCGGGACGAAACCTACCGGCTGCGAAGCCGCAGATAGCGTCCCAACGTCAGCGGCAGAATCCGGAAGCGTCCACTACTGGTCAAACGCTCCGCCGCCTCACGTTCGGTACCGCTCCGCCTCCTTGAAGTACTGGGTGAGCGAATACTCCAGCAGCGACTGGCGGGACTGCATGTACCGGCGCGCACGGAGGAAGGGCAGCCAAGCACGCTCGCCAATCCGCACCTGGGACTCCTCCATCTTCTCGCGCCCCCCACATCCCACTCAGCCGCCGCTCCAGGCCCCCCTCCCAGTAGGCACCGAGTGGTCGAGCTGCGTGACGGTTGATGCGTTCGCGCGTGGACCTCTCCGCGAGACACGGCCTCCAGGCCTCGCAAGTCTCGAAACCACGCATCCCGGGCTGAAGCCCCCGCATCGTGAGGTGAGCTTCCGCGAGGCCGCGCTCGTGGATCTACATGAAGCCCGCGGCGCGGCGTCAGGCAGCTTCCTTCGCCCCCAGGCCGCGGGCGCGAAGGAAGACCTCCATTGCCGGCCACTGGCTCCCCAGGTAGCTGAACTCGCCAGGCCGAATTGACTCCAGGTCCCCCGGCCCCGCGACCGCGGCCCCGCCCTCCGCCGCGAGCGCATCCAAGGAAAACGTCCGAAGCACCACAAGAAGCTTGCGGACATGCACCTGGGATTTCGCAAGCACGTCCAGGCGGTCATCGACCAGCTTCACCGCCGCGCTGTAGCGCCCCTCCCGGCATAGAATGAGCACCTCTCCAAGCGAAATATTCGCAGCGCCTGGCCTACGACGACGATGGGCTACTTCCAGCCAGCGGCGTGCCTCACCCATGTCTCCCTGGAGAGCGAGACAGGCCGCCAACATCTCGGGGGCGGCAGCGTATACGTCGGGTACTTCCTTGGTGCGCCACCAACGGGAGAGCGCCAGGAGCTCCGAGCGCGCAGTGTCCACCCCTCCTTGGAACAACGCACAGCATCCAAGGTGCACGCGCGTCAGCACCTGCTCTGGGGCCCGCAGTGCATAGCGTGCCGACTCCTCGATTACGCGTCGAGCATCGCCCAAGTCCCCAGCTGCTAGCAGTGCGGAGCCCTGCACCAGGAGCCCCTCCCACTTCTGAAATCGCCACGACATGTAGCGAACCAAGCCAACAAAGAGGATGAGAAGTAGCGCCACCTCGCCCCATCCGACTGCCCCGTCTTGAGGCCTCGGCATGAGCCAAACTCCCGCCACGACCACTGTGGCCATGGCGATAATTGCCGCCATTCCTGGATGTTTCATATCCCCCACTCAAGAAACGATACTCATTCGTACCGAGACACTCGCCCTTCGCCGGGAACCGTTTCGCCAGGGAGGCCTGGGGTGGGCGAGTAGTCCATATGCATCCGGAGAGGGCGAGGAGACTCCATGCACAGGAAGGCGTGCGCGGAGTCACCAGCCACACCCGCCAGCAGGCGCCCTCCCCTCTTTTCCTTGTGACTCACCGCCCCGGCTACAGCACTCAGGGTCGGTACCGCTCCACCTCTTTGAAGTACTGCGTGAGCGAGTACTCCAGCAGGGACTGACGGGACTGCATGTATCGTCGAGCCCGAAGGAATGGCAGCCAGACGCGCTTACCCACTCGCACCTGGGACTCCTCCATCTTCTCGCGCAGCACCCACGTTCCGCCCAACCGCCGCACCAGGACATCTCCTAGATAGGCACCAAGCGCTGGGGCTGTATGGCTGTCGATGAGTTCGCGTGCGTATCGCTCCGGAAAGTTGTCCCGCCAGAAGTAGAAGTCCAAGTCGGTGAGCGACTCAGCCGTCTCCTCCATGATGGCGGGGACCTTGGTGTGCAGCGCGGCAACGAGGCCCTCTGACAGGTCGTCATAGTGGCTGCGGACGAGTTCCGGGTTCACCACGTCTGACGGCAAGGCGACTGGCATCCACTCCTCCGGCACGGGGGGCCGGAAGGCGTTGAGCTCGGCAATCTTTCGCTGCCGCGTGCTGATTGCGAACTCGTCTGGAAGTCGCGACAGGAGCGGCGCGACGTCGGGATGGAATTGTGGCTCGACAGGGACGAGAGCAGCACTGCGCTCCCTCAGAGTGCGCAGCACCGTGTCGAAGTCGAGGTCTGGCCGTAGGTGAACATGCGCGCGGGCCTGGGCGACACGCGCCTCGTCACTCGCGAATTCGGTGGGAGTAGGCCACAGCACGAGGAGGACAGAGCCATTGGGCAACTCCTCCACGAGGTGCGCAGGGGTTGAGAGCATTCGCTCGCGACCTACGGACTCCACCAACTTCGGGCCGAAGACGTTCAGCCAGAACAACTCGTAGACTTTGTCGAAGCCATCCCTTCGCGCATCTCGTTCCTTTCGGCCAAACCTAGGGGAGTCAGTCAACTGCTCGTCCGCGATGCTGTGAGCCGAG